>DATMJE010000439.1:0-9333 GCA_035553995.1 Usitatibacter sp. | reverse complement strand
GTGCGGGCTGGAAGGCGCGAACTCCACCGAGTTCGACGCCGAGACGCCGCACCCCGTGATCGCGCTCATCACCGAGTGGCAGAACCACGACGGCAAGGTGGAGCGGCGCGATGCGCAGTCGAACTTCGGCGGCACGATGCGCCTGGGCGCGCAGCCCGCCAACGTGCGCAAGAACACGCTGGCCCACCGCATCTATGGCAAGGACGTGGTCGCCGAGCGCCATCGGCACCGCTACGAGGTGAACAACCATTACGTGCCGCGGCTGGAAGCGGCGGGCCTCACCGTCAGCGCCAAGACCAAGACGGAGGACCTCACGGAGATCGCGGAGCTGGCGGACCACCCGTGGTTCGTGGGTGTGCAATTCCACCCGGAGTTCACGTCCACGCCGCGCGACGGCCACCCGCTCTTCACCGCCTTCATCAAGGCCGCGCTCGAGCAGCACAAGAAGCGCGTGGGCAGCGAGCCGGCGCTGAAGGTGATCGGCCGCGGCCAGTGATGTCGTTGGCCGGTGATGACGAATCGAAGACGAATCGGATCCCCGCCTTCGCGGGGATGACGCCCTTGTGCGGATGACGTGATGAAACTCTGTGGATTCGAAGCCGGGCTCGACAAGCCGCTCTTCCTCATCGCCGGCCCCTGCGTCGTCGAGAGCGAGCAGTTGCAGATGGATGTCGCCGGCCAGCTGAAGGAGATGACCGCCGCGCTCGGCATTCCCTTCATCTTCAAGTCGTCGTACGACAAGGCCAACCGCAGCTCCGGCAAGTCGTTTCGCGGCCCGGGCATGGAAAAGGGCCTCGAGATCCTCGCGAAGGTGAAGCAGGTGGTGGGCGTGCCGGTGCTCACGGACGTGCACACGGAAGAGGAAGTCCCCATCGTCGCGAAGGTCGTGGACGTGCTGCAGACGCCCGCATTTCTCTGCCGCCAGACGGATTTCATCCATGCCGTCGCGCGCTCCGGCAAGCCGGTGAACATCAAGAAGGGCCAGTTCCTCGCCCCCTCGGACATGAAGAACGTCGTGGACAAGGCGCGCGAGGCGAGCGGCGCGGACACGATCATGGTCTGCGAGCGCGGCGCCTCTTTCGGGTACAACAACCTGGTCTCGGACATGCGCTCGCTCGCGATCATGCGCGAGACGCATTGCCCCGTCGTCTTCGATGCGACGCATTCGGTGCAGCTTCCGGGCGGGCAGGGAACCTCGTCCGGCGGGCAGCGCGAGTTCGTGCCGGTGCTGGCACGTGCGGCAGTGGCAACCGGCGTTGCCGGCGTCTTCATGGAGACGCATCCGGATCCCGCCAAGGCGCTTTCGGATGGCCCGAACGCGTGGCCGCTCCCGCGCATGCGGGAGCTGCTGGAGACACTCAAGGAAATCGACACGCTGGTGAAGCGCCGCGGATTCGCGGAGGCGGCACTCACCTGAAACTTCCATACGACAACGGCGCCAGCGCAGGAGAACCGATGGACGACGTGAAGAATGCAGCAGCACCGGCGGTCGAGGCCGACCGCGTATTCAGCCGGCCCATGGGCGATGTGGCGGATTTCAGGTTCAACGGCCAGGTGGCCACCGTGTTCGACGACATGGTGTCGCGCTCGGTGCCGTTCTACGCCGAGATCCAGCGCATGATCACCGAGATCGCCGCGGATTACGCGGTGCCCGGCACGCGCGTGTACGACTTCGGTTGCGCGACCGGCACGACCTTCGAAGTGCTCGATCCCGTGCTGCCGGCCGGCGTCGAGTTCGTCGGCCTCGACAGCTCGCACGAGATGCTCGACCGCTGCCGCGTCAAGCTCGATGCGGCGGGCCTGAAGCGCACGCTGGGCCTCGAGTGCGCGGACCTGAACCAGGGTGCCGCGATCGAGAACGCGAGCGTCGCGCTCATGATCCTCACGCTGCAGTTCATCCGGCCGCTCAACCGCGAGCGGCTCATGCGGGATGTGCACCGCGGGCTGAACGAGAACGGCTGCCTCATCCTGGTGGAGAAGGTGCTCGGCGAGGATTCGCTCTTCAACCGCCAGTTCATCAAGTACTACTACGACTTCAAGCGCCGCAACGGCTACAGCGAGCTCGAGATCGCGCAGAAGCGCGAGGCGCTGGAGAACGTCCTCATCCCGTACAAGCTGCTCGAGAACCGCGAGCTGCTGAAGAGCGTGGGCTTCCGCTACGTCGACGTGTTCTTCAAGTGGTACAACTTCTGCGGCATCGTCGCGGTGAAATGACCGTCGCCCTCGGCCGCTTCCTCTTCCGCCACCGCAACGTCCTTTTTCCCAGTGCGATCGCACTGACCTTCGTGCCGGGGCCCGAGGTCTTCTCCGCCCCGTTGTTCGCCGCGGCTCTCGGGGCCGTGTTCGCGCTCGCGGGCCAGGCGGTGCGCGCGCTCACCATCGGGCTGGATTACATCGTGCGCGGCGGGCGCGGCGGCGAGGCCTATGCGGACCGGCTCGTGACGGGCGGCATCTTCGCGCATTGCCGCAACCCGATGTACCTGGGCAATCTGCTCATCATCACGGGACTCGCGGTGGCCGCGGATTCCTGGGTCGCGCTCGTCGTGGCTCCCGCGCTCTTCCTCTTCGCCTACCACTGCATCATCCGCGCGGAGGAGGAGTACCTGCTGGCGAAGTTCGACGGCGAGTACCGGCGCTATTGCGAGCAGACACCGCGCCTGGCCTTTCGCCTGCAGGGACTCGGCGAGACCGTGCGCGCCATGCCGTTCCGCTGGCGCCGGCTGGTCGTGAAGGAATACGGCACGCCGGTCGCGTGGATCACCGGCCTCGCGCTGCTCGCGATCATCAACCTGCTCGAGGATCCGGGTTTCGGGCCCTCGCGCGACGCCATCATGGGGCTCGTGGGCATCGTCGGTCTGGCGGCCGCGCTCTGGCTCTTCGCCCGCGTGCTGAAGAAGACCGGTCGCCTCGCGGGGGACTAGCTCAGGCCCGCTCGATGCGCGCGGCGAAGCAGCCGCGGCGCGCGAAGTGCGCGTGCAGGTAATCCACTTCGTCGCTCGCGAAGAGACGGCCGACGAGCGCCTCGAGATCGTTCCCGTCGGCCACGTCGGCGTCCACCATCATGCCGTTACCGTCGAAGGCGCGCACCGACAGCAGCCGCGTGCGCAGCGCCGTGGGCACCACGTTCACGGCGTCGAAGGGCTGTGTGGCGGCGCTTACATAGATCGCATGGCTCGCGCGATACGGTGAATCCACCGGCAGGTGCTCGTAGTTCAGCAGCAGGACGGGCGTCCCCGGCTCCGCGTCGTCGAGCGTGATCCGGCACGGGAAGCCCGGCTTCGAATCGGCGACCGTGCGTGCGGCGCGCCGCGCAGCGAGCTCCACATCGTCCATCGCGAAAAGCGGCATGAAGGCCGCAGGATCGAGCCCGTGAATACGGAAGTCCATGGCACCGCTCCGGTATGCGAAGATGCCGATCTTCCGCGGCGCGGCCTCGCGCGTCGCGCCGTTTCCGGACATCGAATTCCCAGCCCATGAAGATCCTCGTCCTCGGCGCCGGCGGCATCGGCGGCTACTACGGCGGACGCCTGGCGCAGGCCGGTTGCGACGTCACGTTCCTCGTACGCGCGCGCAGGCGCGAGCAGATCGCGGCGGACGGGCTGCGCCTCGAAAGCCCGCTCGGCAATGCCGTTCTCACGGTGAAAACCGTGCTCGCCGAAGCGGTGCGGCCCGATTTCGACCTCGTGCTCTTCACGTGCAAGGCTTATGACCTCGACTCCGCCATGGATGCGATCGCGCCCGCGATGCGCGATGGCGTCACGCTGCTGCCGCTGCTGAACGGGCTCGCGCATTTCGGGAAGCTCGATGCGCGCTTCGGCCGCGCCAACGTCCTCGGGGGCACCGCGCACATCAACGCGACGCTGCGCCGCGACGGCGTGGTGGTCCACGGCGACAAGCTGCAGCGCATCCTCTACGGCGAGCGCGATGGCGGAGGGAGCCCGCGCGTCGAGGCGATCGCGGCCGAGTTCGCCAGGTCGACGGTCGATGCGCGCCTTTCCGACGACATCGAGCAGGACCTGTGGGAGAAGCTCGTGTTCCTTTCCGCCCTCGCGGCGACCACGTGCCTGTTCCGTGCGAACGTGGCGGAGATCAATGCGGCGCCCGGCGGTCGCGAGGCGATGGAGCGCGCGTACAACGCCAACGCCGAGATCGCTCGCCTCGAAGGGCGCGAGCCGCGAGCGGCGGCGCGAAAGGCGGGGCTCGAGCGGCTCACCGATCCGGGCGGCCTGTGGAGCGCCTCCATGCTGCGCGACCTCGAGTCCGGCGGGCAGGTCGAGGCCGACCACATCGTGGGCTGGATGCTGCAGCGGGCGCGCGCGCACGGCGTGGACGACACCATCCTCTCTCTCGCATACACGCATCTGAAGGCTTACGAGGCACGCCGCGACGTGAAGCGCCTGCCCGGCTGACAGGGCGAGGATCACGGCCGGACGATCCTGTCCCGCGTTTATCCGTCGGCGGACAGGCGCCCGGAACCCCCCGCGCGGGGCGGGCTCCAACGGGTCATGCCGACGCCCCGCACCAGCCGCACCGAAGCCACGCCCGCGCATCCTCGCGCCGCCACGAAAGGCGCCGTCGCGCCGCCTATCGAGCCGATGCTCGCGAAGATCGCCGAGGCCATCCCGCCCGAAGGCGCCTTCCTGTTCGAGCCCAAGTGGGACGGCTTCCGCGCGATCGTCTTCCGCGGCAAGGGCGACGAGATCTACATCCAGAGCCGCGACTCGCGTCCGCTCGACCGCTATTTCCCGGACCTGCACGATTCGCTGCTCGAGCGCCTGCCCGGGGATTGCGTGGTCGATGGCGAGATCGTGATCGCCACGCCGCAGGGCCTCGACTTCGATGCGCTGCAGCTTCGGCTGCATCCGGCGGCCTCGCGCGTGGCGAAGCTCGCGAAGGAAACGCCGGCGTCGTTCGTCGCCTTCGACCTGCTCTCGGTGGAGGGCGACGATCTCATGTCCGAGCCGCAGGCCGCGCGGCGCGAGCGCCTCGAAAAGCTGCTCGCGAAGGCGAAGCCGCCGCTCTATCTCACGCCGGTCACGCGCGATCGCGAGCAGGCCGTGCGCTGGCTGGCGGAGTTCGAGGGCGCGGGCCTCGACGGCGTCGTGGCGAAGCCGGAGGACTCGCCGTACCTGCCCGGCAAGCGCGCGATGTTCAAGATCAAGCACGCGCGCACCGCCGATTGCGTGGTCGCGGGCTTCCGCTGGTACAAGACGGGCGAGGGCGCGGTGGGCTCGCTGCTGCTGGGTCTCTACGACGACCACGGCGTGCTGCAGCACGTTGGCGTCACGTCGTCCTTCACGATGGAGATGCGCCGGCAGCTCGCGGTCGAGCTCGAGCCCCTGCGCCGCAACGCGATGAAGGGCCATCCGTGGAAGGACTGGGCGGGTGCCGCGGCGGAGTCGAGCCGCATGCCGGGGTCGCAGAGCCGCTGGAGCGCGGGCAAGGACCTTTCGTGGGAGCCGTTGCGCATCCAGCGCGTCTGCGAGGTGAAGTACGACCACCTGCAGGGCGATCGCTTCCGGCACGCCGCGATCTTCCTGCGCTGGCGGCCGGACAAGCCGCCGGAGGATTGCCGCTACGACCAGCTCGAGGTCACGACGCCGTACGAGCTGGAGAAGGTCTTCGGCGCGGGCGCGGCCGCTGCGCCTCCGCGGGGGCGCCCCGGTGACCGCCGGGCATAAGCCACGCGTACGTAGTTTCCGGGTGAACGGTTCAGCCTGAATTAAGCCTCACCGGGTAGATTGGGTGCTGGAGTGAGTGTCGTGTCCCCCCATCCCCTCGTGCTGCTTGCCTGCGAGCCTTCGGAAACGGAGGTCCTGCGTGCGCTGGTCCCCGCCGGGGCCTCGGTCGTCACGGCCGAGAGCACGGAGCGCGCGGTCGAGCGCATCCGCCAGGGCGTGGATGCCGTGGTCTGCACGCTCGACTTCGACGATTCCCGCATGCTGGAGCTGGTCCGCGAGGCGCACGCGCAGCGGCCGGACCTTCCCGTGCTCTGCTGCCGTGTCTTCGGCACGAGCATCTCCGACATCACGCTCCGCGGCGCCGCCACGGCCGCGTTCAGCCTGGGTGTGGCCGCCTTCCTCGATCTCGCCAGTCCCGCCCTCGGCAGCGACGTGATGGAGTTCGTCTCCGCCCTGGTCCGCCTGCTGGGCTGACGGGCTCAGGCCCGCCTCTTCGCGAGACCATTTCCGCTGCATCTTGTCCGCGCGCCGCGGCGGGGGCATCCTTGTCGGCCCGCGCGCGGCTCGCCGCGTGCGGCCCGATGGAGGTGGTTTCCCCCGAACCGAAAATCCTGGAGGAGCAACAGATGCTGAGGAAAACGATTGCGTCGGCTGCATTCGCGATCTCCACGCTCGGCCTGGCAACCGCGCAGGCAGCCCCCGCGAGCGCCGAGCTGACGTGGATGTCGATCGCCAACTGGTACTTCAAGATCGGCGACAAACGCATCATGATGGACGCCTACATCACGCGCGTGCCCGGGCCGCCGTTCTTCTACGCGCCCCCCAACATTCCCGGCGATCTCTACGCGTACACGCAGAAGGGTTACGCCGTCGACGTGGATTCGGTGAAGCGCGTGCGCGAGGCGGTGCTGGGCAACGACAAGCTCGACTACATGCTGGTCGGCCACAGCCACTTCGACCACAGCTGGGACTCGCCGACGTGGGCGAAGATGACCGGCGCGCAGATGATCGGCGGGCAGTCCTCTTGCCTGCAGGCGGCCGCGCAGGGCGTGCAGGGCGGGCAGTGCCGCACCGTGAATGGCGGCGAGAAGATCTCGCTCGGCGACGGGATCACCATCCGCGTCGTGCGCTTCAACCACAGTGGAGATGCGAGCAATCCGATCCAGCATTTCCCGCGCGAGCTCTATCGTCCGCCGCAGCCCGACGCCACGGGCGGCCTGCGAGCGGGCGTGGGCGAGGACTACCCGAACGGCGGCGGCAACCGCGCGTTCCTGTTCACCATCGACGGCTCCGACGGGCAGCTCACGTTCTTCGTGAACAACTCGTCGAGCGCGTTCGACCTCGACAAGGACATCGTGGTCGACGGCGTGAACTACGGCTCGCCCATCGGCAACCTCGCCGCCGCCATGAAGGATGCCGGCCTCACGCAGGTGGATGCCTGGATCGGCACCGGCGGCGCGCCGGTGGCGAAGATGGTCGTGCCCGTGATCCATCCGAAGGCCTACATCCCGAACCACTGGGATGGCCTCTTCAATCCGTTCTGGAAAGGGCTGCCGTATCCCTTCAAGGACGACGACCTGAAGGCCTACCTCGACGCGCAGAAGATCCCGCTCATCCCGGAGAAGCAGTATTTCGACACTTACGTGCTCACCCGCAGCGGCGTCAGCATGAAGCCGAACCACGAGGTGAAGTCGAAGCTCGGCTTCCCCGACGAGCAGCCCTTCAACAAGGCGATGCTGGAGGCCGTGACGCGCGTGGCTTCCACGAGCATGGGTGAGGATTGCGGCGAGGGGTTCGCGCCGCCCAGCAAGTGGGCGACGCTCTTCGCCATGAACCAGGCGTCGCCCGATCCCTGGATCGCGACGCGCGCGGGAAGCGCTTCACGCTAGGTTGCACCGCGCCCTGCGGGCTCCGGCCCGCGGGGCCGCTCGCGCGGATCGGCTAGGCAGCCTTGCGGAGCATCGCCTTCGGCATCATCACGTGGATGCCCTTGTGCTCGTTCACGACCTGCGTCACGCGCACGTCGGCGGCGAGGCTCATGAGCATGAAGGCGCGGTTCCATGAAAGCCCGGTCTCCTGCATGACGCGGGGCACCATGCGCCGCAGGGCATCGCGCGTGGCGGTGTCGAGGTCCGGGTCCAGGCCCATCGTGACCAGGTGCGTCGGCGTCTCCGCTGCGGGATAGTCGAGCTCGAGGTCGCGGCGCACGTGGATCTCGAACGTGCCCGCCAGTGCCGTCTCGATGGCCGTCGTGCAGACCTCGCCATCGCCCTGGACGGCGTGGCCATCCCCCACCGAAAAGCCCGCGCCGTCGTTGAAAACCGGCAGGTAAAGCGTCGAGCCCGGGACGAGCTCCTTGTTGTCGATGTTGCCGCCGTGGGCGCGCGGCTGGATCGACGAGATGGCACCCCAGTTGCGCGGCGGCGCCACGCCCATCACGCCGAAGAACGGACGTAGCGGAATCTCGAGGCCCCACGGCAGGCGTCCCACGTTGGTGTTGCGATCGAGGTGCGTGATCACCTGCTCGAAGGCCTGCACGTCGTGCGGCAAGGCACCCGCGAGCGGGCGAACCACGGTATAGCCCCAGTCCTGCCGCAGCGCCACGTCGATGATGCGCACCTCGAGCACGTCGCCGGCCCGGGCGCCGCGAATGCCGACGGGCCCCGTGAGGATGTGCCCCGGCAGCCGCCGCTGCGATTTCGCGTGGACCTCGAGCAGCTCGGGCGGAACATGGAAGCCATCCCCCGGCAGGTTCGCCGGCCCGCCCGAAAGCGAATCGATGGTCACGCGCTCGCCGCTTTCGATCTCGATCACATGGGGAAGCGCCGCATCGAACCAGCCCCAGTGGACGGTCTCGGGCGAGGAATGCAGGTGGTGGTGCATCGCGGGATGGTGATGAATTCGCGTGGGTGCGTCAAACGCGCGCAGTCAGGTAGCCGTCTTGACGCCCGGCCGTTCCATCGCGACTTCCGAGCGGTTGAATCCCACCTTTTCGTAGAAACCGGCGGCGCTGCCAACGGCACGAAGGACCCAGGTGATGCGCGGGTCATCGCCCATCGCGGTCTTCACCAGCGCTCGTCCGATCCCCTTGCCGCGATGCGGCTCCGCGACCACGACCATGCCGATGTAGCCGTTCGACATGCCATCGGTGATCGCACGCACGAAGCCCACGACTTCGCCGCCTTCGATGGCGACGAGGGCAACCTGCGACCGCGAGAGAAGCTCGGGGAACCGATGCGCGGCTGTGTCCCGCTCGCCCCACCCGTTGGCAATGAGGAGCTGGCGCACGGGCTCCCTTTCCGCCGCGGAGATCGCGCGTATCTCCATCACGGGCTGAGCGCTACTTCTTGCGCCCAATGGTGCGCCTGGGAGATACCGCCTTCGACGCCGCCACCCCGCGCAGGTATTCGGGCATCTCCTCGCGCAGCACGTTACGCAATACCTCCTCGGTGACAGGCGGCGACGCCTTGGACAGGTACGACCGCAGCGCCTCGTTCATCAGGGTCTGGTATCCCGAGCCGGCTTTTTCCGCGCGCGCGCGAAATTCATCGAGGATGGCGTTATCGATGAAGATCGATATTCGCGTTTTCCCCTTTTGCGGAATGACTGCCCCCCGCTTTCCTTTCACGAAATCGTATTCACCCTTCATAAG
>DATMJE010000438.1:0-15097 GCA_035553995.1 Usitatibacter sp. | reverse complement strand
GATGGTGACATCCTCCATCGCCGAGAAGATCGTGGGCTACCTGCACGGGCAGGGGAGGAAGATCCTGTGGGCGCCCGACAAGCATCTCGGAGCCTACGTGCAGAAGGTCACCGGCGCCGACATGCTGATGTGGAACGCCTCCTGCGTCGTGCACGAGGAGTTCAAGGCGCAGCAGCTCGAGGAGATGAAGCTCGCGCACCCGGGTGCCAAGGTGCTGGTGCATCCCGAATCGCCCGCGAGCGTGATCGAGATGGCGGATGCGGTGGGCTCCACCACCGGCATCATCCAGGCCGCGCAGCGCCTCGGTGCGAAGGAGTACATCGTCGCGACCGATGGCGGCATCATCCACCAGATGCGCAAGCTCATGCCGGGCGTGAGCTTCATCGAGGCGCCCACCGCGGGCAAGGGTGCCACCTGCCAGAGCTGCGCCCACTGCCCGTGGATGGCGATGAACGGGCTGCACAACCTGCTCGAGACGCTCGAGGGCGCACCCGGGCACGAAGTGTTCGTCGACGCGGAGATCGCCCGCCGCGCCCGCGTGCCGATCGAACGCATGCTCGATTTCGCGAAGAAGGCATTGCCCACGTTCCAGGGCTCGGGTGACGCCTGAGCCTTGCTTTTCCCGGCAGCGCGCCTATAACGGGCATTTTCCGCCGGAGGTCGCCATGACCGTCGCCGCCCGCCGCCGCTTCCTGCTCGCCGCGTCCGCCCTCGCCGCACCCCTCGTGGTCCCGCGCCTTTCGCGTGCGCAGGCGGCGCTTGAAGTGCCCACCGTCGACCAGCTCGTGGTCCGCGTGATCACCGATTCCAGTTACGACACGCCACGTCCCGGATCGAACAAATGGGTGCAGGTGAAGCGCGCGCCCTTCATCTCGCGCGAGGACTACCGCAAGGCGCTGCACAACGAATGGGGCCTCGCGCTCGCGCTCGAGTCGCGCCGGGGCGCCGAGTCGAAGCAGCTCCTCCTCGATGCGGGCTACACGCCCGAGGCGCTGATGAACAACATGGAGATCATCGGGGTGGACCCGGCGCGCTCGCGCGCGCTCATCCTGAGCCACGGGCACTACGACCATTTCGGCGGGCTGGTGGGGTTCCTGCGAAAGTACCGCGAGCGCTTGCCGCAGGAGCTCGTCCTCTACGCCGGCGGCGAGGACAATTTCTGCATCCGCAAGACGCAAAGCGGTGCGCCCGGCCACTTCGCCGACTGGGGCGTGCTCGACCGGCGCGAGCTCGAGGCGCTGCGCGTGAAGGTCGTGTACTGCGAAAAGCCCACGGTGGTCGAGGGCCACGCATTCACGACCGGCATCATCCAGCGGCGCAGCTTCGAGAAGGTCTTGCCGAACACCCTGGTCGAGTACGCGCCGCGCGACGGCGTCGGCTGCAACCTGCCGGACGAGAACCGCAAGGCGGGCGGGAAGCCCGTGCCCGATGTGCACATCCACGAGCACGGCACCTGCTTCAACGTGAAGGACCGCGGGCTCGTCGTGATCTCGTCGTGCGGCCACGGCGGCATCGTCAACACGGTGCTCCAGGCCCGGGAAGTCTCGGGCGTGGGGAAAGTGCATGCCGTTCTCGGCGGATTCCATCTTTTTCCGGCCGAAGACCCGTACCTGCGCCAGACGGTCGCGGAGCTGAAGACGCTCGATCCGGACGTCGTGATCCCGCTGCATTGCTCGGGCCCGGGGTTCGCCGGCGCCATGCGCGAGATGCTCGCGGACCGCCTCATCACCTCCACCACGGGGACGGAATTCACGTTCGGCGCGTGAAGCTGGTACTCGCCGCCGCGCTCTTCTTCGCCGCCCCGCTCGCGGCTGCGGACGAGTCCGCGCGCCTCATGGACGAGCTCATGTCCGGGAAGTCGGAGGTGGGAGCGCCGTTCACCTTGCCCGATACGGCAGGACGCCCGCGTGCCCTCGCGGAATTCCGCGGCAAGCTGGTGCTGCTCTATTTCGGATACATGAGCTGCCCCGACGCCTGTCCACGCGACCTGGCGCAGGTGGGTGGCGCCATTCGAGCGCTCGGCCCGGACGGCGAACGCGTCCAGCCGGTCTTCGTCACGATCGATCCCGCGCGGGATGCGCCGGAAGCGCTGCGCGCGTACGTGGCCGCCTTCCATCCGCGGTTCGTGGCCCTGCGCGGCAGCGAGGAGGAAACACGCCGCGTGGCACGGACGTTCAAGGTGGCTTTCGAACGCACGCCGTCCGAACAGATCGAGCACGCCGCCTTCACCTTCCTGCTCGACGGGCAGGGCCGCTACGTCGCCTTCTTCCCGCCCGGCACATCCGTGTCGCGGATGGCGCAGATGTTGCGCCAGGAGCTCGACCGCGGCGGCGGCGCTTCGCGTTAGGGCGCGTCGACCAGCCGCCGCGCCGCCTTGCGCAGGAACTCGAGCTGGCTCTCGAAGTTGCGGCACATCAGGCACGCGTCGAGGTGACGGCGCAGCGCCTGGCGCTCGCTCTCGTCGAGCGGACGCTCGCAGGCGAGCGACAGGAGCCGCGAGGCCTGCCGGCAATTGAGCTTGTGGCCGGCGTGATCAGCGTCCACTGCGCACGCCCTCCCCGAACCAATGCACCTGGAGGCATTCGCGCAGCGCGATGCGCGAGCGGTGCAGCATCACCCAGCAGTTGCCCGCGGTGATGCCCTCGGCGCCGCAGATGTCGTCGGTTTCCTCGCCGAGCACTTCGCGCTTGAAGAAGACGCGTCCGGCCACGGCCGGCAGGCGTCCGAGGCACTTCTCGAAGACCTGCCAGAAGCGGCGCTGCTCGAGCGCCGCCTCGGGATTGCTCCACGCCTGCGGCGGGCTGCGCCAATGGCCGGTCTCGTCGAACTGCTGGTCGATCCAGTCCTCGTCCTCGCTGGCCTCCGCCTGCTCGCCCACGTCCTCGCGCGCGCGCTCGGCGACGGTGCGCCGCTGCAGGTCGGCGATCTTGAAGCGCAGGATCGACGTGAGCCACGTGCGCAGCGCCGACTGGCCGCGAAAGCCGGCGATGCCCTCCAGCGCCGCAAGCAGGCATTCCTGCACGGCCTCCTCGGCGAGCTGCTCGTCGCGAAGCTGGGCCATCGCATAGCGCACCAGGTAGGCGCGGTGCTCCTCGATCTCGGCGAAGCGTGGGTCCTGGACGGGGCTCAGGGACATGGCGGTTTTCCGGGGTCGGTCGTGGCCCGGAAAGCTTACGCCGGTTGGAGGAGGGGACATACCATGGGTCGCCCTGCAACGCGCGTCCTTACAGGCGCAACAACAGTGGGGCGAGAGGCGGGTTGTAGGGTAAAATTTCTCTTCTGAATCATTCGGATTCGCCGTGAGCTCCCACACCCCCCTGACGTACCGCGATGCCGGCGTGGACATCGCCGCCGGAGACGCGCTGGTCGAGAAGATCAAGCCGCTCGCGAAGCGCACGATGCGTCCCGAAGTGCTCGGCGGCATCGGCGGCTTCGGCGCGCTGGTCGAGGTCTCGAAGAAGTACAAGGAGCCCGTGATGGTCGCGGGCACCGACGGCGTGGGCACCAAGCTCAAGCTCGCCTTCCGGCTGAAGAAGCACGACACCATCGGCATCGACCTCGTCGCCATGAGCGTGAACGACATCCTCGTGTCCGGCGCGGAGCCGATCTTCTTCCTGGACTACTTCGCCTGCAGCAAGCTCGATGTCGGCGTGGCGGCGGACGTGGTGCGCGGCATCGCGGAAGGCTGCGAGCAGGCGGGCTGCTCGCTCATCGGCGGCGAGACCGCCGAGATGCCCGGCATGTACGATCCCAACGAATACGATCTCGCCGGCTTCGCGGTAGGCCTGGTCGAGAAAGCCCGCATCATCGACGGCGCGAAGATCGCGGTGGGCGACGCCATCATCGGCCTGGCCGCGAGCGGGCCGCACTCCAACGGCTATTCGCTGGTGCGCAAGGTGATCGCGGTGAGCAGCGCGGACCTCTACGAGCCCTTCGGCGACGGCCGCACGCTCGGCATGGCCCTGATGGAACCCACGCGCATCTACGTGAAGCCGGTCCTCGCCACGATGGCGAAGGTCGCGGTGAAGGGCATCGCGCACATCACCGGCGGCGGCCTCACCGAGAACATCCCGCGCATCCTGCCGCAAAACGCCTGCGCCGAGCTCGATGCGTCGCGCTGGCCGCGGCCGAAGATCTTCGACTGGCTGCAGCGCCAGGGCCAGATCGAGGAGTCCGAAATGCAGCGCACGTTCAACTGCGGCATCGGCATGGTGCTGGTGGTCTCGAAGAACGAGGCCGACGCCGCCATCGAGGCGCTCGCCCGCGAGGGCGTGCAAGCCTACGAGATCGGGGCCATCGCCGCGCGCGCCCCCGGGGGGCCGCAGACCCTCGTCACGCGGGCTTGAACACCGCCGCCATCCTGATCTCCGGCGGTGGCAGCAACATGCGCGCGCTGGTGGAGGCGCGCACGGGCCTGGAGATCCTCGCCGTCGTCTCCAGCCGGGCCGATGCGCCGGGCCTCGCGTGGGCCGACGGCCAGGGCTTGCCGACCCGCGTGGTGGAGCACCAGCGCTTCCGCTCGCGCGAAGCCTTCGATGAGGCCCTGCAGCAGGTGCTCGACGGGTTCCGTCCGGATTACCTGCTGCTGGCGGGCTTCATGCGCGTGCTGACACCCGGCTTCATCGCCCGCTATCCGCGCCGCGTGCTGAACATCCATCCGTCGCTGCTGCCGGCCTTTCCCGGCCTGCACACGCATCGCCAGGCGCTCGCGAGCGGCGTGAAGCTCCACGGTTGCACGGTGCACTTCGTCACGCCCGCGCTGGACAGCGGACCCATCGTCATCCAGGCCGCGGTCCCGGTGCTCGCCTCGGACACGGAGCAGAAGCTTGCCGCGCGCGTGCTGGCGGCGGAGCATCGCATCTATCCGCAGGCCGCGCGCTGGCTCGCCGAGGGACGCCTCGAATTCTCGCGCGGCGAAGTGGTCCAGGTGCGCGGGGCCGCGGCTCCGTCCGCGAGCTTCGTCTCACCGCTGGAAGAACCATGAGGACGATCCTCGCGGCACTCGCGCTGGCCCTCGCCTCGCGCGCGGCCCTCGCCGTGCCGAGCGAGATCCGCGCGCAATACACGCTCACCAACCACGGCGTCGCCATCGGGCGCATCGACGAATCGTTCATGCGCAAGGGCGATACCTACAGCATCCAGAGCGTCACGCGCTCGGAAGGGGTGCTGAAGCTCGTGTTCGACGATTCGATCACGCTCGAGAGTGCCGGCCGCGTGAACGAGGATGGCCTGCAGCCGCTACGCTTCGGCCAGCGGCGCGGGAAGGACGCGAGCCGCGACATCGCCGCCACCTTCGACTGGGAGCACGGGGTGATGCACTCGCACTTCCGCGGCGAGGACAAGGACGTGCCGCTGCCGAAGGAGACGCAGGACCGCATCTCGATGATGTACCAGTTCATGAACATGAGCCCGCGCGCGGGCGACGTCGTCATGGCGATGGCCAACGGCCGCAAGGTGGAGCACTACACCTACCGGCTGGTGGACGAGCCGCGCATCAAGACGCCGGCCGGCGAGTTCGATACCCTGCATTACCG
The DNA here is from genome assembly GCA_035553995.1 of Usitatibacter sp. GTDB lineage: Bacteria > Pseudomonadota > Gammaproteobacteria > Burkholderiales > Usitatibacteraceae > Usitatibacter. The sequence goes on along the minus strand of DATMJE010000438.1, from coordinate 9,563 downwards.
GCGCGTCACCTTCACGCCGAAGGAAAGCCACGCCGAGATCTGGCTCGCCAAGACGCGGTTCAACTTTCCGGTGCGCATCGTGTTCGACGATCCCAACGGCCTGCGCCTCGAGCAGGTGCTCGTGGCGCTCGAGCAGCACTGAGCCGTGCGCAGCGCGCGCGACATCGTCCGCCGCTACCGCCTGGCCCTCGCCGCGGTGGCCGTGTCGGCGGCCCTGCACGCCGCGGTATTCGTGGGCATGCCCGCGCGCCTGGCGTCGCTCGAGCCCGGCGAGGACGTGGCCACGTATTCCGCCACGCTCGATCCGGCAGCCACGCTGGAAGCGCCGCCGGCTGCGCAATCCGCTCCCAACCCCGCGCCATCCAGACCCGCGGCGCATCGCGTACACGCCAGGGCGAAGCCGCACCGCGTGGCGCCGCCGCCAGAGCCGGCGCTCCAACCCGAGCCCACGCTGGTTGCCCAGGCGCAGCCGCAACCCGAAAACGCGGCGACGGAGATCGGCCCTCCCGACCTGCCGGCGGGCCCTCCCGCGCCGGAGCCCGCGAAGGCGGAGGAACCGACGCCCGAGCCGGCGAAGCCCGACGTGGTGGCCATGGCATCGCCCACGGCGCCGCCCGAGCCGCAGCTTCCGCCCGTACCCGAGGCGCCCGCGTTCAATCCCGATGCGCTGCCGGCAAAGCTGTCCATCAGCTACGCCCTCACCTCCGCTTTCGCCGACGGCCGTGCCGATTACGAATGGAGCCGTGACGGCGACAGCTACCGCATCCACGGCGAGGCGCAGGCCGAGGGCTTCTTCACGCTCTTCCTCGAGGGCCGCATCGTGCAGGAGAGCAGCGGCACGGTGACCTCCGCGGGCCTGCGTCCCGACCGCTTCACGGAGCGCCGCCCGGGTGCGGAGGAAGAGGGCCTCGAGTTCGACTGGCCGCAGCACCAGGTCACCTTCGAGAAGGGGAGCCAGAAGAAGACCACGGCGTTCACCGGCGACACCGTGGACTGGCTCTCGATGATCTTCCAGCTCGCGCACGTGCCCCCGAAACCGAAGGGAGACACCATGGAGCTCGCGGTCTTCACGCAGCGCCGCTTCTACAGCTTTCGCCTCAAGGTGCTCGGCATCGAGGACATCGACATCCCGCTGGGACACGTGCAGGCGTTGCACCTGCGGCACGTCGACGCGAAGAATCCGAACGAAATCGTGGACGTCTGGCTCGGCGTGGACCAGCATTACCTCCCTGTGAAGATGCGCTATCCCGTGGCGAAGAACCGCCTCGTCGTCGAGCAGTCGGCGACGAGCGTCACGGCACGCTGACGTGCTCACGCGCGCGCAGCTCGATGCCGTCGTCGACGCCCTCGGCGTGGTGCTGCCGGCGCGCGCGCCCGCGGACGCGCAGCTGCGCCAGTTCTTCCGCGACCGCCGCAGCCTGGGCCCGAAGGACCGCGCGCTGGTCGCCGACACCGTTTACGCTGCACTGCGCCGCCGCAGGCTCCTGGAGCACGTGACGCCCCATGCGAGCGCGCGCGAGATCGCGCTCGCGGCGCTGGTGAAGCTGCAGGGCATGGGGCTCGCGCAGATCGAGGCGGCGCTCAGGCCCGGCGAGAAGGATTGGCTCACGCGGCTCAAGGTGCTCGACCTCGAGACGCTGCCGTTCGAGATTCGCGCCGACCTGCCGGATTGGGTGATCGCGCGGCTGCGCACCCACATGTCCGACGAGCAGATCCTCGCCCTCGCCCGCAGCCTGCAGCAGTCCGCGCCGCTCGACCTGCGCGTGAATTCGCTCAAGGCGCCGCGCGAAGGCGTGCTCGACCGCCTCGCCTTCGACGAGATCGCCGCGGTGCCGACGCCGTATTCGGCGCTCGGCGTGCGCCTGCGCGAGAAGCCGTCGCTCAACCAGCACCCCATGTTCCTGGACGGCGCCGTCGAGGTCCAGGACGAGGGCAGCCAGCTCCTCGGCCTGCTGGTCGAGCCGCGCCGCGGCGAGATGGTGGTGGATTTCTGCGCCGGTGCGGGCGGCAAGACGCTGCAGATGGGTGCGGCGATGAATTCCTCCGGGCGCCTCTATGCGTTCGACATCTCCGACAAGCGCCTGCACAACCTGGCACCGCGGCTCAAGCGCTCGGGGCTCTCCAATGTCTTCCCGCAGCGCATCGCCAACGAGAACGACGCCAAGGTGAAACGCCTGCGCGGCAAGATCGACCGCGTGCTCGTCGATGCGCCCTGCACCGGGCTGGGGACGCTGCGCCGCAACCCGGATCTCAAGGTGCGGCAGAACGAGGACTCCATCGCGGAGCTGAACGTGAAGCAGCGCGCGATCCTCGATGCGGCGGCCACGCTGCTCAAGCCCGGCGGCCGCCTTGTCTACGGAACCTGCAGCCTGCTCGTTGAGGAGAACGAGGACGTGGTGCGCGAGTTCCTCGGCCGGCACGCGGATTTCTCGCTCGTGCCCGCGCGCGAGGTGCTCGAGCGCCAGGGTGTCACGCTTCCGGAGGCGGGCGAGTTCCTGCGCCTCTATCCCCATGTCCACGGGACGGACGGTTTCTTCGCGGCGGTGCTCGAAAAGAAAAAATGAGATCGGCAAGGCGTTGGATGGCGGCACTGGCATGCGCTGCGGCCTGGACCGCGGCGCCGGCCGCCTGCGAGATGGCGCAGGTGGAAGCCGCCTTCACCCCCGGCGACAACATCGCCGCGATGATCATCCAGCGCATCGGCGAGGCGCGCCAGAGCGTGCGCATGCAGGCGTACCTCTTCACCGACCGGCGCATCGCCGATGCGCTGGTGGCCGCGCGCCGCCGCGGCGTGAGGGTCGAGGTCATCGTCGATGCGGCCCAGCGCGAGGGCGGCGGCGCCCCGCACCTCGCGGCGCTGCAGCGCGCCGGTGCGCGCATCTTCGTGGACGGGTCGGCCGCCGCCGCGCACAACAAGATCCTCATCATCGATGCCGATGGCCCGCACCCCGCCATCATCACCGGCAGCTACAACTACACGCGCGCCGCCAACGCGCGCAACGCGGAAAATGTCGTCATCATCTCGGGCAGCCCCGGCGTAGCCTCCCGTTTCGTGAGCAACTTCGAATACCACCGCGCGCAGTCCACACCATGGCCATGAAGCTCGATCCCGCCGCCGCGCGCGACTACGTCGTCGAGACCCTGCACGGCGCCACTCCCCTCGAATGGGGATTGCAGGTGGCCGTGGTCTTGTGCGCCTATGCGCTCGGCTGGACCTTCGCGCACCTCGCCTGCTCGCGCGTGAAGCTGAGCCCGCGCTGGAAATTCGGCGAGGGCGATTTCGAGCGCGTCGCCTTCCCCATGGCCACCTTCGTCTTCCTGTGGGTCGGCAAGTTCTTCCTCGCACGCGCGCAGTCGGTGCCCGTGCTCGACATCGTGGAGTCGCTGCTGGTCGCGTGGATGGCGGTGCGGCTCGCCGTCTACGTGTTGACCCACATCCTGCCGCGCGGCGCCTTCCTCGATGCGGTGCTGCGCACCATCGCGTGGCTCGCGTGGATCGCGGTCGCGCTGCACGTGGTGGGGCTCCTCGGCGATGTCATCGACGCGCTCGATGCGGTGGGCTTCACGGTCGGCGCGAGCAAGCAGCGCGTGACGCCGTTGCTGGTCCTGCAGGCGCTCGCGGCACTCTTCCTCACGCTCACCGTGGCGATGTGGCTGTCGCGCATCAGCGAGACGCGCCTCATGGCGTCGAGCCAGGTGGAGATGTCCACGCGCATCGTGCTCTCCAAGCTCGTGCGGCTGAGCGCGCTCTTCATCGCCGTGATGATCGCGCTCCCCATGGTGGGCATCGACATCACCACGCTCTCCATCTTCAGCGGCGCTCTCGGCGTGGGCCTGGGCTTCGGCCTGCAGAAGATCGCCAGCAACTACGTGAGCGGCTTCATCGTCCTGCTCGACCGGAGCCTGCGCATCGGCGACATCGTCACCGTCGACGGTCGCCGCGGCGAGGTGGTCGCGATCGAGTCGCGCTACACCGTGATCAAGGGCCTCGACGGCGTCGAGTCGATCATCCCGAACGAGAAGCTGATCACCGACAGCGTCAACCACCACACGTACTCGGATCCGAAGGTTTCGGTACAGGTTGCCGTATCGGTCTCCTACGAGAGCGACATTTCGAAGGCGCTCGCCCTGCTGCTCGAGTGCGCGAGGCGCCAGCCGCGCATCATCGACAGTCCCGCCCCCGCCGCCGTCGTGAAGCAGCTGTCCGACTCGGGCGTGGACCTCATCCTCATCACCTGGATCGCGGATCCGAACCGCGGCGAGGGGGAGCTGCGCAGCGCGCTCCTCATCGACATCGTGAGCACCTTCAAGGCCAACGGCATCGAGATTCCGTACCCGCGCCGCGATGTGCGCCTCATTACTACGCCTGCAACCCCAGAGAACCCAATGGAATCAAGAACATGAGGTAGAACCTCCCGGGAATTACCCCCCTCGGGCCGCCCTCGCGGTACAATCGTGGACTTGACTGGGCCCACCCCTGCGGGCCCTACGAAAGGTGCAAACCCCCAATGCTCAGCGGTCTCTTGAACCTCCCGTGGTGGGGCGACCTCCTCGCCCTCCTGGTGCTCGTGCAGACGACCATCGCGGCCGTGACGCTCTACCTGCACCGTGCGCAGGCGCATCGCGCGCTGGAGCTGCACCCGGCAGTGAGCCATTTCTTCCGCTTCTGGCTGTGGCTCACCACGGGCATGATCACGCGCGAGTGGGCTGCCATCCACCGCAAGCACCACGCGAAGTGCGAGACCGAGGAAGACCCGCACAGCCCCCGCATCTACGGCATCAACAAGGTGCTCTGGGGCGGCGTGATGCTGTACGTGAAGGAATCGCATCGCACCGAGACCCTGGAGAAGTACGGCCACAGCACGCCGACGGACTGGCTCGAGCGTAACGTCTACACGCCGTTCAACAAGTGGGGCATCCTGCTGCTCGCCATCGCGGACATCGCGCTTTTCGGCGTGGTCCCCGGCGCGATCATCTACGTGGTCCAGCTCACGTGGATCCCGTTCTGGGCCGCGGGCGTCATCAACGGCATCGGCCACTACTTCGGCTACCGCAACTTCCAGACCGGCGACGACAGCACCAACATCGTGCCGTGGGCGGCGTGGATCGGCGGCGAGGAGCTGCACAACAACCACCACGCGTACCCGACGTCGGCCAAGTTCTCGCTGCGCTGGTACGAGTTCGACATCGGCTGGATGTACATCCGCATCCTGCAGTCGCTGGGTCTCGCCACGGTGCGCAAGCAGGCGCCCAAGGTGAAGCTCGATCCGTCCAAGTGGGAAGTCGATGCGCAGACGCTCCAGGCCGTCATCGCCCACCGCTACGATGTGCTCGCCCACTTCGCCAAGTCCATGAAGCGCACCAGCAAGATCGAGATGGAGGCCCTGCGCGCGCGCGGCCACGACTTCTCCGCCGTGAAGGCCGTGCGTGGCTGGCTGCACGTGGACGAGAAGGAAGTCCCGGCACACCACCGTGAGCAGCTCGAGCTCGCGTTCGAGTCGAGCCCGGCGCTCAAGACCACCTGGTCCATGCGCCAGGAGCTCTCGCGCCTGTGGGAGCGCTCGACGCTCACCACCGAGCAGCTGGTGCACCAGCTCACGGATTGGTGCGAGCGTGCCGAGAAGAGCAACGTGGCACCGCTCGTGGAGTTCTCGCGCCGCCTGCGCTGCTACGCCTGACGCTTTCCCCGGGGCTTTCGCGAAGATCGAAACCCCGCTTCACCGGCTCCTGCCCAAGCCCCGGTTTTCGCCGGGGCTTTTTGTTTTCCGCGCGCCGTTGGTACACTCTGCCCGCTTCGAACCCCCACACTCCCACAAGGAAACCCGAATGAAGAAGAACCTGTTGTTGGCCCTCGCGGCCATGCTGGCCTCCGTGAGCCTCGCCTACGCCAACCCTGGCACGGCCGACGCTGCCGGCATGAAGCTCGCGCAGAAGGAAACCGCTCCGGCGAAGGACGCGGCCACGACGAAGTCCGAGGGAACGAAGGGCGCCCTCATGGACATCAACTCCGCGACCGAGAAGGAGCTGGACACGCTGCCGGGCATCGGTGAAGCGCGCGCGAAGGCGATCATCAAGAACCGTCCGTACAAGGGCAAGGACGAGCTGGTGCAGAAGAAGATCATTCCGCAGAATGTCTACGACGGCATCAAGGACAAGATCATCGCGAAGCAGAAGTGACCGTGCCGTGGCGCCGGAAGGCGCCTGAGGCACGGTCATCCCCGCGCAGGCGGGGATCCAATTTCTCCGAAGCGCGGTCATCCCCGCGTAGCGGGGATCCGATTCGACGGCGTCATGCCCGCGAATGCGCGGATGACGCCGTTGCCATCTGCGCAGGCAATAAAAAACCCCGCAGGGCGGGGTTGAGGGTACGACTGCTTTTTTCTTCTTGCTTGACCGTCTGCTGCTTGACGGCGCGGGGCGGCGACGAGGGCCACCGCTCCAACGACCGTTCGCGCAGCTTCTTCTCTATTTGATCTTGGTTTCCTTGTAGGCGACGTGCTTGCGCGCCACCGGATCGTATTTCCGGATTTCCATCTTGTCCGGCATCGTCCGCTTGTTCTTGGTGGTGGTGTAGAAGTGACCGGTACCGGCGGTCGACTCGAGCTTGATCTTTTCACGCATGGTTCAGGCCTCCGGCTAGACGTTGATGCCGCGCTCGCGCATATCCGCGAGGACGACGTCGATGCCCTTCTTGTCGATGAGGCGCAGGCCCGCATTCGTGAGGCGCATCTTCACCCAGCGGTTCTCGCTCTCGACCCAGAACCGGCGGTACTGCAGGTTGGGCAGGTAGCGACGCTTGGTCTTGTTGTTGGCGTGGGACACGTGGTGTCCGACTCGGGGGGCCTTCCCCGTTACTTGGCAAACGCGGGCCATGGCAAACCTCGGTGTAATCCGGTAGATGATGCAAAGCGTTAGATTGTACCATCGCCAGATACGTCCCCGCAACACCGCGTCGAGCCTCGCGTTCGTCCCCGCCTTCCCCAAATGCTCCGATTTATTTCCCTCGTTTCAACGGCTTGGCTGCTCGCGTGGGCTCCCCTCGCAGGCGCGTTCGGGCTCGCCGGCCCCGAGCCCGTCGTCGAGTTCTACAACGCCATCCTCGGCCATTACTTCATGACGATCGATCCGGCCGAGATCGCGGATATCGAGGCCGGCAAGGCCGGCCCCGCGTGGGTGCGCACGGGCTGGTCATTCGGGGCCCACCCCTTCCCGGTTCCCACCAATTCTTCGTGTCCGCTGCCCGCGACCTGCGGCGTGCCGGTCAACCGGTTCTATGGGACCCCCGGCCTGGGCCCCAACTCGCACTTCTACACCGCGGATGCCGCGGAAGCCGCAGGGCTGGATCGTCCCGGCACCGGCTGGAGCTTCGAGAAGAAGGACTTCGCCATCAACGTGCCGGATGCCGCCGGACAGTGCAGCCCGGGCCTCGTGCCGGTCTACCGCTTCTACAACATGCGGTTCATGTTCAACGACAGCAACCATCGCTACGTGACCAGCGCCGCGGAGCGCGAGCGCATGCGCGCCATGGGCTGGTTCGACGAAGGGGTGCGCTTCTGCGCCTGGTTCGCGGAGGACGCGCCCATCAGGAGCTTCGAGATCGGTGCGCCCACGAAGGTGATGCCGAGCGCCCGATGCGAGGACGAGTCCGTGAACATCGGTCCCTGCGTGGCCGTGAACAACCTCGCCGCGCCGGACCATCTCTACGACATCCCGCCGCCCGCGTCGCCATTCTCCGGGCAGGGACTGGAGTTCTTCGAGCGTACCGGCCTCGCCACCTCCACCGCGTTCGTGGTCGATCCGTCGCTCCCGCCGGCGCAGGCCTCGGCGGATGTATTCGTGCAGCGCACGGATGCACCCGCCGCGCTCGGCATCCACGTGGACACGGTCAACCGCAAGGCAAGCCTCTTCTCCAGCGTGAATCCGCTGTACCAGTTCCACAACTCGGCCGGCCCCGGCCTGCGCGACGATCGCTTCTTCCCCTTCGCGGGCTACGAGTCGCAGGTGGAGCTGGCGGTCTCGTTCGAGCTGCACGTGCGCCGCATCCGCGTGCGCACGGGCGATAGCGCCGCCTATGGGCATCCCACGCTCGAGTTCGTCGATACGCGCTCCGGGCATCACGTGTACTTCACGGTGCTCGCCTATGGCACCGTGCCGCCGACGGATTACCTCGCGCCGGATATCGGCACCGGCAAGGTCATCGTCGGCACGACCTTCCGGCCGAATGCCTTGTACGGCCGCAGCGTGCGCGATTCCGTGCTGGTCACGCCCGACGGCTTCGACGATCCGAATCTCACGCTCGCCAGCCACGGCAACTTCGAGTTCCGCATGAACCGCGCCGAATTCGCGACCGCGCTCGCCGCGGCTCGCAGCGTCGATCCCGCCGTGTCGCCCGATCCCGCCGATTACCTCATGGACAATTTCCACTTCAACAACGAGGTCTTCGGCGACGGCGAGATCGGCATCACGCTCACGAATTACAAGCTGCAGCTGCTGCGCAGGTAAATGCAACCGCGAGACGGCGCCGATGTGGCCGCGACTGCGGCTGCAACTGCGAGATGGCTCCCTATTCGATCACGCGGATCTCGAAGTAGCCCGCGCCCGTCGTCTCGGGAACCACGTGCACCCAGGCGGGGCCCGTCACGACGAACCTGGCCGTGCCCTCGGTGCCCCAGGTGGTGCGCGGCGTGATGTCGCCCGCCGGGCTGGACGCCCAGAACTCGAACCGCTCCACGCGCGGGCCGGCAGCCGGGGCTTCGCCCAGGCAGTCGATGGTGATGGTCTTGCCGATCGGGCACACCACCGGGTAGACGATCTCCTGGCCCGCCGCAGCCCGCCAGTACCGCACGCCACCCGCGCGGTCGACCATGCCGGAGAAGCGATCCTCGATCGGCGTCACGGGCGTGGGTTCGGGAGTCACGGGGACGTCAGGTGTGGGCGCCGCGGGCACGATGGGGTTGTGTGCGCGGTAGTAGGCCATCTCGTCTTCCGAAAGCCCTCGAGCCAACCGCGCCATGATCTCCGGCAGGCCCATGCCCTGGTTCACCCACTGCTGGAACGGCGTAAACGTGGGGGCCGGCTGCACGGGCGTGGTGGCAGGCCGCGGATCTTGCGGGCGGGCGATGGGGTTGCCGTTGGCGGCGGGCTTGCCGTGGCCGAAGGACGCGAGGATGCGATCGAAAGAGCTCATGGGATACCTTTCGGTTGTCGTGCTGCGGTTCACTTCGCCGTCCACTCGCGCGAAATCCGTCGTCACGGACCGTCGGGGCGGCCCCCACCATCGTCCCTTTCACGAGCGCCAATTATCAGTCGTGGTGCGCGAGGGCGATGTGGAAGATGCCCCCTCGCCGATGCGTGAAATTGCGAGCCGCGGGGTACATCTCCCACGTCGCCCAATCACGAACGAGGCCCGCTCGTGCTCACCGGCAAACCGTCGGCGGCGCGGCGAAGACCTGGCGCGTGATCGCCTTCGATCCCGAGATCCCGTTCACCGTATAAGCGAACGTGCCGTTGTCGTCGTCGCGGAAGGTGAAGGTGGCGCTTCCCACGGGCATGCGGGTGACCTT
>DATMJE010000437.1:0-20745 GCA_035553995.1 Usitatibacter sp. | reverse complement strand
CGCGTTGATTCCGTGCGCCGGATTCACCAGGAGCATCGTGTATCCGTCGGGTGGCGACTTGATCGCGAGCTCGGTGCCGATGTTGTTGCCGCCGCCGGGCTTGTTCTCGATGATGAATTGCTGGCCCATCTTGTCGGAGAGCCACTGCGCGATGATGCGCGCCAGCGTGTCCGTGGTGCCGCCCGGCGGATACGGCACCACCCACTTGACGGGACGCGTCGGGTAATCGACGGCATGCGCGGCACCGGTGCCGGCGAGTGCCACGACGAGGGCCTGCGCGACGAAACGGACAAGGCGTGTCACGGATTCTCTCTCCTCTGTGTTGTTCTGGTGCGATGGCGGATCGCCACTGCGTGGCGAAATTTTTCGGCCATCTTAACTGCGTTTTCGCGCGGCGGGTTCCTCCGTTGCGGCGAGGCGCGCGGCGAGCTCGTCGAAGAACGCGCAGTGCGCCGGGTTCGCCTTCACGCGCGCTTCGTCCAGCGTGAACCACCCGGCGCGATCGACCTCGGGGAATTCCTGCATGCGGCCGGAGCGCGGCGGCCATTCGAGGGTGAAGGTGTTGCTGGTGACGGTGGCCGCATCGCAATCGCCACGTGCGGCGAACGCGTGCACGCGCTTGCCCGCCTTCTGCCGCACGGGCGTGAGCGGGATGAACGGCGGCTCCGCGACGACGCCGGTCTCTTCCGCGAGCTCGCGGCGTGCGGCGACCAGCGGCGTCTCGCCGGCATCGATCTCCCCCTTCGGGATGGTCCACGCGCCGGCGTCCTTGCGCGTCCACCACGGCCCGCCCGGGTGCACGAGCAGCACCTCGAGCCCGCGGCCGTTGTGGCGATAGAGAACGATGCCCGCGCTTTCCTGCCCCCTGGCCATGGCGTCACTTTTCCGCAGGCAGCACCTGGATCATCACCGGATTGCGCTCGCTGCCCGGGCGCGCATGCGCGGCCCTGAGGTGGCGATCCAGCACGGTCCAGACCGTCGCCACCGCGGCGACCGCGAGCACCGCACCGGCGAGCCATTTCGGCAGGCTCTTGCGCAGCCATTGGAGGCCGAAGCGGCCGCGCTCGTCGTAGCGGGTGCCGACGACCTCGTCGAGCTTCTTCCTGAGCGCGTCCTCCTCGCGCCCCACGACGCTCAGCGTGTCGCGTTGCCCGCGGCGAACTCGGCGCGCAGCGAGGCCAGTCCCGCGATGATGCGGCCGGCGTCCGTCGTGTGCAGCAGCATGCCGGCGGAATGGCCGTCGGGATCCATCACCACGAGGTCGTGCACGGCGGGGCCGTTCTCGTCGGGCTTGAGCAGCAGGATCTGCGTGCCGCCATCGGGCACGCCGCTCGAGGGATCATGCGCGACCTTGGAGAGCGCGTCGACGACGGCTTCGCATTGGCTGCCGCAGGGATCCGACGGCGCGAAGAGCAGCGACCATCGCCCGCGCAGCCGCTCGGCGGGAATGGGAGAGCCGTCGCGCGCCACGAGGCCGGGCGTGACGACCGCCGCAGGCAGCGCTGCCGCGGTGGCTTCCGGCGGTGCGGCGCTCGCGGGTGCGACGTGCACATCCGTGGATGCATCCGTTCGCGGCGAGGCCGCGAAATGCATGGCGGCCATGAAAGCCACGATCACGACCGCCACCGTAGCGGCGATCGGCAGCATCCTCGAAGGCAGGGGTTGTGGCGTAGCGAGTCGTAGAGGCAAGCTCATCTCCCCGGGTTTTCGATGCCCCATGGTCGGGGCAGCGGGCGGTTTTCCCTGTGCGTCAGTTCACAGGCCGTACAGCTCCCACGTTACACCGGAAACGGAATTCATTCCTCCTCCTCCTCCCGCCCGCGATCCTCGAGGTCGCGCAGGTTCGCCTCGTCGTCGTCGAGGTCGCCCAGGTCGTCGAGATCGGCGAGATCCTCCAGGTCGTCGAGGGGCAGCGCCTCGATGTGATCGGCATCGATGTCGGAGCCGTCCGACGCGACCACGTCGCGCGAAGCCGCAGCGGTCTCGCCCGTGCCCATCCGGTCCGAATCGCTGTCGAGGTTCGCGTCGCCCACGTCGGGCCCCGCGGTGTTGCCGGCAAAGCTTTCCTCGGTCTCGTTGGTGTTGCCGCGGTCGAGGCCGAAGCCATCCACCTGGCGCGCGAGGCCCGGGGCGCCCATGAGGTCGCTGCCGCTGTCGGAGCTGTCGCTCGGGCCCAATGCGCGGGTGCCATGCCCGCGGCCGATGCTGCGGTCGCGGCGACCGCTCAGGTTCGAGGGATCGAGGGGGCTGGTTGCCATGGTTCCTCCGGATGCGTTTTCAGGGTGCGAATGGGTTGGATGGGCGCCCCGGGGATCGGTTCGCGCAGCAAGGCCCCTTGCCAGCCGCCCGATAGAATCCCCCCATGCGTGAAACGGACCTGCGGGCTGTCCTGCTGGTAAAGGCGATCGAGGAAACGGATCGCGAGGGGCGCATCGTGCCATTCGCCGACCGGCTCGCCGCGGCGCGCGATGCCCGGCGCGAAGAACGCGAGGGCGCACCGTTACGCCTCGATGCCGCGCAGCTTCCGGCGCACGCGCAGCGCATGCTCGTGCGGCGCGCGCACATCCTCCTCGGGCGTGTGCGTGCCTCGCATCCGTTCGTGGACGAGGTGCTCGCGTTTCGCGCCGGACGCTGGATCGCCATCGCCCTCGCGATCGCCGCGTTCGCCGTGGGCCTGGCGCTTTCGGCGCTCGACGGCTCGCAGCGCATCAACGTGCTCGCGTTCCCGCTGTGGGGGCTGGTCGGCTGGAATTTCCTCGTCTATGCGATCGTGCTCGCGGCGGCGTTGCGTTCGATGGCGCAGCGCTCGCGCAGGGTGCGCGCCTTGCCGGGCTGGACCGTGGATGCGATCGCAAGCCGGCTGTCCGCGGCGATCGCGCGCGCACGCCGCTACCACGCACCGCTTGCGGATGCGTTGGCGCGCTATGCGACCGAATGGCAGGCCGCCGTGCGGCCGATGTTGGCCTCGCGCGCGGCAGCGGCATTCCATGTCGCCGCAGCGATCCTCGCCGCGGGTCTCGCGGCCGGCCTTTACCTGCGCGGCATCGTGCTCGATTACCAGGCCGGATGGGAGAGCACGTTCCTCGATTCCGCGCGCGTGCACGATGTCCTTGCAGTGCTCTATTCGCCGGCATCGTGGCTCACCGGGATCGCCATTCCGGATGCGGCCCGGCTCGACGCGATTCGCTGGCGAAACGGTGCCGGCGGCGAGAACGCGGCGCGGTGGATCCACCTGCTCGCGGCCACGCTCCTCGTGCTGGTGATCGTGCCGCGCCTGCTGCTCGCGGCCGTGGCACTCGTGCGGGGCGTCGCGGGGCCGAAGCTGCCGTCGTCGCTCACCCCGTACTTCCTCGCCTCTTTCCGCGAGGCCGGCGTGAACGTGGAAGGCGGCGAGGTGCGCGTGATTCCGTATGCGTACCAGCCGGCCGAGGCCGTGCTCGCGGCGCTGCGCAGCCTGCTCGCGCGCGACATGGGCGACCACGTCTCGCTTTCCACCGCGGCGCCCATCGCGTACGGCGAAGAGGAATCGGCGCTGCAGGCCGTCGCCAACGGGGCCGGCGCCATCGTGCTCCTTTTTACGCTGGCGGCGACTCCCGAGGACGAGAACCATGGCCGCGTGATCGGGCTCGTGCGCGATGCGCCTGCCGTTCGCGCGGGCTCGGCCGTGCTGCGCATCGTCGTCGATGAAGGCCCGTACGTCGCGCGCATGGGTGAAGGGCTCGCGGCGCGGATCGACGAGCGCCGCCGGGCGTGGCGTGAGTTCGTCGCGGCCCGCGGCCTCGAGGCGCAGATCGTGGACCTCGGATCATGAGCGAACGCATCGAGATCACGCTCGTCTCCCATACCAACGTCGGCAAGACCACGCTCGTGCGCACGCTCTTGCGCCGCGACATCGGCGAGGTGGCCGACCGCGCCCACGTGACGGATCGCTCCGAGGCGCACGTGCTCATCGAGACGGCCGCGGGCGACGAGCTGGTCCTGTGGGACACGCCCGGCTTCGGCGACAGCGCACGCCTGCTGCGCCGGCTGCTCGCGAGCGAGAACCCGATCGGCTGGCTGCAGAGCCAGGTCTGGGATCGCTTCACCGATCGGCCGTTCTTCTCGAGCCAGCAGGCCGTGCGCAGCGTGCGCGACCATACCCACGTCGTGCTGTACCTCGTGAACGCGGCCGAAGCGCCGTCCGCGGCGGCCTACGTGCAGGCCGAAGTGCGCATCCTCGGCTGGATCGGCAAGCCGGTGATCGTGCTGCTGAACCAGACGGGCCCCGCGCGCGGACGCGAGGCCGACGCGATCGACGAGTCGGAATGGTCGCGCCACCTGGCCGCGCATGTCGGGACGCATCGCGTGATGGCGTTCGACGGCTTCGCGCGTTGCTGGGTGCAGGAGGACTCGCTCCTCGGCGCCGTGGAACACGTGCTGCCGCCGGAGCACCGTGCGGCGTTCGCGCGCCTGCGCGAGGCGTGGCGGGCACGCAACCTCGAGGTCTTCGACGAATCCATGCGCGTCCTCGCACGCCAGCTTGCCGCCATGGCGGCCGATCGCGAGGGCGTGGCCGAGGCCGGCGGCGCGCGGGGACTGGCCCAGGGGGCGAAGCGGCTGCTCGCCTCGTTCAAGGGCGAGGCGGTCGCGGCCGATGCCGCGAGCGAGCGGGCGATGGCGTCACTCGCCACGCGCCTCGATCGCAGCGTGCGCGAGAGCACGGACCGGCTCATCGCCCTGCATGGCCTTTCGGGCCGGGCAGGCGAACGCATCCTCGCCCGCATCGCCGAGCAGTTCGATCTCGCGCTTCCCGCGGACGTGAATGCGAGCGGCATGCTGGGCGGCGTGGTGAGCGGTGCGCTGGGCGGCCTCATGGCGGATCTTTCGGCCGGCGGGCTCACGTTCGGCGCCGGTGCGCTCCTCGGCGGCGTCCTGGGCGCGCTCGGGGCCGGAGGTGCCGCGCAGGCGTACAACGCGCTGCGGGGAACGAACGAGGGACGCGTCTGCTGGTCGCCCGCATTCCTCGCCGAGCGGCCGGCCGCGGCGCTGCTGCGCTACCTGGCGGTGGCCCACTACGGACGCGGGCGCGGCGAATGGGTGGAGGCCGAATATCCGGCGCACTGGCGGCCGCTGGTGGAAAGCGTCGTCGGCAGGCATCGCGAGGGTTTCGAGGCGGCGTGGGCGCAGGCGGGGGAGGGCGCGCTCCCCGGTGCCGTCGCCGCGCGCCTGGAGCCCGTGCTGGCCGAATGTGCGCAGGCCGCGTTGGGGACGCTTTATCCCGAATCGGCGGCGCTCTTCGATCGCCAGCCGCAGGAGTAGAAAGGGTGGCGGTGTCGCCCGTGCCCGACCAACGGGACCGCAGAACCTTCACATCCTCTCCACAATGGCTCGCTAGACTGGCGCCGACCCATCGTTGGAGGCCACGAATGAAAACGACCTATCGCCTCGCCGCCGCCGCCGCGGCCATGATCGCCCTGCATGCCTTCGCGCAGGCGCCCGCATCCCAGCTCGACGCCACGCGCGCACGCCAGGTGCGCTCCATCCTCGATGCGGCGGAGGCCCGCATGATCGCCGCCCGCGCGCAGATCGGCGAGCCCACGACGGACGCCGCCCGCGTGGCGCTCCTCGATGCGATCCGCACCATCCGCTTCGAAGCCGACATGCAGCTCGCCACCGTGCTCACGCAGGAGGAGTACGCGCGCATGAAGGAAGCTTCGCTGCAGACCGGCTGGCAGCGCGCATGGTCGCAGCGCGGCACGCCGATGTGATCGCCGCGGGCTAAAGCTCGATCTTGTAGCCCACGCCGTACACCGAGTGCACGATGTCCTCGCCGGGCCGCACGCGCTGCAGCTTGCGGCGCAGGTTCTTCACGTGGCTGTCCACCGTGCGGTCGGCGACCACGCGATGGTCGGCATAGAGGCTGTCCAGCAGCTCGCCGCGCGGGAAGATGCGGCCGGGCCGTGAGGCGAGCGTCTTCAGCAGGCGGAATTCCACCGGCGTGAGCTCGAGCGCCTTGCCGTCGAGCAACGCCTCGTAGCGCGCCTCGTCGAGTGCCAGGCCGTGCGCTTTCTCGCGGGCGGCTTCGGCCGCGTGCGCCGCGCGCCGCAGCACCGCCTTCACGCGCGCCACCACTTCCCGCGGGCTGTAGGGCTTGCAGATGTAGTCGTCCGCGCCCAGCTCGAGGCCCACCAGCCGGTCGACCTCTTCCACGAGCGCGGTCACCATCACGATCGGGATGTTGCCCACGGCGCGGATGTCCTTGAACACCTCGAGCCCGTGGCGCCCGGGCAGCATGAGATCCAGCAGCACCAGGTCCGGGCGCTGGCGAGCGAGGGCGGCGGCGACGTCGCGGCCATCGGCCACGCATCGGGTCTCGAAACCGGCCGCGTTGAGGTAATCCTCGAGCAGCTTCGCGAGCTTGGGCTCGTCCTCGACCACGAGGATGAAGGGACGCGGCTCGGGCGCGCTCACGGCGTGGACGCCTGTCCGAGCGGCAAATGCACCTCGATGCACAGGCCGCCCAGCTCCGAATCGCGCGCGACGATCGAGCCGCCGTGCGCTTCCACGATGCTGCGGCTGATGGCGAGCCCCAGCCCCGAGCCGCCGCCCGCGCGGCTGCGCGAGCCTTCCACGCGGAAGAGGCGCTCGAAGATGTGCGGCAGCGCCTGCACCGGCACCCCGGGCGCGCTGTCCTCCCACAGCAGCAGCGCCCGATTCTCCTGGCGGCGCAGCGTGATGCGCACCGTGCCGCCGGGATTCGTGTACTGCAGCGAGTTGGCGAGCAGGTTGAAGACGAGCTGTCCCAGGCGCGCGGGATCGGCGCGCACGTGCAGCTCCGGCGCCGCGGCGGCGAGATCCACCGCGAGGCCGCGTGCCTCGATGCCGGCGCGCGCGCCCTCGATGGCGTCGCGCACCAGCGCGCCCAGGTTCACGTCCTCGAAGTGGAAGGCGAGGCCGCCCACGTCCGCAAGCGAGAGGTCGTGGATGTCGTCCACCAGCTTGCCCAGCCGCGCCACCTCCGCCTGCAGCGACGCGATGGTGCCGCGGTCGGCCGGGCGCACGCCGTCCTCGATCGCCTCGAGCTCGCCCTTGAGGATCGCGAGCGGCGTGCGCAGCTCGTGCGACACGTCGGCCATGAAGTTGCGCCGCAGCGCCTCGTTCTTCGCGAGCGCGTTGCCGAGGCGGTTGAAATCGTCCACCAGCGCGCCCAGCTCGTCGTGCGAGGTCGAGGCCACGCGCGTGGAGTAGTCGCCGTCCGCGAGCTTGCGCGTGGCGCCCGCGATGCGCTTCACCGGCGCGAGAAGGCCGCGCGAGAGGAACCAGGCGACGATCGCGGACAGCAGCACCGCGAGCAGGAAGATGATCGAGCTCGCCTTCCACTGGTCGGACTGGAAGCGGCGATCGACGATGTCGAACGCGGTGGGCCGCATCGGCCACGCGAGCCAGCCCACCTGCTGGCCGTCGACGGTGATCGGGCGCCGCCGCAGCTCGGACGAGGCCATGGCGTCGCCCGCGACGACGCGCCCCTCGCGATCGAGCACCAGGCTGGGCGGCGGCCGCATGGGGGCGGGGGCGCGCGCGATCGGATTGGCGCCCACGGGCGGCACGAGCGGCCTTGCCGCGAACGCGGAATCGACCGCGGGCGCGGCCTCCTGCAGCCCACCGGCGACGCCCGGGCCGGCCGGATGGCGCTCGCCATCGCGCGGCGGGCGCACCACGTGGTTCAACTGGACCCAGAGCTCGTCGTTGCCGCGCAGGAAGTCCCAGCTTCCGGCCTGGCGATAGGCATTGGCGAAGACGTCGGCGAGGCGCGACAGTCGCTGGTCCTCGCGCTCGCGGATGTACTGCTCGAAGCCCGAGTCGAACGCCGCGCGCACGCCGAAGCCCACCGCGACCGCCGTCACCACGTTGGTGAACAGCACCGCGATGAAGAGCTTCGAGGTGATGCCGAAATGAAAGACCCGGGGGAGGCGCAGCACGCTTCATTGTCCCCGGGGCGCGGGCACAGGGGCAATGGATCCGCTGATTATTCGCGATTTCTGCACAGTTGAGTCGAGGCGCAAGGGGAGGGGCGCAAGGCACAAGGCGCAAGGGAAAAGGGCGCAAGGCACAAGGCACACGGCGCAAGAGAAAACCCGCTTTCGCTCTTTTCCGGTGAGTTGCCCCTGCACTTCGTGCCTACCCGCTCTCTTCTTGCGCCTTGCGCCCTGCGCCTTGCGCCTTTTTTCTCCCTCCCCACTGCCCAAAATTGTCACCCGCGCCAATAGGGAAAAAGCCCCCGCACCCGGTAAAATGGCCGGGTCCAAGAACACCACGAAAACCGGGACGTATCGGACCCAGCATGCCGCCCGAGACCGGCAACCCCGCGGTTGCACTGAACGGCGCGCCCGCCAGGTCCGATACGTCCCGGTTTTTTCATCGATGACCATTGCCGAAGAATCCGCCCGCCGCCGCACGTTCGCGATCATCTCGCACCCGGACGCGGGCAAGACCACGCTCACGGAGAAGCTGCTGCTCTTCGCCGGCGCCATCCACATCGCCGGGAGCGTGAAGGCGCGCAAGGCCTCGCGCCACGCCACCTCCGACTGGATGGAGATCGAGAAGCAGCGCGGCATCTCGGTCGCGAGCTCGGTCATGCAGATGGAGTACTGCGGCCACGTGATCAACCTGCTGGACACGCCCGGCCACCAGGACTTCTCCGAGGACACCTACCGCGTGCTCACCGCCGTGGATGCGGCGCTCATGGTCATCGACGCGGTGAACGGCGTCGAGGCACAGACCATCCGCCTGCTGGAAGTCTGCCGCGCGCGCAACACGCCGATCATCACCTTCATCAACAAGCTCGACCGCGAGTCCAAGGAGCCGCTCGAGGTCCTGGACGAGATCGAGCGCGTGCTGCGCATGCCGACGGTGCCGTTCACGTGGCCGATCGGCATGGGCAAGCGCTTCGGCGGCGTGTTCGACGTCCGCTCGGACCGCATGCGGGTCTTCCGCCCGGGCGAGGACCGCGCCGGCGGCGAGGAGGAGGTGATCGAGGGCCTCGACAACCCGGCTTGCGTCGCGCGCTTCGGCGACGCCTTCGAGCAGGCGCGCAACGAGATCGACCTCCTGCAGGGCGCGTCCGAAGGTTTCGACAACGCGGCATTCCTGCAGGGGCGGCAGACGCCGGTCTTCTTCGGCTCCGCCATCAACAACTTCGGCGTCAAGGAAGTGCTGGACGCGCTGGTGGGCCTCGCGCCGCCCCCGGGCCCCAAGGCCGCGGTGCAGCGGGTGGTCGATCCCAACGAGGACAAGTTCACCGGCGTGGTCTTCAAGATCCAGGCCAACATGGATCCCGCGCATCGCGACCGGGTGGCCTTCGTGCGCGTGTGCTCCGGGCGCTTCGAGCGCGGCATGCGGCTCAAGCTCGCACGCACCGGCAAGGAGGT
The DNA here is from genome assembly GCA_035553995.1 of Usitatibacter sp. Classification (GTDB taxonomy): domain Bacteria; phylum Pseudomonadota; class Gammaproteobacteria; order Burkholderiales; family Usitatibacteraceae; genus Usitatibacter. The sequence continues at coordinate 11,338 of DATMJE010000437.1, read as the reverse complement.
GAAGACCGCCACCGCCGTCTCGTTCCTCTCCCAGCGGCGCGACCTCCTCGAGGACGCCTACCCTGGCGATATCGTCGGACTGCCCAATCGCGGCGTGCTCCAGCTGGGGGATACGCTCACGGAGGGGGAAACGCTTCAATTCACGGGTTTGCCTTTCTTCGCGCCCGAGATCTTCCAGACCGTTGAAGTCGCCGATCCCATCCGCAACAAGCAGCTTCGCACCGGCCTGCAGCAATTGGGCGAGGAGGGCGCGATCCAGGTCTTCCGCCCGTCGCAGGGCGGAGCGCTGCTCCTGGGCGCCGTCGGACAGCTCCAGCTCGACGTGGTCGCGCACCGCCTCGAGCACGAGTACCAGGCCCGCGCGCGCATGGTGCCCTCCGGCTACCGCCTCGCGCGCTGGATCACCGCGGAAGATCCGGCGGAGCTCAAGCGCTTCATCGAGGCGAACGGTTTCCGCGTGGCGTTCGACGTGGTCGATGCGCCCGCGGTCCTGTACGGGCACAACTCGGAGCTCGCCGCCGCGCGCGAGAACTGGCCGAAGATCCAGTTCCACACGCTGCGCGAGCATGGCGGTCGCGTGATCCATTCAAACAAGCTCGCGGCGTAGAAGCACGCACGCGACGTACATCGGGGAGCATTGGACGGTGGCCTTCACCACACATTCGCGTGCGTTTTCCTTGTGGGCCTGCGTGGCGACGGCGGCGTTGGCATTCGCGGCGCTGCCGGTCGCCGCCGCCACCACCACCGTCTGCACCGTGACGGTCAACTCCACCGACGAACGGGAGGTCCTCAAGCAGAGCCTGCCGCCGGATCGCTACACGTTCGTGGAGCTGGTCGAGAAGGGCCGGCCGGACTGGCTGCGCTCGGCGTGCCAGGCGCACGTGCGCTGCGACGTGCTCGTGGTCTCGGGCCACTTCGCGGGCACTGAGTTCTATTCCTCGCGCTTCGATGCGAAGGAGACGCTGCCGGTGGACGAGATGGAGCGCGTCGCGTGCAGCGACTCCTGTCCCGACCTCTTCTCGCACCTGAAGGAGGTCTACCTCTTCGGCTGCGACACGCTGAATCCCGCGCCGGCACATGTCGCTTCGCCCGAGATCGCGCGCAGCCTGGTGCGCGCCGGGCGCACGCCCGAGGAGGCGGAGCGCCTCGCACGCCTGCTGGGCGAGCGCTATGCGGAATCGAGCCGCGACCACATGCGCCGCCTCTTCCCCGACGTGCCGGTGATCTACGGCTTCTCGTCGCTGGCACCACTGGGACGCGTCGCGGGCCCCATGCTGCAGCACTATTTCGCCAGCGGCATCGACGAGGCCGTGGGCAGCGGCCATGCGAGCCCGAAGCTGCTGCGCCTCTTCGGGCCCAGCAGCATGGTCGCCACGACGGGGCTACGCGAGGACGAGCCCAACGCCGATTTCCGCCAGCAGGTCTGCCGCTTCTACGACGATCGCCACGACGCCGCCGACAGGCTCGCCACCATCCACGAGCTCCTCGAGCGCAACGTGGGCGAGGCGCGCCTGTCGCTCGAGCGCATCGAGAAGTTCTTCGCCACGCTCACCGAGGCGGAGCGCGATGCGCCCACGTACAGGGCAGCCATGGCCCGGGTTGCGGAAGACAAGCCCACGCGCGCGCGCTGGCTCGATTTCGTGCACGATGCGGACGATCCCGCGGTGCGCGTGCGCATGATCTCGCTCGCATCCACGCTCGGCTGGCTCACGCCCGCCGAGCAGCGCGCCGAGCAGGGACGCACGATCCACGATGTGCTGGCGGGCAAGGGCATGGGATTCGGCGAGGTGGACCTGATCTGCTCCCTCAATCGCGATGGCGGCCTCGACGGCGCCGTCTCCGACAACGTCGTGCCCGCGGCGCGCACGGCGCAGGCGGCCGGCCTGGCGTGCCTCGGCAGCAAGGAAGCGCGGGCCCGCGTGGTCGGTGCGCTGGCGAGCTCCGACGAGACCGAGGTGCAGGTGGCCCAGGCGTACCTGCGGCACCGGCCGATCACCGATGGCAGCGAGCTGCGCGGCGCCGCGCTTCGCATCGCGCAGATGAGCGGCACGGCCGCCCAGGTGCGCGCGATCGAGACGCTCGCGCGCCTGCACGTCTCCGATCGCGAGGTCCTGGACGAGCTGGCGCGCCTCTATGCGCGCACGTCGTCTCCCGCGGTGCAGCGCGCGATCGCCGAGGTGTACCTGCGTGCGGGTCCGCGCGAGGTCGCTTCTCCCGAGCTCGTGTCGCTGCTGCAGAAACGCCGGCTGCCCGTCCAAGGCGGTCCCGACCTCGTCCAGGTCCTGCTCGGTCGCATGCAGGGCTCGTAGAGTGGTGCCCTTCACGACGCGCCCGGAAATCCGCGGCACGTTCGGTGTTGCGGCCTCCACGCACTGGATCGCTTCGCAGGTCGCGATGAGCGTCCTCGAGCGTGGCGGCAATGCCTTCGATGCGGCGGTGGCCGCGGGCTTCGCCCTGCAGATCCTCGAGCCGCACCTGAACGGTCCCGGCGGCGAGGTGCCGATCCTGCTCTGGTCCGCGCGGGAGCGCCGCCTGCGCTCGCTCTGCGGCCAGGGTTGCGCGCCGCAGCTCGCCGATGCCGCCGCCTTCAGGCGCCTCGGCGTGGACCTCGTGCCCGGCATCGGCCTGCTGCCCGCAACCGTTCCCGGCGCCTTCGGCGCATGGCTCACGATGCTGCGCGACTACGGCACGTGGTCGCTCTCCGACGTGCTCAAGCCCACCGTGGACTATGCGCGCCATGGCTACCCGCTGGTCGCGCGCGCGGTGCAGGCCCTCGTTTCCGTGCGTCCGCTCTTCGACACCGAGTGGAAGACGTCGCACGACGTCTGGCTGCGCGACGGCCGGATACCGCGCCCGCTCGAGACCTTCACGCTGCCGGGTGTCGCCGACACGTACGAGCGCATCTGCGTGGAATCGCAGCGCGCGGCCGGCGATCGCGTGGGCCAGATCGATGCCGCGATCGGCCTCTGGTACCGCGGCTTCGTGGCGCGCTCCATCGATCGCTACTACACCCACGAGCCGGTGCACGACACGACCGGGCAGCGCAACGCGGGGCTGCTGCGCTACGAGGACCTCGAGCGCTGGCGTGCGGGCTACGAAGAGCCCGCCACGGTCGCATTCGGCCGTTACACGGTGGCCAAGTGCGGCATCTGGAGCCAGGGTGCGGTGCTCCTGCAGCAGCTTTCGATGCTCGACAACGCGGACCTCCAGCTCCAGGCGCCCGATTCCACCGAATGGGTCCATCGCGTGGTGGAGGCGACGAAGCTCGCGATGGCCGACCGCCTCGCGTGGTACGGCGATCCGGCGTTCGTCGATGTCCCGTTGGCCGCGCTCGTCTCACAGGCTTACGGACGGGAGCGCTGGACTCTGGTGGAGGAGCGCGCGTCGATCGAGCTGCGCCCCGGCATGCCCGCAGGCCGCGCGCCCCGCCTGCCGGACCTCGAAGCCGCGAGGCGCACGCTGCGCCACTCCGACACCCGCTTCGGCATCGGCGAGCCCACGTTCGCCGAGCTGCCGCCGGTGGCCGAGTGGGCCGACCACGAGCTCTTCGTCGGCGACACCTGCCACATCGACGTGATCGACCGCTACGGCAACATGGTGAGCGCCACACCCTCGGGCGGCTGGCTCTCCTCGAGCCCTGCGGTCCCCGACCTCGGCTTCGCGATCAACACGCGCCTGCAGATGACCTGGCTCGACGACGGCGTCCCGGGACAAGTCGCCCCGGGCAAGCGTCCCAACAGCACCCTGTCGCCCTCGATGGCGCTCCGGGATGGCGAGCCGTACATGGCGTTCGGCACGCCGGGCGGCGACCAGCAGGACCAGTGGCAGGCGATCTTCTTCCTGCGCCACGCGCTGCACGGCATGAACCTGCAGCAGGCGATCGACTACCCGTCGTGGCACATCAACCATTTCCCGGCGTCGTTCTGGCCGCGGGAGACGGTCGTGAACCGGATCACGCTCGAGTCGCGCTTCCCGAAGGAGACCATCGAGGGGCTGCGCGCTCGCGGGCACGACGTGGTGGTCGGCGAGGCGTGGTCCGAGGGGCGGCTCACCGCGTGCGCGCGCGAGCGGGACGGCTCGGGGCAGTGGATATTGAAGGCCGGCGCCAACGCGCGCGGCATGCAGGGCTACGCAGTCGGGAGGTGAAAATGAAGCTCGCAAGGTTGCTGCTCGGGATCCTCGCGTTCACCATCGCGCAGGCGCACGCCGCGTGGCCCGAGAGGACGATCAGGATCATCGTGCCGTGGGCACCGGGCGGCTCGACCGACATCCTGGCGCGCACGGTGGCCGACCAGCTCTCGCACTCGCTCGGACAAACCGTGATCGTCGAGAACAGGGCGGGTGCCTCGGGCAACATCGGCTCGGACTTCGTCGCCAAGGCCGCACCCGACGGCTACACGCTGCTTTTCGGCTCGATGAGCACGCACGCGATCAACCCGGCGATGAACCCCAACATGCCGTTCCGCGGCGTCGAGGACTTCACGCCCATCGCGCTGCTCGCGTTCGTCACCAACACGATGGTGGTCCATCCGTCGCTGCCGGTCGCGAACGTGAAGGACTTCATCGCGTACTGCAGGGGCCACCCGGAGCAGATCGCCTACGCCTCGGCGGGGCCGGGCTCCACCAACCACCTGTCGGCAGCGCTGCTGGAGAAGATGACCGGCTGCCGGATGGTGCACGTGCCCTACAAGGGCGGCGCTCCCGCGGTGAACGACACCGTGGGCGGGCAGACGCAAGTGCTCTTCACGGCGGGCACGCAATCGCTGCCGCACGTGAAGGCGGGGAAGCTCAAGCTCCTCGCGGTGACCGAGAACCATCGCACGGCGCTCCTCAAGGACACGCCGACGGTCGCCGAGACGGTGCCGGGATACGAGATGGCCGTGTGGTACGGCGCCTTCGGCCCGCCCGGCATGTCGCCCGAGCTGCAGAAGCGGCTCAACGCGGAGATCAACCGCATCATGATGCTGCCCGCCGTGAAGCAGAAGATGGAGGCGATCGGCGTCGAGCCCGTGAACGAGACGCCGGCGCAGTTCGCCGCCACCCTGCGTGCGGATGCGGACAAGTGGGGCAAGCTGGTGCGCGAGCTCGGCATCAAGGAGTAGCGCGCATCGCGCGCTTCGTCGTGCCGTTCGGCTTCGACGGCGCGGCCGATCGCGCCGCGCGGGCGTTCGCACGCGCAGCCGATGCGCACATCGCCATCGAGAACGTGCCGGGCGAAGGCGGGCTCGCCGGCGTGCGGCGCGCCAACGCGCTTGCCGCAGCCGAAGAGCCGGTGCTGCTCCTGGCCACGCCGAGCACGCACGTGCTGCTGCCCGCGCGCCTGGGCGCCGAGGCCGCACCTGCGGCGACGCTGCTGCCGCTCGCGGGACTCGGGTTCGCGCCCAATGTGCTGCTCGCGTCCGCCCGCCTCGGCGTTCGCGACGTCGCGTCATTGGTGCTGCGTGCGCGCGCCGAGCGGCTGGTCTACGCATCCGCCGGCGCGGGGCAGACGATCCACCTGTGCACCGCGCTTTTCTGCCGCCAGGCCGGCATCGCCATGGAGCATCGGCCGTACGCCGCGGGCAGCGCCGGCGCGTATGACGACCTGCGCGCCGGACGCGTGCAGGTCTATTTCGACAACGTGCTCGCCTGCCGCGAGGCGATCGCGGCCGGCGACGTGGTGGCGCTCGCCGTCTCCGCGCGCGAGCGCTCGCCGCTCCTGCCCGCGGTGCCGACGCTGGCGGAGTGCGGCTTCGCGCACGCGCTCGACATCTGGTTCGGCGTGTTCGGCGCGGGGCTCGCGGCGAGCGCCGCTGCGCGCATCGCGGCGTCCCCGAACGACGACATGCTGGCATCTGCACTGGAGACGATCGGACTACGCGCCGGTCCCTTCGATGCCGCTTCGCTGGCACGCATCGTGGAGTCTTCGGCGCACACCTGGCTCGAAGCGCTTGCCGCCGCGTAGAAGCACTTGCGGCAGGCACTGCAAGGGTTACATGCGCAAGCGCGTTGACGCGCGATATCGCGGGTCTCCGCGGGGCACGGATGTTGCGGCTGGTTCACCTCCGCAACTCTGCTGCACAGGGGACTCCATGAACGCCAAATCCATCGCCGCACGCACGGCCATCGCCGCCGTCGCCCTCGCCACCGCGCCCGCCTTCGCGGATTGGCTGCATCCGTTCCACCGCGACTCCTACCAGGGCACTTATCACAGCGACCGGCTGCTCGCGCCGACCAATGCCATCCACTCGGGCGCGGCGGATCCCTCCGACCAGGCGCTTGCCGACGCCGTGGCCGACGCATTCAGGGCCGATCCGGCGCTCTACGGGGCGACGGCCACCGTCTCGGCGAAGAACGGCCGGGTCGCGCTGAGCGGCTCCGCCAAGAACCTGCAACAGGCAGCGCGTGCCGAGCAGGTCGCGCGCCACGTGGCCGGTGTCGCATCCGTGAGCGGCACGCTCGACGCCCAGGGCGGCTAAGCCTCGCCGGCACCCGCAAAAGCCGCCCGCGGGCGGCTTTTTTCGACCGGAACGCGAGCGCCACGTATGATGCGGGCATGTGGCGCGCCTGAAGCGGCGAGGGCCGGGCGCCGCGTGCGTCAGCCTGGCGCAAGCAAGCGCGGGTAACGTCGGGCGGAAAATGACAAGATCGTTGCGCAAATGGGTCGCGGCCCTGATCGCGGTCGCGGCGGCCTTCGCGACAGGCAGCGCTTGCGCAGAGCCTCTCCTCTATTCGGCCACGGTGCGCCTGGCTACGGGCGGCTCGCCCACGGCTCCCGCAGGCAGCCTCTACGTGATCGACCCGGCCACCGCAAAGACGCGCATGGTCGGCGCGCTGCGCGTGAACGGCAAGCCCATCGGCGTCACCGGCATCGCCGTGCACCCGAAGACCGGCGTCGTCTTCGGGGTCACCGCCGGCTCGTCGGTCAATTACCCCAACGCGCTCGTCATCATCGATGCGGCCTCGGGGGAAGCCTCGCTGGTGGGCGAGACCCGCGTGCCCACCTCGGACATCGCCTTCAGCCCCGATGGCCACCTGTACATGTGGCTCACGCAGACCAACCAGGTGGGCGAGATCAACATCGGCACCGGCCGGGTGCGCGCGATCGGGACACCGTCGCAGCCCTCGTGGATCGAGGCCGGGATTTCCGTGGACGCGCGCGGGTTCGTGTTCGTCACGCCCGAGGGCGCCACGGGGCCGCTCGAGCAGCGCGATCCGGCGACGGGCGCGGTCATGAGCAGCATCAGCCTGTCGAACGCGCCGTATCTCAGCTCGCTCAACTCGCTCGCGTTCTCGAAGTCGGGCGAGCTCTTCGGCGTGAACTCGAACATGGGCACGCCGGCCCACACGGCGCTGGTGAAGATCGACCTGGGAACGGGCGTCATCACGAAGGTGGGCGACCTCCCGGAGGATACCGACTGCCTCGCCTTCGTCGATGCGCCGCGCACGTCGTTCCTCGCCCGCCAGAGCAACAGCACGCTGGTGATCGGCGGCTCGGCGCTCGCCGGGGTCGTCGTGCTCGGGGTTGCGCTGTTCATGCGGCGGCGCACCCGCCGCCAGCCGCCGCCCGGCGAGGCTGCCGGCCGCGCCTGATTCAGCGCGCGTCGCCCGCGTGCTGCAGCCGCTTGCGCGTGACTCGCGTCACCACCACGCTCGCGGCGATGGTCGCCACGACGCCGGTCGCGAGCAGCGCCCATTGCAGCGGGCCGCCGCCGTGCAGGACATCGCGTCCGGCGGAGCCCACGTACACCTTGAGCGCCAGGCCCGGCAGCATGCCGGCCATCGTGCCCGCGAGGTAGGCACCGAGCGGCACGCGCGTGAGGCCGAAGAAATAGCTCTTCATGCCGAAGGAAAGCAGCGGGCTCAGCCGCAGGAGCGCCACGACGCGCCAGCCTTCCTTGCCCACCGCCTGGTCGAACGCGCGGAAGAGCCGGTGCTTGCGCGCCAGGCGGTCGGCATGGTCGCGCAGGACGTAGCGCGTGGCGATGAAGCCCGCGACCGCGGAGGTGGCGGTGGCGGCCAGCGTCACCAGCATTCCCCACAGTCCGCCGAAGAGCGCACCCGCCGCGATCGGAAAGATCCAGCCGGGGATGAGGAGCAGTGTCGCGAACGCATAGACCAGCCCGAACGTGAGCAGCCCCGCGCCGAGATCCATGCGCTCGATGGCATCCTCGAAGGTGTCGCTCCAGTCGCGGATCGGCAGCACCAGGCCCAGCACCAGCAGGATGCCGACGACGACTGCCGCGACCATCCAGACGCGCTGCGATGATTTCATGCGCGCCCCTCGCGCATGCGCCGCCGCACCAGGGCATGGACCGAGGACAGGCAGACCACGAGCCACACGGTGCTGGAGCACGCCGCCGCGATCACGTCCGAAAGGTAGTGCGCGCCGAGATAGACGCGCGAGAAGGCCACCAGCACGATCGCGACCACGGCGCCCGCCACGCAGGCCGAGCGCTTGCGGATGTCGTGATGACGCGACACCAGGAAAGCGGCAAGCACGCCGTAGAAGACCGTGGCGCCCGCCGTGTGGCCGCTGGGAAAGCTGTACGTGGTGAGCGTGACCCACGGATCGTCGAAGTGGGGGCGGGCGCGCGCATAGGTCAGCTTGAGCACCAGGTTGAGGATCATCCCGCCGCCTACGGCGAGCGCGAGCGTGAGCAGCCAGTACCATTCGCGCAGCCGCGCCAGCACCGCACCGAAGATCACGGTCCATGCGATGGTGGCGGCGATCGAGTTGGCCATCGTCACCGCGTACATGAAGGTGGTGACCGCCGGAGTGCCGTGGGCGTGCATCCAGGTGGCCACCGTCGCATCGAGCGACACGAGGCCGGTGTGGCTCGCGACGTCCCATGCCAGGTCGAAGAAGATCCAGCCCGAGATGACGAGGGCGATCCACGCGGCGATGGCGAGGCCGCGCGGCGAGAGGCTGTGCGGGCGCGGCTCATGCAGCAGCATGGTCGTCGCCCGTGGCGTGCCAGCCCGCCGCATCGTGCGCGAAGGCCTCGGTGCCATCGACCCCGAAGGCGCCGTCCTTCCAGACATGGCGGTCCACCTCGATGTGGCGCGCGCCCACGCGCAGGATGTTGAACGAGTTGTCGGCGCCGCGCGTGCGCGACGAGGTGGCGCTGCCGGCCTGCACCACGAGCGCGGAGATCCCGGCAATGCGGTAGCGGTTCGCCGTGTGTCCGACGTGCGCCTCGTGCAGGTGGCCGGAGAGGAAGACATCGGCGCCGCACCCGGCGAGCTTCTCCAGCGCCATGTGCGCACGCCCGACGATCTGGTCCTCCTCGTCGCTGCCCGGCGGCACGCTGAACGGATGGTGGGTCACGACGACCTTCGTGACCTCGCGCGGCAGGTCGCAGATCTTCGCGCGCACCTTCTCCACCTGCTCCTCGTTGATGCGTCCGCCCTTGAAGGCCAGCGAGCGCGTGGTGTTCACGCCCACGACCGCGATCTCGTCGTCGAAGTAATCCGGCTCGACGTCGGGGCTCACGATGCGGCGGTACTTCGCCAGCGGCGCGAAGAAGCGCTGCAGGACGTTGTAGAGGGGCACGTCGTGGTTGCCGGGAACGACCAGCTTGGGCCCGGGCAGCGAGTCGAGATACTCGCGCGCCTCGCGGAACTGCTCCGGCTTGGCGCGCTGCGTGAGGTCCCCGGAGACCACCACCAGGTCGGGCGCGGCACGCTCCAGCGCCTGGCGCAACGGCTCGAGCGTCGCCGCATCGATGCGGCCGAAGTGGAGGTCGGACAGGTGGGCCAGGACGCGCATGCTATTTCTCCTCCGCCTGCGGCACGATCACGCGGAGCGCCCGCGGCACGATGCGGAACTCGAGCGGGGTCTCCATCGCGGTGACCTCGCCATCGGTCGCCACCAGCAGGCGCCGGTGCGTCGACTCCACGCGCAGCGATTGCCCGGTGAGCGCGGCGAAATCGTCGGCCTGGTGCAGGCGGCCGAAGAGCGCACGCAACGCGAGGCCCGCGAGGCCCGCCGCCGTGCAGCGGTGGGTGGTGTAGATGCTGAGCCGGGAGCAGTCGAGGCGCGCACGCGTGCCGATGTCGAAGCCTTCCATCGTGTACTCGTTGTTGCCGATGAAGACGAAGGGCGCGCGATAGTCGTGGTGCTCGCCGTCGACGCACAGGCGCAGCGTGAGGAGCGGCGAGCGGCGCACGCTCGCCAGCAGCGCCCAGAACATCGCCGTCCATTTGCTGCGCCGGAAGCGCCGCTGCTGGCGCGTGCGGTCGCGCACGATGTCGGGATAGAGTCCGAGGCTCGAATTGTTGAGGAAGGTGTTGCCGTTGACCTCGCCGATGTCGATCGCGATGCGCCGTCCGTTCGCCAGCACCTTTACCGCCGCTTCGAGCTCCGTCGGGATGCCGAGGTCCTTCGCGAAATGGTTGAGCGTGCCGGCGGGAAGGACGCCCAGCGTCGTGTCGGTGCCGCGCACCGCGTCGGCCACCGCGCTCACGGTGCCGTCGCCGCCTGCCGCCACGACGAGATGCGGATGCGTGCGCATCGCGGCGCGCGCCGCGTCCGCGATTTCCGCGCCGCGCGCGGGCACGATGCGCGCGACCATGCCGTTGTCGGCGAAGAGCTTCTCCAGTTTGGCGAAGTCCTCGCGCGAATGGCCGCCGCCGGAAGCGGCGTTGATGATGACCGGAACGATCGTGCGGCTGTCGTGGGGCGGCGGGCCGTCGCGCATCTTGGCTTCAATGGAAGGTGGAGCCGGTTAGAGGGCCGCCGGCACCCGGGGTTCGGCGCGGTGGTAATGTCTGACTCGCGGGAAGCGAATGGTGAGACGATGGAATACAAGGATTACTACGCGGCGCTGGGCGTCGCGCGCGATGCGAGCGCCGAGGACATCAAGAAGGCGTATCGCAAGCTCGCGCACAAGTACCATCCCGACGTGAGCAAGGAGAAGGGCGCCGAGGCGAAGTTCAAGGAAGTGGCCGAGGCGTACCAGACGCTCAAGGATCCGGAGAAGCGCGCCGCCTACGACCAGCTCGGGACGCACCGGCCCGGCCAGGAATTCCGTCCGCCGCCGGACTGGCAGGAAAACTTCCAGTGGCAGCGCGGGACCGGCAGCGCGAACGAGGGTGCGTTCTCCTTCGACGACCTCGACCTTTCCGATCTCTTCGAGGGACTCTCGCGCGGTGGCCGCGGCGCCGGGCGTGCGCGCGCCGAGCGTTCGATCCCGGGCGCGGATTTCGAGGTGACGGTGCATCTCGCGCTCGAGGATGCGTTCCGCGGCACGCAGGTCGACCTCGAATTGCAGATGCCGGAATACGACGAGCACGGCCGCGTGCGCCACGTGCCCAAGAAGATCAAGGCGCGCATCCCGAAGGGCGCCACCGACGG
>DATMJE010000436.1:0-43300 GCA_035553995.1 Usitatibacter sp. | reverse complement strand
GCGCATGGCCACCTCGAGCTGGGACGCGTGCACGTCGACCAGGGGCGGCCGGATCTCGCCGTCGAGGATTTTCGCGCCGCCGTGGACCGCGAGCCGCGGCTGGCGCGCGGCTGGAACAACCTGGGGGTGGCCTTCCAGGCGCTCGAACGCATCGACGAGGCGGTGCGCGCGTTCGATCACACGCTCTCGATCGATCCGGGCTTTGCGCTCGCCCACTTCAACCTCGGGCGCATCCACAACCAGCGTGGCGATCGCAAGCGGGCGCTGGAGCACGCGCAGGCGGCGGTCCGCCTGGATGCGCGGCTGGTGGATGCCTGGATCCTGCTGGGCGACATCCACCGGCGCAACCACGAGTGGGAACCGGCGCTCGCGGCCTATGCCATGGGGGCGCGTGCACAGCCCGGCAATCCCAAGCCGCTCGCCGCACACACCGAGCTTCTCGCGGAGATGGGCCGCTACGACGAGGCGCTGGCGCAATACCGGCAGCTCGCCGCGGGCTCGCCCGGCAACCTGCGTGCGGCGATCGGCGCGAACCTGCTCCTGCCGCAGCACTATCGCAGCGTCGCGCACATGGACGAGGTGCGGCGGCAATATGCGCAGGGGCTGGAGCGGTTGCACGCGAATGCGGAGGCCTTCCGCTTTCCCGACGGCGAGCGCGCTCTCGCCGAGGCGCGCTGGACCAACTTCTACCTCGCCTACCAGGGACGCAACGATCGCGAGCTGCAGCAGCGTTACGGCGATTTCATCCAGCGCGTGCTGGCACCCGCGGTTCCGGGCCTCATGCGGCCGCTCGCGAAGCGCGCGCCGCGCGAGCGCATCCGCGTGGGGTTCCTCAGCCACTTCTTCTTCAACTGCACCGCGGGCCGCTACTTCAGCTCCTGGATCACGCATCTCGACAGGAGCCGCTTCGAGGTGTTCGTCTACTACACCAACGACTGGGTCGCGGACGACACGCGCACCATCGCCGCGGCCGCGGCGCGCTTTCGCCACCTGCCGGGCCGTACCCTCCATGCGCTCGCGCAACAGGTCCTTGCCGACGAGCTCGACATCCTCGTGCACCCGGAGCTCGGCATGCATCCGGACAACTTCACCCTCGCCGCGCTGCGGCTCGCCCCCGTGCAGTGCAGCGGCTGGGGACATCCGAATACGACCGGCATGCCGGGCATCGACTGGTTCATCTCGTCGGCGGACATGGAGCCCGAGGACGGGCAGGCGCATTACACGGAGAGGCTCGCATTGCTGCCGGGGCTGGGCACGCGCTACCTCACGCCGAAGACGGACGATGCGAGCACGCGCGCCACGTTCGGCATCGGCGAGGGCCGGACCGCGTACCTCGTGCCGCAATCGCTCTTCAAGATCCATCCCGACAACGACGAGCTCGTCGCGCGCGTGCTCGCCGCGGATCCGAACGGCATCGCGGTGATGTTCGCCGCGAGCCACGACGTGCTCACGCAGGCCTTCGCGGATCGCCTCGGTGCCGCATTGAAGCGTCACGGCATTGACCTGCACGAGCGCGTGATCTTCCTCGGCACCGGCATCCCGCACGGCACCTACCTGCGGCTCAACCAGCTTTGCGACGTGATGCTCGACACGCTCCATTGGTCCGGCGGCAACACCTCGCTCGACGCGCTCGCGATGGGCCTGCCCGTGGTCACGCTTCCGGGCACGCTCATGCGCGGCCGGCAGAGCTTCGGCATGCTGCGCATGATGGGGCTCGCGGCCGAGCTCGTGGCGCGCGATGCCGACGACTATGTCGAGCGGGCCGTGGGCCTCGGGCGCGACCGCGACCGGCGCCTCGCCATCGCGAGCCGCATCCTGGCCAACCGCGGGGCGCTCTTCGAGCGCGACGAGCCGATCCGTGCGCTCGAGGACTTCCTCGAAGCGGCCGTCAGAGGATCTTCCAGCCGTGCCGGTTGAAGAATCGCGCGGCGGAGGCCACGAACCACGCGACATGCCGCAGCCCCTTGCGCGAGGCATCGCCGCCGTGGTGCACGATGCGCGCGTTCGGCGCGTAGGCGATCCGGGCTTCGGCTGCCACGCGCATGCTGAGGTCGTAGTCCTCGAAATACATGAAGAAGCTCGGGTCGAATCCGTGGAGGCGGCGGAAGAGCGCCGTGCGCACGAGCATGAAGCAGCCGCTCGCGAGCGGGACGCCGTCCAGGTAGCGCTCCCCGATGGCGTCGCGCATCTCGTAGCGGTCGATTGCGGCCCTTGCGCGGCGGCGCAGTACCGGGGGTGCGAAGCCGCGCAGGAAGAGCACCCAGACGCTGGGATAGCGCTTGCACAGGTACTGGCGTGCGCCGTCTTCGCCGAACACGGCCGGGGCGAGCAATCCCACCTCCGGGTGCGCCGCCATCGCGTCCAGCGCCGCCATGAGCGCCTCCGGCGCGAGCTCGATGTCGGGATTGATCACCAGGTGCAGGTCGCTGTCGAGGCGCTCGAGGACCAGGTTGTTGGCGCGCCCGTAGCCCACATTGCCATGGCCGTGCAGCACCTCGAGCCTGCCGGCCTCGTCGGGCCACGCGCGCACGCCTTCGAGCACCGCGCCGTGCGCTTCGCCCGGGCTGTTGTCGATCACGAAGACGCGTAGCTGCGTGAGGCTGCCGGCAGCGCGCGCAACGCCCGCTGCGCGCGCGAGCGAGTCCAGCGCCCGGGCGAGCATCGCGGCCGGCGTGCGAAAGGTGACCACCGCGACGGACAGCGTGCTCATCGCAGCCGCGGCACGAGCTCCCCGATCGCGCCCGTCACGTCCCGCACCTCGATCGCGTGCAGGCACGCGGGGCTCGCACATTCGCGCGTCGTGCGCGCACAGCGGCGCACCCAGGTCACCTGGCGCTTGTAGAGCAGCGGCTGGTCGCGGCACGGGAACGGATCGACGATCACCGCCTTCCACGGCGCATTGCGGAAGAAGCGGCCGCTGCCCATGAGCTGCGGCGTGCCCGGGCCGAAGAGGGTGACGCAGGGAGTGTCCGTGATGCGCGCGAGGTGGGAGAGTCCCGTGTCGGGCGTGACGAGCAGCTCGGAGCGCGCGAGCAGGTGCCACACCTGCGCAAGATCGAGCGTCCCGGCATACGAGCGGCGCCGTGCCTGCGGATCCACCGCCGCGACGAGCTTCTCCTCGCCGCGCCCCGCGCTCCACACGACCTGCAATCCGCGCGCCTCGAGCCATTCGGCGATCGCCGCCCAGCGCTCGGGGAGCCACTGCTTGAGCAGCGAGCTGGCCCCCAGGTGGATCACCGCATAAGGCGGCGCCGGAAAGTCGAATCCGCGGAAAGACGGCGCCGGCCATTGCGACGGCTCGTACGGGGGCGGATCGCTGCCGGGGATGAGATCCGCCGCCATGTCGTGCCAGACGTCGGGCTTGTCGGGATAGGGGCGCGCGTCGTCGAGGAGCAGGTCCTTGTAGCGGGGCCGGTCGCCGCTGAAGCCCACGACCCAGCGGGCGCCGAGCGCGCGCGCGAACCAGCCGTAGCGATTGTCTCCGGGCACGATGGCGAGGTCGTACCCGCCGGCCTGGCGATACGGCGCGAGGCTCGACGCATCGGCGGGATCGAACGGGAACGTCTCCACGCCCCACGGCCGGGAAGCGAATAGCGGTTGTGTTGCGGCCGAGGCGGTCATCACGATGCGTGCATCGGGCCATGCATGGCGCGCCTTGGCGGCGATGTGCGTCATCAGCAGCGTGTCGCCGATCATCTTGGGATGATGCGCGATGAGCAAGCTCGACGGCGCTCCCCGCGGCCGCCGGCGCACGAGGGACCGCGGCAGCGCGGCTGCGACGACGAGGGCCCGCGTGAGGAACCGGCTCGCCATGTCAGCGGCGCGCCGCGGCCGCGGTGAAGACGCGCAGCATCGCTTCGACCATCGCCGCCTCGCCCAGGTGCGTTCTCGCATGGGCGAGCGCCGCGGTGCCGAGCGCGCGCTGGCGCGGCGGATCCGCGAGCAGCGCTTCGATCGCCCGGCGCAGCGCCTGTGCGTCCGAGGGCGGCACGATCACGCCCGTGCGCCCGTGCGCCACCAGCTCCTCGATGCTCCCCACCGGTGTGGTGATGACGGGCACGCCGCACGCCAGCGCCTGCGCAAGCGCTTGCGGGACGCCTTCGTTGGCGTAGGAGGGCAGGCAGAAGAGGTCGAAGGCCTGCATCCACGGCGCCACGTCGGCCTGGTTGCCCGCGAAGCGCACGCGGCCTGCCATGCCAAGCTCGTGCGCCTTCTTCTCGAGCGCCGCGCGCTGCGGGCCATCGCCGACGATCACCAGCAGCACGTCGCTGATGGCGGCGCACGCTTCGAGCAGGAACGCGTGGCCCTTCCAGCTTCGCAGCGTCGCCACGATGCCGACGATGGCCGCATCGGCCGGCAGGTTCACGCGGGCGCGCGCGTCCCTGCGGTCGCCGGGCCGGAAGCGTTCGAGGTCGATGCCGGTCGGGATGGAGGTCACGCGCGACGGATCCAGCCCCGCTTCCGCGATCACCTGCAGGCGCAGCTTCCCGCCGGTGGTCACCGTGTGCGCGGCCTGGCGATAGAGCCAGCGCGTGGCCGCGTTGCGCGGCACCGGTGCCGAGATGTGCCGTGTGCGCACGATGGCCGGTCGCGGCCCCGAGAGCCGGCAGGCCACGGCCACGAGCCAGCTATCCGTGGAGCTGTGCGTATTCACCACGTCGTAGCGTGCGCGCGCCAATGCGTGGCGCATCGCCGCGAGCCCGCGCAGGTTCTTGCGCCCGATCGGCAGCGCGATGCGGTCGACGCCGTAATCGGCCGCGGCTTCGTAGATGCGTGCCTCGGGCGGTGCGGCGATCGCCACCTCGTGCCCGCAGCCCGCCACGCCGCGCGCCTCCGTGAGCACGCGAATCTCCTGTCCGCCCCAGCCGAGGGACGACTCGGTGTGCAGGATCTTCATGCGGTGGCGAATTGCAGCCGGTGCAGGCCTGCGTAGAGGCCGCCGCGATCGACCAGCTCGCGGTGCGTGCCCACTTCCGCGATGCGGCCCTGCGACATGACCACGATGCGGTCCGCCTTCTCGACGGTGGAGAGGCGGTGCGCGATGACGATGGTGGTGCGTCCCTGCATGAGCGATTCCAGCGCCGCCTGCACCACGCGCTCGCTCTCCGTATCGAGCGCCGAGGTCGCTTCGTCGAGCAGCAGGATGGGCGCGTCCTTGAGGATGGCGCGCGCGATCGCGATGCGTTGCCGCTGCCCACCCGAAAGACGCGCGCCGTTCTCGCCGATCTCCGTGTCGAGTCCCTCGGGAAGTGTCGCGATGAATTCCATCGCATGCGCGGCTTCGGCCGCGCGCACGATCGCATCGCGGGACACCGTGTCGGCGCGGCCGTAGGCGATGTTGTTCGCGACCGTGTCGTTGAAGAGCACCACGTTCTGCGACACGAGCGAGATCTGCCGGCGCAGGCTCTCCAGCGTGAGCGACTCGATGTCGTGGCCGTCGAGCGTGATGCGGCCGGTATCCGCATGGTAGAAGCGCGGCAGCACGTGGATGAGCGTCGACTTGCCGCCGCCCGAAGGCCCCACCAGCGCGATGGTCTCGCCCGGACGGATGTCGAGGCTCACGCGATCGAGCGCCGGGCGCGACGCACCGCGATAGGTGAGCGTGACCTCTTCCAGGCGCAGCGCGCCGCGCGCGCGATCGAGCACCGTGGTGCCGCGGTCGTCCTCGTCCACCTCGTCCATGATGCCGAAGACGCTCTCGGCCGCGGCGAGCCCCTTCTGCACGTGCTCGTTCACCCCGGTGAGCCGCTTCAACGGCTGCAGCAGCATGCCCGTGGCCGCGATGAACTTGAGGAAGCCGCCCACGTCGGTGGATCCGGCGAACGCCTGGCTCGCGGCGAAATAGATGATCGTCGCGATCGCGCAGGCCACGATGAGCTGCGTGACCGGCACCGTGCCCGCGGCGGCGGTCGCCTGCTTCATGTTGAAGCGGCGGATGCGCTGGCTCGCCCGCTCGAAGCGTGCGCTCTCGTAGGCCTGCCCGCCGAAGATGCGCACCACGCGCTGGTTGGTGATCGCCTCGTCGAGGACCTCGGCCACACCGCCCACCGCGCGCTGGCTGTCGCGGCTGCTCGCGCGCAGCCGGCGGCTGAACCTGCCGACCACGAAGGCGATCGGCGGAATGACCACCAGCGCGATCAGCGTGAGCTGCCAGTTCGACCACAGCAGCATGGCGAGCAGGGCCGTGATGGTGACCGTGTCGCGCACGATGATGGTGAGGGCGGAGGTGGAGGCCGCCGCGATGTTGTTCACGTCGTTGGTGAATCGCGCGACGAGCTGCGCCGTGGCGGTCGCGTCGAAGAACGCGGGCGGAAGCTTCAGCACCTTGGCGAACATGAGGCGGCGCAGGTCGAGGATGACCTTCTGCGCGACCCACTGCGAGCTGTACCCCGAGCCGAAGCTCGCAAGCCCGCTCACCAGGAAGACGCCGATGATGCCGAGCGGCAGCAGCAGGGCGAGGTCGCGCCGGCGGTTCACGAACAGCTCGTCGATGAGCGGCTGGATGAGCTGGACCAGGGCCGCATCCGCGAGGCCGCCGACGATCATCGCCACCACGCCGCCCGCGAGGGCCGCGCGGTATGGCCAGACGTGGCGCAGCAGCCGCGCGTACAGCTCCCGGCCGTCCGGCGGCTTCGAGGAATCGTTCATCCCGTCATTATCGGTGAAGCAGCCGCTCGTAGAGCGCGAGGTATTCGCGCGCCATGGCTTCGGGCGTATAGGGCTCGATCGCATCGCGGGCGCGCGCGCCCATGCGCGCGGCGGCTTGCGGGTCGAGCGAGTCGATGGCGGCACTCATGCCGGGAACATCGAGCGCATCCTGCACGAAGCCGGATTCGCCCTGCTGCAGCAGCTCCGCCGCGCCGCACCGCGTGGAGGTCACCACCGGCAGCGCGCACGCCATCGCTTCGAGCGCGGCGTTGGGCTGGGGATCGTAAAGCGATGCCAGCACGAACACGTCCGCCGCCGCGTAGTACGGCCGCACGTCCGACGCCGCGCCGATGAAGCGCACGCGGGAGCCGACACCCAGGCGCTGCGCCAGCGCCGCATAGCGCGCGGCACGCTTGTCGCGTCCCACCACGATGCCCCACGCACGCGAGGTGCTCGCCGCGATCGCTTCCACGAAGGCGCGCACGCCCTTGCGCTCGAATCCCGATCCCACGTGCAGCGCCACGCGGGCGTCGCCGGGAATCCCGAGCTGCTGGCGCACCGATGCGCCCATCTCGCCGCGCAGCCCCGGATGGAAGTGCGCCGTATCGACCCCGTTGCGAATGACGACCAGCTTTTCCGCGGCAGTGCCGAAGCGTGCGGCGATCTCGTCGCGCACCATCCGCGAGTTGCAGATCACCGCGCGCAGCCGCGGCGAGCGGAAGAGCGCGCGCTCCGCACCCAGCACGTAGCGATGATGCGGATTGGCGGCGGTCATGGCCCGCGCGAGCGGCGACTGGATGCGCGAGCGCTCCGCGAGCCATTGCGCGTGCACCCCATCGCCCGCGCGATACACGTCGCAGCAGGCGATGCGCTCGTGCGATTGCACCAGGTCGAAGCGCCGTGTGGCGAGCTCTCGGCAGACCGCGCGTGCGAAGGCCCAGTCGCGCCAGAGGCTGCCCACATGGAAGGGATCGAGCACGATGGCCGAGCCGTCGTGGCCGGGCCAGTAGCGCGTCACGATGGTGAGGGAGGCGCCCTGCGCGCGCAGCGAGCGGATGGCGGACTGCACGAAGCGCTCGGCGCCGCCCGCGGGATCGTAGCGGCCGCGCACCAGCGCCACGCGCGGCGGCAGCTGGGCGGGCCGCGGCATCGCCGCCGCGCTCATTGGCGCGTGAGGAGCTCGTTCAATGCCGCGTGCACGCGCTCGACCGGCAGCTCGGTCAGGCACTCGCTCACCTTGCCGCCGCCGCAGCCGTCGTTGCCGCACGGGCGGCACGGATGATGGTCGCTGCTTACGACGCGATGCGGCACGTGCCACGGTCCCCACTGCTTCTCGCCGCTGGGACCGAAGAGGGCGACCACGGGCGTGCCCATCGCCGCCGCGATGTGCATCGGCGCGGAATCGACGCCGAAGAAGAGCCGCGCGCGCCCGGCGAGCGCGGCCAGCTCGCGCAGCGAGAGCTGGCCCGAGAAATCGGTGACGGGGACGCCCGCTTCCTCGACGATGCGTGCCACGATCGCCTTCTCCCGCGCGTCGGGCGCACCGGTGAGCACGACCTGGTGGCCGTCGCGGACGAGGCGGCGCATGAGCTCGGCGTTGCTCTCCTCGGTCCACGTCTTGAAGAGCCAGCGCGAGGTGGGATGCACGTGGATGAACCCGCGCGGGCCGAGCCCTGCCTGCGCGAGCATCGCATCCACGCGTGCGGTGGCTTCCTCGCCGGGTTCCAGCACGAGGCGCTTCTCGACCTCGCCGGGGTAGATGCCGATGCGGCGCAGCGCATCGAGGTTGATCTCGACCGTATGGCGCGGCGTGCCCCGGGGCAGCGGGTAGCGATGCGAGAAGCTCCAGCGCCAGAGGCGATTGTCGCGCGCGGGCGCCACCGACCAGCGCGGCCGCAGCGCCTGCGCGAGCCAGGCGCCGCGCCAGTGATCGGTCAGGTGCACGATGAGCTGGTAGCGGCGGTCCTGCAGCGTGCGCAGCAGCGTGCTCTCGAAGCGCATCTGGCTCGCGAGCCCCTCCCGTTTCCAGCCGCGGTCGATGCCGTGGATCTGCGCGATGGCCGGATGGCCCATCAGCATGTCGCGCGTGTCCTGGTACACGAGCGCATCGATCTCGAGGTGAGGCGCGCGGTTGCGCAGCACCTGGAAGACGGGAGATGCGAGCAGCACATCGCCGTGGTGTCGCAACTTGACCACCAGCGCGCGCCGGACGGAGGCGAGATTGACCGCGTCGGGGACCATGGAGCGCTAGTGTAAACGGGCCGGCTGATAAAATTGTGCATGCGCATCACCTTCGTCACCCCGGCGCCGTTGCGCCAGGGGCCATCCGGTCCCACGTCCGACCTCGCTTCCGCACGCTACCGCGTGCTCATGCCGGCGCAACAGCTCGCACGCCGTGGACACGCCGTGCAGGTGATGTCGCTCCCGCAGGGCGATCCGCCACGCGAGGCGCTCGACCTCCAGGCCGATGCCGTGGTCTTCGGCAAGAGCTTCAGCGCCTCGAACGAGAAGCTCGCCGCGCACCTGCGCGAACGCGGCCTGCGCGTCGTGGCGGACTACTGCGACGACCACTTCGCGCATCCCGGGCTGGGGCCGCATTTCCGCCGCATGGCGGAGCTTGCGACGGACGTCGTGGCGAGCACCGAAGCCATGGCCGAGGCCATCCGCAGCAACACCGGACGCGAGGCCCGCGTGATCACGGATCCGGTGGAGGGCCCGCGCGGCGAGCCTCGATTCGCGCCAAGCCTGCCGGCGCTGCGCGTGCTGTGGTTCGGCCATCCGACGAACCTGGTGAGCCTCGTCGACAAGGCGGGCGAGCTGCGGGCGCTCGCGCAGAGGATGCCGGTGGCGCTCTCCATCGTCACCGAGCGCTCGCCGCAGGCCGAAAAGCTCGCCACGGATCTTGCGCAATTGCTGCCGCCGCACAGCAAGGTGCTGCTGGTACCCTGGTCGCTCGAGGGCACCTGGAAGGCGCTCGAGCAATGCGACCTGGTGTGGATCCCGGTGCTCGAAAGCGATGCGAAGCTCGCTAAGAGCCCCAACCGCCTGGTGGAATCGCTCTGGGCCGGGCGCTTCGTGGTCGCCGGACCCGTGCCCGCGTACACGCCGTACGCCGACCTGGTGGCCGTCGGCAAGCCGCTCGATACCGCCGTCCTCGAAGCGCTCGAGGATCCGCGCGGCGTCGAGGCGAAGCTGCGCGAGGCGCAACGCCGCGTCGCCCGCCGCCACTCCGGTTTCGAATGCGGCCGCGAATGGGCGCAAGCGCTGGGCGACGATTCGCCGGCCCCGCTGCGCCTGAACCTCGGCTGCGGCGACAAGATCCTGCCCGGCTACGTGAACGTCGACGTGGTCGAGGCGCGGGCGGGCATGAAGCCCGATGTCATCTGCGACCTGCACGAGCTGTCTCCCTTCGTCGACGATTCCGCGGACGAGATCCTCTCGGTGCACGTGGTGGAGCATTTCTGGCGCTGGGAGGTCCGCGACGTGCTGCGCGAATGGGTGCGCGTGCTGAAGCCCGGCGGGCGCATGGTGGTGGAGTGCCCCAACATCCGCAGCGCGTGCGAGACCTTCCTGCAGGATCCGGTCTCCGGCGCGCGCGAGGACCAGGCCGGCCAGCGAACCATGTGGGTGTTCTACGGCGATCCCAAGTGGAAGGATCCGCTCATGATCCATCGCTGGGGCTACACGCCCGAATCGCTGCGCGAGCTCCTCGCCGAAGCGGGCCTCGCCGAAGTGCACCAGGAGCCCGCGCAGTTCAAGCTGCGCGAGCCGCGCGACATGCGCATCGTGGGCGTCAAGCCCGCGCGCGGCTGAGGCTCAGAAGGCGTCGAAACGCAGCGTGAACAGCACGCCGCGCCGCGGCGCGTCGTAGCCCACCGCCGTCTCGTAGTGCCGGTCCGTGATGTTGGTCGCGACGAGCTCCGCGGACCAGTGGGGCGCCACTTTGTATCCCAGCCGCAGGTCCACGACCGAATATCCCGGCAGGCGCGAGCCGGGCACCTCGTTGCGCGAGTCGAAGCGCGGGCCGCTCGCGGTGACCGTGCCGCCGGCGCTCCACCCATCCACGAGCGCGCGGCCCACGTCGAGAGAGCCGAAGCGATCGGCGCGCGACGGCAGGTGCCGTCCGGTGTCCTCGTCGCGGGCCTCCTGGTACGTGGCCGAGCCGCGCCAGGTGAGGCCCAGCCACTTGCCCGCGAGGGTTCCCTCGACCCCGCGCGCGCGTGCGCCGGGCACGTTGATCGTGAGGTTGCTCTCACCGTCGAACAGGATGAGGTTGTCGAACTTGTTGTCGTAGAGCGTGAGGCGCCAATCGCCGCCGAAGGCCTTGGCGGCGAAGGCGAGCTCGCGCGACTTGCTGGTCTCGGCCTGCAGGTTCGGGTTGCCGCCGAAGATCGCCGGCGTGAACAGATCGTTGAACGTGGGCGCACGGAAGCCGCGTCCCGCGGTGTACGAGACGCGCAGCGCGGGCGAGAACGTATAGCCGTAGCTCACGCTGCCGGTGTTGTGCGCGCCGAAGTCCTCGATGTCGTCGCGTCGCGCGTTCGCCTCGAAACGCTGGTTGCGGTAGCCCTCGTTGATCGAGCCGAACACCGAACGGATGCGGCGTTGCGTGCGCGTGAACTCGTCGCCGGGCTCCACGTGCTGGTGCGTTTCCTCGTAGCCCGCCACCACCGCGCCTGCAGCGGTCGGGAACTCGTTCACCCACGAGAGCTGCTTCTGGCGCGTCTCGAAGACGCCCTCGAAGGAGCCGTGGAACTGCAGGTTGTCGCGCGTGCTGCCGTACGAGAGGTTGCTCGCCCAATCCCGCGTGATGTGGTTCGACGAGGAGACCTTCAACCCCGTGAGCGTCTGCTCGTTGCGGTCGTTGAGGCCGGTGGGACCGCTGTCGAAGTGTGTGCGCGAGCGCGTGCCGAAGGCATCCAGCGCGATCGTCTCGCCCTGCCACATCTGGTAGGACGCCTGGAAGTTCGCGAATTCGTTGTCGTGCGCGTCGCGATCGGAATCGAAGAGAGTATTGCGCGGGTTCGTGGCGCTCGGCGCGTCCACGTGGCGCAGCCCGGCGGAAAGCTCCATGCGTGCCTTGCCATCGACGGTGGTGAGGCCCGTGGCGAGCCGCCCGTCGCTGTCGGTGCCGTAGGCGGCCGAGCCGAAGAGATGCGGCACGGGCTTGCCGCGCGTGAAGATCTGCACCACGCCCGACATCGCGTCGGAACCGTAGAGGCTCGACATGGGCCCCTTCACGACCTCGATGCGCTCGATGATATCGACCGGGATGCTTTCGAGCGCCGCGCTGCCCGTGGTGGCGGAGGCTACGCGCAGCCCGTCCACGAGCACGAGCGTTTGCGCGGGCGAGCCGCCGCGCAGGAAGAGGCCCACCGGCTGGCCGGGCCCGCCGGTGGCGCGCAGCTCCATGTTGGCCTTGCGTTGCAGCACTTCCGCGAGCGACAGGTTGCCCGCCTGGTCGAGCTCCTCGCGCGTGATCACGACGGTGTCGCGCACCGTCGGCGTGGTCGGCTCGAGCTCGCGCGTGGCGGTGACCACGACCGGCTCGGCCGCGACAAAGGGAGGGCCGAAGGCGACCTGCGCGTTCGCGCCCCAGGCCGCGAGCCCGAGCAGGCCCGCGAGCGGGAGGGATTTCATGCGTGTTCCTCGGCACGGCGAGCGTCCCCGCAGGCCGCAGTGATGGGTCGGGACGACGGTCCGGTCTCCGGGCTCGCGAAGCATGTTCGCATACCGTTGCGGGGGCAGCGCCGGCGTTCCACCGGCTTCCCGTGCTCCGTCGCCGCGCCATCATACGCCAGACTACGGATGTCGCTCGAAACGACTTTCAAAAGAGCGTGTTATGCGTTGACGGGTCTCGTGAATTCCAATAGGGTTGAAGCCATGGAACCGGAACTCTCAGCGCTGGAAGAAAAGCTCGCACAGGCCGTCCAGCGGCTCAAGGCCCTGCGTGACGAGAATCGCGAGCTGCGCCAGCAGCTCGCCGCGCGCACCGATGAAAACTCGCGCCTGAACGAGAAGCTCAACGCCGCGCGCACGCGCATCGAAGCCCTCCTCAAGCAGATCCCGGAGACCGAATCGTGACGCCTGTGGAAGATCGCACGCGCGACAAGGGCGGCGCCGTTACGATCCAGCTCCTCGGCCGCGAGTTCCGCGTCTCGTGCCCCGAAGGCGAGGAGCGTTCCCTGCTCGCTTCGGTCGAGTACGTCAATCGCAAGATGAAGGAAGTGCGCGACACCGGAAAGGTCGTGGGCAACGAACGCGTGGCGCTCCTCGCCGCGTTGAACATCGCCCACGAGTTCCTGTCCAATCCGGGCAAGCCGAATGCAGACACGGGGTCGATTCGGCGTAGAATAGTAGCCATGCAGGAGACGCTGGAATCGGCGCTGGAAGAGGCCGATCAGGAAAAGCTCTTCTAGGCGCAGCAGTCCGCGCAGTGGGGAGTCGGCGGGTTTTCTGCGGTGTTCGTCCGGGCTTACATCTTTGAACCGATAAGTTGTAGCCATGGACGCTCGCGTCAGAGCGCTATTGTGCGCGTCCCACGTCGGACGTACCTGCGGCGCTCGGTGGGTGACCGCCTTGAACCGTTGGGTTCAGGTTGCGGCCTGGACGAACACCGCAGCGAATCCGCTCCCCGAAGGGACAGGCTCATCACCTGTCCCTTTTCATTTGTAATTGGCGCTCCTATTCTCTCGATTCGTTTCATCCCGGGAGGCCCGATGAGAAAAATCGCCCCGCGTTGCCTGTTGCTGGCCGCGTCGCTCGCCGCTTGCGCCACTGTCCACGCCCAGTCCCTGCTGCAGTGTCCTCCGGGTCCTTGCGTCGTCGACATCACCGTGCACGTCACCGCGGACGACAAATGCATCGTGTCGGTCTTCCCGACCAACCTGATGGTGCACAAGCCGAGCCCCATGCACTTCCGGCTGCGCACGCCCGGCTGGCGCTTCGGTCCCGAAAAGGACGTCCATTTCAAGGAGGCGTCCGAGGGAGGGCGGCCCCTGCCCGCGGGGCTCTTCACGCGGACCGTGCACCAGTCGAACCTTCGCGAGACCGTGATCCACAACTGGTACGACAAGGACCATTCGCCTCCGCAGGACCAGATTGGCGACTTTCCCTACAGCGTCACCGTCGTGAAGAACGACGGCAGCAGGACCTGCCTTGTCGACCCGGTCGTCGTCAACAACTGACGCCTGCAAGCCGCGCGCATGCTGCACGAGCAGTGAAATGCGCTTCGACTGCGGGAATATTCACTAAACCTCGCGCACCGAACCCTACGCGCGCGGGTGGGGCAGTTGCGGCAAGGCGGTCCTATTCTCTGGGTCCTTCATCTGTTCTGGAGGTCCAAGTGAAAGGAACCACGCTGCTTGCGTTGATCGTCATGGGCTTCGCGGTGCACGCCAGGGGTGCCCAACTCGATTGTCCCCCCGGTCCATGCGTCGTGGATGTAACGGTGGATGAAGCGACATGCGCCATGTCGGTTTCCGCGGATCCGATCATGGTCCACAAGCCTGGCGCCATGATCTTCAGGCTGCAGACGACCGGGTGGCGCTTCGCACCCGACAAGGGTATCCAGTTCAAGGATCCGCCTGCGCCCGGACGCGTGCTACCCGTCAACCTGTTCACACCGATCCTCAGCCAGTCGAGCCATATGCTCGCCGCGATCCACAACCGGTACGACATCGGCCGGCCGCTCCCCACGGACATCGGCCGCTTCCCTTACACCGTCACGGTCATGAAGGAAGACGGGACCAAGACCTGCAAGCTCGATCCCGTCGTGGCTAACAACTGATTCCCGCAAGCCAGGCGCGCGCTTCGACGACGGCCTCGTCGTATCCCAGCGCGCGTCCGGCGCCATAGGCGGCCTCGAACGCTTCGGGCCTGCAGGCCTCCCGCGCGCGTCGCACGAGCGGTGCGACGAACGCGTCGTCGGCCGCGTCGCGCCGCAGTCCGGTGATCGCGCTCGACGCCTCGGCGGCACCGAGGAAGCGTGCACAGCGCTCCGGCTCGTTCGCCAACGAGCACAGCCCCGCGCATACGTCGATCGCGCTCTGCCCGACATAACGCGAGCCGAGCTCCGCCGCGATGTGGAGCGCATCGTGCACCAGCCGCGCGCGAGCGCTCACCGTGCGGCGGCTTGCCACCATGGCAACGTTGAGCAGCGTGAGGCCGATCGTCTCGCGGTCGTGCGCACGCTGCGCGCAGGCCAGCGCGTCCTCGTAAAGCGCGACCGCCGCATCAGGATCCGCCTCCAGCCGGCACACGGTCGCGAGCGCGATGAGCGCCGCGGCGATCTCGCGGTCGCGCGCGCTGTCCCGCGCCATGGCGACGGCTTTCTCGAGGTGCCCGCGCGCCGCGGCGAGGTCGCCCAGGCTCACGCACGCCACGCCGAGGGGCTGCAGCGCGAACGCTTCCGCATCGCCATGGCCCAGCTCGCGCGCGATCGCGAGGCTCTCCTCGAGGTGGCCGCGCGCCTCTTCGTAGCGGCCCATGAACATGCTGATCTGCCCCGCATCGAAGTGCGCGTCGCAGCGTACGCGATCGCGCTCGGGCAGGCGCGGCAGCGTATCGCATGCGAGGCGGTACGCGAGCGTGAGCAGGCCGCGATTGATGCAGTAATGCCGGATCGCCGTGAGCAGCCGCTGCGCCCCCTCGCCGCTCGCTGCCGCGTGCGCGGCGAGCACGTTCTCGAACTCGTCGTCGAGGCGCTTCAGCCAGGGCGCCTGCTCGGGGCTGCCGGCGATGAGCCAGCGCGCCTTCTGCACCAGCTGCAGGAAGAAATGGAAATGCCGCGCGCGCAGGTCGGCGCCCTCCGCCGATGCATCGAGCTTCTCGGCCGCATACTGGCGCACCGTCTCCAGCAGCCGGTAGCGCTCGCCGAAGGCATCGATGTCCACGAGCGATTTCTCGACCAGCTGCGCGAGGAGCTCGAGGATGTCGTCGCCGCCCAGCTCGCCGTCCGCGCACACCGCTTCGGCGGCTTCCACGGTCCAGCCGCCGGCGAAGATGCACAACCGGCGGAATAGCGTGCGCTCCTGCGTCGAAAGGAGGTCGTGGCTCCAGTCGAGCGATGCGCGCAGCGTCTGCTGCCGTGGCGCCGCGGTGCGGTCTCCGCCGGTCAGCAGGCGGAAACGGTCGTCGAGGTGCGATGCGATGTGCTCGGCGGAAAGGCCGCGCACGCGCGCGGCGGCGAGCTCGATCGCAAGCGGGATCCCGTCGACGCGCCGGCAGATCGCTGCGACGGCGGCGGCGTTGGCGTTGCCGAACCGGAAGCTCGCATTGGCCGCGGTGGCCCGCTCGATGAAGAGCGCCACGGAACCGTACTGCTGGAGGACTTCGGGGCCGATGGCGTAGCGGTCATCCGGCGCCGGCAGCGGCACCAGCGGGTAGACCGCTTCGCCGGCGATATGCAGCGGCTCGCGGCTGGAGGTGAGCAGGCGAACGCCCGGACCGGCGTGCAGGAGCTGCCTCGCGAGCTCGGAGGCGCCACGCAGCACGTGCTCGCAATTGTCCAGCACGAGCAGGACGCGGCGGTTGCGCGCCCAATGCACGAGGGCCGCCGCGATGCCGCCATCGGCCTGCTCATGCACACCCAGCGCCGCGCCCACGGCCTGCGCGACTCGCGCATCGTCCGAGACCGGTGCCAGCTCGACGAACCAGGCGCCGTCGGCGAATTGCGGCAACAACTCGTGTGCGACATGCAGCGCGAGACGCGTCTTGCCGTTGCCCGCGAGGCCCGCGATCGTGACCAGGCGCTGGTCCGCGAGCAGCGCCTTCAGGGCGGCGATCTCGCGCTCGCGCCCGATGAAGCGGTTGAGGGAGGCCGGCAAATTATGGCGCGGCGCGGTGCCTTCCGCCTTGCCCTCCGGGAGCTCGGGCTCGAGCGTGAAACGGTAGCCCAGGCCGGGGATGGTGACGACCGCACGCGCGCCCAGGTGCTTACGCAGCGTGGAGACCTGCACGTGGAGGTTGTTCTCCTCGACGACGACGCCGGGCCACGCGAGGTCGAGCAGCTCGTCCTTGGTGACGACGCGGTCGCGCCGCTCGATGAGTGCCAGCAGCACGTCGAACGCGCGCGAGCCCACGGGCGCGGACTGTCCCTCGACCAACAGCTGTCGCTCCGCGGGCCGCACCTCGACTGCGCCGAACCTGTAGGACGTCTCCAGGAAACCCCCCCGGGTCGCTTCCCCTGATGCCCAGCCACCGATGTTACCCCCGCGGCTTGCCGGTTTCAGGCACAGGAGGCTTCGGGACAGATGGCACAATGCAACCCGGTACCGTTTCCTGCACGCCCATGACCGCTTACTGGCTGATGAAGTCGGAGCCCGCCGAGTTCTCCATCGACGACCTCGTGAAGGCGCCCCGCAAGACCACGCCGTGGTTCGGCGTGCGCAACTACCAGGCACGCAATTTCATGCGCGACGTGATGCAGGTCGGCGACGGCGTGCTCTTCTACCATTCGAGCTGCGACGTGCCGGGTATCGCCGGCGTCGCGCGCGTGGCGAGCAAGCCCTATCCCGATGCCTCCCAGTTCGATCCCGGGAGCGAGTACTACGACGCGAAGTCGAAGCGCGAGGAGCCGCGCTGGATGCTGGTGGACGTGGCGCTCGAGCGCAAGACGCGCCTCATGCCGCTGGAGGAGATGCGCACCTACCCGCAGCTCGCCGACATGGTGGTGCTCAAGCGCGGCAACCGGCTCTCGATCACGCCCGTGACGCAACGCGAGTGGAAATTCATCCTGAAGCGCCTGGATGGCTGAGCTCGCCGCCTACCTCGGCATCGGGATCGTCGTGGGTTTCCTGTCGGGGCTGCTCGGCATCGGCGGGGGCGTGATCATCGTCTCGGCGCTGGCGCTGATGTTCGCCGCGCATGACTTCCCGCCGCAGTACGTCATGCACCTCTCCATCGCGACCTCGATGGCCTGCATCGTCTTCGGCTCGTGGTCCAGCTTTCGCACGCACCACCGGCACGACGCGGTGGACTGGGGCGTCGTGAAGGGCGTGACACCCGGATTGATCGTGGGCGTGGCCGCGGGCGTGCTGGTCGCGCGCGGGGCGAACACCACGTTCCTCAAGTTCTTCTTCCTCGGCGTGACGCTCGTGGTGACCGCGCAGATGGTGTTCAACCTGCGGCCGAAAGCGGCCCGTCCGCTTCCGGGACGGGTGGGCCTCACGGTGTTCGGCCTCATCATGGGCGTGGTCGCGAGCCTCTTCGGCGGCGGGGGAGCCGCGATCGGCGTGCCGGTCCTCACGTGGTGCGACATGACGATGCATCGCGCGATCGGCACGGTCGCCGCACTCGCGTTCCCGATCGCGATCGCGGGCACGCTGGGCTACATCGCGGCGGGCTGGAGCGTGCCGGGGCTACCCTCGTGGAGCCTGGGATTCGTCTACCTGCCGGCGTTCGCGGGCATCGCGGCCACGAGTGTCGTCACCGCACGCTGGGGCGCCCGGCTCGCGCATCGCCTCAAGGGAACGACGCTGCGGCGCATCTTCGCGCTGGTGCTCGTGTCGCTCGCGGTGAAGATGGCGTTCTCGGTTTGACGGGCGTGGAAATGACCAAAGACCTTTCGACGCAGATGAACGCAGATGAACACAGATAAAACCTGATCGATGTTTCGTGGCCATGATCGCGGACTCGACACATCAATGCCTTTATCTGTGTTCATCTGTGTTCATCTGCGTCAAAACGCTTTTCTGTGTTCATCTGCGTCAAGACGCTTTTCGGACGTCAGCCTGCCAGTCCTGCATCAGCGTGCGGAAAAGCTCCGTCGACTGCTCGATGCGATTCAGCGAGCACCATTCGTCGGTCTGGTGCGCGAGCTTCGGCTCCCCAGGGCCGAGGATGACCGCGGGCGGCCCGCCGTAGCCGCGCTTGAGATCCGCGCCATCGGTGGAAAACGTGATCGTCTTCGGCACCGGAATCTCGCCGCCGAGGTAAGGCACGCACGCCTCGAAGACGCGCTGCACCCATTCGTCGCCGGGCTCCGTGTAGAGCGAGGGCGTGTCGACGATCTTGCGCACCTTCGCGCCGCGCGGTGCGACGAGCTTCTGGATCAGGCCGCACAGGTGCGCATGGTCGATGCCCGGCACCGTACGCGTGTCGACGGTGATCCGCGCCTCGTCGGGCACCGAGTTGGTGTTGAGGCCGCCGCGAATCGTGCCCACGTTGAGCGTGGGCTTGCCCATGACGCCGTGCGCATCGACCGGGAAGCGGAAGCCCTCGAGGTCGCCGATCACGCGCGCCATCTTCACGATCGCGTTGTCGCCGACCTCGGGCATGGAGCCGTGGGCCGTCACGCCGAAGGTCTCGACCTCGAACCACGCGAGTCCCTTGTGCCCCACGTACGGATAGTTTCCCGTGGGCTCGGCCACGACGATCGCCCCGGCGCGCCCGAGGAGCTGGTGGTCCGCGAGATACTTCGCGCCCTCGCAGCCGATCTCCTCGCCGGCGGTGATCACGAGCGCCACGCCGGGCCCGCGTGCGAGCTCGGGTGCCAGCTCGATCGCCGCGCACACGAACGCCCCGATGCCGCTCTTCATGTCGGTCGAGCCGCGGCCGTAGAGGCGATCGCCGTCGGTTTCGCCCGCGAAGGGATCGTGCGACCACGGCTTGGCACCGAGCGGCACGATGTCGATGTGGCCGGTGAAGCAGATCGGCGGCTTGCCCTCCGCGCCGCCGATCTCGGCCACGAGGCTGGTGCGGCCTTCGGCGAACTCGTGGTAGGTGACGCGAAAACCCGCGGACTCGAGCAGCGCGCCCAGGTGCCGAGCGCATGCGCGCTCCATGCCGGGCGGGTTGATGGTGTTGAACGCGAGCAGCTCGCGCGTGAGCGTGCGGGGTTCGGGCCTCTTCATGGCCGACAGTGTCTCACGCAGCGCCGTGCGCGCTCAGAGCACCACCGAGATCTCGACCTCGCCTTCCTTGCGGATCACGTTCACGCCGACATCCTCGCCGTGGCGCTCGAACTCGATGTCCACGACCGCATCTCCCGCGCGCAGGTCCGCGAGCCGCAACCGGTCCACGAATTCCGGCAGCACCGGGTGCAGGAAGCGGATGCGCGGCTGCTCCGGGCGGAAGGAGAGCCCGAGGCACGCCTTCATGAGGTAGAACGGGCACGCGCTCGCCCAGGCCTGCGGCGAGCAGGCCACCGGATAGAGCGTCGGGCCTTCGCCGGCGTGGCGGCGCGGAAAGCCGCAGAAGAGCTCGGGCAGCCGGTGCAGGTCCATGAACATGCTCGCCTCGTAGAGCGCCTCGGTGATGCGTGCGCTCGCCTGCTTCATGCCGTAGCGCGCGAGGCCCATCGCGGCGAGCGCGTTGTCGTGCGGCCATACCGAGCCGTTGTGGTACGACATCGGGTTGTAGCGCGCCTCGCCCTCGGCGACCGTGCGCACGCCCCAGCCCGAGAATGACGGCGTCGAAAGCAGCGTCTCGCCCACGCGCAGCGCATGCTCGTGCGTGGCGATGCCGCACCAAAGCACGTGGCCCGCGTTCGAGGTGCGCACCTGGCAGGGACGCTTGTTGCCGTCGAGCGCGATCGCATAGGTGCCGCGGTCTTCCATCCAGAAGGCGCGCTCGAAGCGCGTGTGCAATTGCCGCGCGTCGTGCTCGAGCGCATGCGCGTGCTCCAGGTCGCCGCGAAGGCGCGCCAGGCGCGCCGCGTGGACCTTGGCCGAATAGACGTAGGCCTGCACCTCGCACAGCGCGATCGGCCCTTCGGCGAGCCGGCCGTCGGCGTGGAAGACCGAGTCCTCGGAGTCCTTCCAGCCCTGGTTGCGCAGCCCCGTGCCGCTCTTGCGCGAGTACTCGACGAAGCCGTCGCTGTCCTCGTCGCCACAGCCGTCGATCCATTCGAGCGCGCGCTCGATGTTGGGCCAGATCTCCGCGATCAGCGCCGCGTCGCCGGTGCGCTGGTAGTACTCGCCCGCGAGGATCACGAAGAGCGGCGTCGCGTCGATCGTGCCGTAGTACTGCCCGAACGGGATCTCGCCGAGTGCCGCGAGCTCGCCCTTGCGCATCTCGTGCACGATCTTTCCGGGCTCCGCATCCTGCTCCGGCTTCAGCTGGAAGGCCTGCGTGCGCGCGAGGAAGCGCAGCACGCCCGCGGCCATCGACGGATCGACCCACAGGTACTCCATCGCCGTGAGGATGCCGTCGCGCCCGAACGGCACGCTGTACCACGGCACGCCGGCATAGGGATAAGGCCCTTCCGGGTTTCCGGAGCACAGCATCCCGAGGTCGGAAGCCGAGCGCCCGATCCACTCGTTGAACTGCTCGTTGGGGCTGTGCATCGTGGCGCAATGCGACGCGCGCCCGGTGGTCTCGCGCTCGAGCAGCTGGTAAGCCTGCGCGAACGTGCCGGTCTCGCAGGCTTTCTGCGTCGGCATGCAGCAGATGCGCGTGTCCAGCTCGAAGGTCTCGTGCGCGGGAAGCTCGAGCTCGAAATCGGCGCGCTCCGCCGTGAGGATGTCCGGCGCCTCGGAGAAGGTGATCTGCGTGCGGCGCACGACCTCGTCGAGGCCCTGGTAGCCGAGTTCGACCTCGCGTGCCTCGACGCGCGGCGGCAGGTCGCGGCCGCGCGTCGCGCGCTGGAAGCCGCGCACCTCGAAAATATCCGCGAAGTCCGCCGCGAATTCGAGGGAGAGCTGCAGCTTCACCGGCTCGAGGCCGTAGTTGGCGATCTCGAGCCGCTCGTGGCACGCGCCCTGGCGCAGCATCCATGACCGCGACAGGTGCACCGTGCCTTTCCCGACCACGAGCTCGCCGCCCTCGAAGATGTCGGGGTTGGTCCCGTCGACGGTGAGCACGCCGTTGTCGCGCCGGACGCTCGAGTTGAGCAGCATCGGGCGCTGGCCGTTCAGGCGCAGCTCGTGCAGCGACAGGAAGCGCGTGCCCTGGTGGTAGACGCCGTGCTCGCCGCTTCCGGCACGGGGCGTGTCGCCGTAGCGGTCGAACAGCGCGAAGCTCTCGCCGTGCTTCAGCACGCGCGCCGGCTCTCCCGCCTTGGACGAGGTGGCGAGGACGTACCAGCGGTCCTCGATGCGAATGGCTTCCTGCGGCAGGCTCGCGTGCTTCATGCGGCAGCCTCCATGGGTGTTTGCGCGCTCGCGGCGGCAAGGGTGCGGTAGATGGCGACGTATTCGCCGGCCATGCGTTCGGCGGTGAAGCGCGACTCGAAGCTCGCGCGGCACGCGGCGCGGTCGATCGCATCGATGCGCGCGATCGCCGCGACCGCCTCGTCCTCGCTCGCGACGATGCGGCCGTCGATGCCGTCACGAAGCACCTCGGGCACCGAGCCGCACGGGAAGGCGATGACCGGCGTGGCGCACGCGAGCGACTCGATCATCACCAGGCCGAAGGGCTCCGGCCAGTCGATGGGAAAGAGCAGGGCGCGCGCATGGCCGAGGAATTCCTGCTTGTCGCGCTCGCCGATCTCGCCGACGAACTCGACGCCGGGACCGAGCAGCGGCTTGACCACCGCCTCGAAGTAAGGCTGGTCGGTCTTCTCGACCTTGGCCGCGATGCGCAGCGGCAGTCCCGCGCGGCGCGCGATGCGGATCGCGCGATCGGGCCGCTTCTCCGGCGAGATGCGCCCGACGAAGGCGAGATAGCCGCCATCCCCGGGCCCGGGGCGAAGCAGGCCGGGCGGCAGGCCGTGATGCACCGTGCCCGCCCAGCGCGCCCACGGCAGCGGCCGGCGCTGCGCATCCGAGATCGAGACCACGGGCATGTCCGCGTAACGGCGGTAGAGGGGAGCCAGCTCCGCGTTGTCGAGGCGGCCGTGGAGGGTCGTCACGGCCGGCAGGCGCAGCAGCCGGGCGGCGGCGAAATGCAAATAGTCGACGTGGAAATGGATCACGTCGAACTCGTCCGCGGACTCGATCACGTCGTGCAGCATGGCGATGTGCGGGGCGAGGGGATCGCGGCAGTCCGGATCGAGCCGCAGGCCGCGCGGCCACATGGACCGCAGCTCGGCGCACGTCACCGAGTCGCCGGTCGCGAACAGGGTCACGCGGTGGCCCTGGCGCACCAGCTCTTCGGCGAGGTAGGAAACGACACGCTCGGTGCCGCCGTAGAACTGCGGTGGAACGCTTTCATGCAACGGCGCGACCAATGCCACGCGCAAGGGCCGTGAGGCCTCGTTCGGGATCATGGGGCTTTCCTGCAGGGGCGAGGAGATTCCGCCCTGAGAGAGATGGACCCCCGCGCGCAATCCCGGTTCCGGGCGGGCGGCGCCCCGGCTACGTTCCGCCTAGACCATCAGGCGCCGCAGCGCTTCCTGGTACTTCTCGCTTGTCCGGCGGGCGACATCGGCGGGCATGGAAGGTGCCGGAGGCTTGCGCTGGAAGCCGATGCCGTCGAGCCAGTTGCGCACGTACTGCTTGTCGAAGCTCTCGGGGCTGCGGCCCACGGCGTAGCTGTCGAGCGGCCAGAAGCGCGACGAATCGGGCGTGAGCGCCTCGTCGATGAGGTAGAGCTTGCCGGCCGCGTCGGTTCCGAACTCGAACTTGGTATCGGCGATGATGATGCCGCGCTCGAGCGCGTATTCGGCCGCGGCCTTGTAGAGGCGGATCGCGGTGTCGCGCACTTCGCGGGCGCGTGCTTCTCCCACCATCTGCGCCATGCGCTCGAAGGTGATGTTCTCGTCGTGCGTGCCGGCCTCGGCCTTGGTGGCGGGCGTGAAGATCGGCTCGGGCAGCTTCGAGGCGCGCTGCAGGCCCTCGGGCAGCTTGATGCCGCACACCGAGCGCGACTGCTGGTATTCCTGCCAGCCGGAGCCCTCGAGATATCCGCGCACCACGGCCTCGATCGGCAGCGGCTGGAAACGCCGCGCGACGATGGCACGCCCGCGCACCTGCTCGCGCTCCTCCGGGGCCACGACGCTTTCCGGATCGATGCCGGTGAGATGGTTCGGGATGATGGGCTCGAGCCGCTTGAACCAGAAGTTCGCGAGCTCGGTCAGCACCCGTCCCTTTTCGGGGACGGGCGTGGGCAGGATCACGTCGTAGGCGGAGAGGCGGTCGGTGGTGACGATCAGCAGCTTGTCCGCGCCGACGGCGTAGATATCGCGAACCTTGCCGCGCCCGAGGAGCGGCAGGCTCGCGATCGATGTCTCGTAGACCGCCTCCACCTCAGGCGGCCGCGAGCTGCTTCTCGAGGTCCTTCTTCCACTGGCCCTTCGCGGCGAGGCTGTTCATCCGCGCGCGATGATGGAATGCCTTCTGCGCGGCGGCGACGTTGCCGGCCTGCCCGCGCCAGGTGTTGAGCGCCACCGCCTGCAGCGCGCGGCTGTAGCTGAACGTGAGCGGCCACGGGTTCGGGCCCATGCGGTTCATGGCGTCGAGGTGCGCGGTGGCGTTCTCGTCGGTCTGGCCGCCGGAGAGGAAGACCACGCCCGGAAGCGCTGCCGGGACGGTGCGCTTCAGCACGCGCAGCGTGCGCTCGGCCACTTCCTGCACGCCCGCCTGCTTCGCGTTGTCCTTGCCGGACACGCACATCGAGGCCTTGAGGATCACGTGCTCGAGGAGCACATCCTGGCAGGCGAGCTCGTGGAAGAGCGTCTCCAGCGTGCGCAGGTGGACTTCCTCGCTCGTCCCGGCGCTGTGGTTGCCGTCGAGCAGGACTTCGGGCTCCACGATCGGCACGATCGAGTTGGCCTGGCAGATGGCCGAGTAGCGCGCGAGCGCATGGGCATTCGCATCGAGGCACGCCTGCGTCGGGATGCCCTCGCCGATGGTGATCACCGCGCGCCATTTCGCGAACCGCGCGCCCTGCTTGAAGTACTCGGCCATCCGCTCGGAGAGCTTGTCGAGGCCCTCGGTCACCTTCTCGCCGGGGTGCAGCGCCATGTCGTGCGCGCCGGCGTCGACCTTGATGCCGGGGATGATGTTGTTCTTCCTGAGGTACTCGGCAAAGTTCACGCCGTCGCGGGTCTTCTGGCGGATGGTCTCGTCGAAGAGGATCACGCCGCTCACGAAGTCGCTCACGCCGGGCGTGGCGAAGAGCATCTCGCGGTAGGCGCGGCGGTTCTCCTCGTTGCACTCGACGTTCACGGAATCGAAGCGTTTCTTGCAGGTGCCCGCGCTCTCGTCGGCGGCGAGCAGGCCCTTGCCCGGCGCGACCATCGCGCGGGCGGTCTCGGTCATCAGCTTGGTATCCATGGCTTTCCTCGAATTGCCGGGGCCGGGCCCCGGGTGGTGAATGGGAAATTCTAGACCTGCGGGATCACGGCCATCGCGCGCGGCGGTTTCAGGCGCGGTGCTCGCCCACCTTCACGATCTTCATCGTGTTGGTGCCGCCCGACTTGCCGATCGGCTCGCCGATCGTGAGGACGATGTGGTCGCCGGCATTCACGATGCCCTGCCGCACGAGCACCGCCTCGGCCTCGGCGAGCAGCTCCTCGCGGTTGTCGCCGGTGTACCGGACCATCAGCGGGTAGACGTCGCGGAAGAGCGTGCAGCGATAACGCGTCGTGGTCTGCGAGGTGAGCGCATAGATCGGCACGCCGCAGTTGAGGCGCGACATCCACAGCGCCGTCGAGCCCGACTCGGTGAGCGAGGCGATGGCCTTCACCTTCAGGTGGTACGCCGTGAAGAGCGCCGCCATCGCGATCGACTGGTCCACGCGCTGGAAGACCCGGTTCAGGAAATCGGTGTCGAGGCTGATCGGCTGGGTCTTCTCCGCCTCGATGCAGATGCGGTTCATGGCCGCGATGGTCTCGACCGGATACTGGCCCGACGCGGACTCCGCCGAGAGCATCACCGCATCGGTCCCGTCGAGCACGGCGTTGGCGACGTCCGAGACTTCCGCGCGGGTGGGCACCGGGCTCGAGATCATCGATTCCATCATCTGCGTGGCGGTGATCGTGAGCTTGTTCAGCTCGCGCGCCTGCCGGATCATGCGCTTCTGCAGCGCCGGCACCGTGGCATCGCCCACCTCCACCGCGAGGTCGCCGCGCGCGACCATGATGCCGTCGCAGGCGCGCATGATGTCCTCGAGCGCGGGGATCGCCTCGGCGCGCTCGATCTTCGCGATCAGCATCGCGTGGCCGCCGGCCGCGCGCAGCAGCTCGCGCGCCATGTACATGTCCGCGCCGCTCTTCGGGAACGACACCGCGAGGTAGTCGGCATTCATCTTGGCCGCCATGCGGATGTCGTCGATGTCCTTCGGCGTGAGCGCGGGCGCCGTGAGGCCGCCGCCCTGGCGGTTGATGCCCTTGTTGTTCGAGAGCCAGCCGCCGTGGCGCACCACGGTGTGGATCTCGCTGCCGGCGACACGCGTCACCTCGAGCACCATGCGCCCGTCGTCCAGCAGCAGCAGGTCCGCGGCCTTCACGTCGCGCGGCAGTTCCTTGTAGTCGAGCGCGGCGCGGCCCTGCTCGCCGATCTCGCACGCGGCATCGAGGATGAATTCCTCGCCCGGCGTGAGCATGACCTTGCCCTCGCGGAACTTGCCGACGCGGATCTTCGGGCCCTGCAGGTCGGCCATGATGCCCACGGCGCGGTCGACCTTGCGGCAGGTCTCGCGCACCATCTCCGCGCGCCGCATGTGGTCCTCGGCCGTGCCGTGCGAGAAATTCAGGCGGACGACATCCACGCCCGCGAGGAACATGCGCTCGAGGACATTGGCATCGCTCGATGCCGGTCCCAATGTCGCGACGATCTTGGTGCTTCTCACCGTGTCCTCAAGCAGCGCGGCTTTCGAGGACCTCGACCGCGGGCAGCGTGCGCCCCTCGAGGAATTCCAGGAAGGCACCGCCGCCGGTTGAAATGTAGCCGATGCGGTCGCCCACGCCGTACTTGGCGATGGCGGCCAGCGTGTCCCCGCCGCCGGCGATGGAGAAGGCGTTCGAGGCGGCGATGGCCTCCGCGAGCGCGCGCGTGCCGTTCTCGAACGGCGCGAACTCGAACACGCCCACGGGGCCGTTCCAGACGATGGTGCCGGCCTTCTCGAGCAGGCCCGCGTAGCGCCGCGCGGTGGCCGGGCCGATGTCGAGGATCATCTCCTGGGCGCCGACCTCGCGCGCGGTCCTCACGTGCGCATCGGCATCCGCGGCGAAACGGTCCGCGCAGACGACGTCCTCGGGAATGGGGACCGCGGCGCCGCGCTTTTCCATCATCGCCATGATCTCCTTCGCCTCTCCCACGAGGTCCGCCTCGGCGAGCGACTTGCCGATGGGCAGGCCCGCGGCAAGCATGAACGTGTTGGCGATGCCGCCGCCGACGATGAG
The DNA here is from genome assembly GCA_035553995.1 of Usitatibacter sp. Classification (GTDB taxonomy): domain Bacteria; phylum Pseudomonadota; class Gammaproteobacteria; order Burkholderiales; family Usitatibacteraceae; genus Usitatibacter. The sequence continues at coordinate 16,425 of DATMJE010000436.1, read as the reverse complement.
CTGGTCCACGCGCTGCGCGAGCGACTTGAGGATGGTGAGCTTGGTGGAGACCTTCGAGCCCGCGACGATCGCGGCGAGCGGGCGCTTCGGGTTGGCGAGGGCGCGGCCGAGCGCATCGAGCTCCGCGGCCAGCAGCGGGCCCGCGCACGCCACGGGCGCGAAGCGCGCGATGCCGTGCGTGGTGGCTTCCGCCCGGTGCGCGGTGCCGAAGGCGTCGTTCACGTACACGTCGCACAGCGCCGCCATCTTCTTCGCCAGCGCCTCGTCGTCCTTCTTCTCGCCCTTGTTGAAGCGGCAGTTCTCCAGCAGGACGACTTCGCCCGGCTTCACGTCGACGCCACCGACCCAGTCGCGCTTCAGCGGCACCTCGCGGCCGAGCAGCTCTCCCACGCGCTTCGCCACCGGCGCGAGCGAATCCGCTTCGGAGAACTCGCCTTCCTTCGGACGCCCGAGGTGCGACGTCACCATCACCGCGGCACCCTTCGCCAGCGCCTGGCGGATGCCCTCGAGCGATGCACGAATGCGCGTGTCGTCGGTGATGCGGCCTGCATCGTCCTGGGGGACGTTCAGGTCCGCGCGGATGAAGACCCGCTTGCCCTCGAGGTCCACGTCCGCCATTTTCCGGATGTTCATCATGTCGTCGCCCCGGCCGCAGCTTCGTGCGGCAACGGGCCGGGGGCCGATCTCATTTGGCCGCCATCCATGCCATCGTCACGTCGAGCATGCGGTTCGAAAAACCCCACTCGTTGTCATACCAGCTGGACACTTTCACCAGGCGGCCGGAGACCTTGGTGAGCGTCGCCTCGAAGATCGACGAGCGCGAGTCGTGGTTGAAGTCGCTGGAGACGAGGGGCGCGGTGTTGTAGCCGAGGATGCCCTTCAACGGGCCGCTCTCGCTCGCCTTCTTCATGATCGCGTTCACCTCGTCGGCCGTGGTGTCGCGCGCGGCGATGAACGACAGGTCCACGATCGAGACGTTGATCGTCGGCACGCGGATGGCGTAGCCGTCGAGCTTGCCGTTGAGCTCCGGAAGCACCAGGCCCACCGCGGCCGCCGCGCCGGTCTTGGTCGGGATCATGTTCATCGCGGCGGCGCGCGCACGGCGCAGGTCTTCGTGGAAGACGTCGGTCAGCACCTGGTCGTTGGTATACGCGTGGATCGTGGTCATGAGGCCGTTGGTGAGCCCGATGGATTCGTGCAGGGGCTGCACCAGCGGCGCCAGGCAGTTGGTGGTGCACGAGGCGTTCGAGATCACCGTCTGCGATGCCTTGAGCGACGGGTGGTTCACGCCGTAGACGATGGTCGCGTCCACATCCTTGCCACCGGGGGCGGAGATGATGACCTTCCTTGCACCCCCCTTCACGTGCGCGGAAGCCTTCTCCTTGGTGGTGAAGAAGCCGGTGCACTCGAGCACCACGTCGACGCCCAGGTCCTTCCACGGCAACTGCGCCGGATCGCGCTGGGCGACGACCTTGATGCGGTCGCCGTTCACGATCATCTCGTCGCCGGACACTTCCACCTTGCCGGGAAACTTGCCGTGCGCCGTGTCGAAGCGCGTGAGGTGCGCATTGGTCTCGGGCGGCCCGAGGTCGTTGATGGCGACGATCTCCAGGTCGTGGGATTTGTCGTCTTCGTAATGCGCGCGCAGGATGTTTCGGCCGATGCGGCCGTAGCCATTGATGGCGACACGGACGGTCATGGGAGGGGGCTCCGGGGGAAGGGAAATGCGGGGGAAACCACCATTTTAGCGCATGGCCAGAACTGACTGACGCGGCACCGCCGCGATGGTTCAGCGTGCCTCGCCGGTCACGAGCGCGGTGAGGTCGTGCCAGCCGTACGCCACCTGCGCATAACCGTGCAGGCCCAGCCGCTCGGTCTTGTGGCCCACTTCCTCGCCGCCGAGCGCCTCGTAGAACAGCCGCGCATGGTTGGCCCGCAGCACCCACGCATACAGGCCGAAGAGGCCGTTGCGCACGAAGTGGCGCGCACATTCGCGCACCAATGCGCGGCCGACACCGCGGCGATGGTATTGCTGGACCACGTAGAGCGCATAGATCTCGCCATCGAGGCCGGTGATCGCGCGGTCGCGGGCCTCGCCGCACGAGGCGAAGCCGATGATGCCGGCGGGCGCGCTTTCGGCGATCCAGGTCTCGGCGTCCGGCTGTTTGCGGGTGAGGCGGCGGCGCCACTCGCCTTCGCTGCGCCGTCCCGATTCGAGGCTCACGATCTCGGCGGGAAGGATGCCGCTGTAGCTCGTGCGCCAGCTTTCGCGATGCACGCGCGCGATGGCGGGCGCATCCGCCGCGGTTGCCGGGCGGATGGAGAAGACAGCCGCGACCCTAGACAAGGCCCTTCACGGCGGCCACCAGTGCCTCCGCCGTGATGCCGAGGAACTTGTACACGTCGCCTGCGGGTGCCGATTCACCGAACCGGTCGATGCCGATCACCGCGCCCTCGAGCCCCACGTACTTGCGCCAGTAATCGCTCACGCCCGCCTCGATCGCCGCACGCGGCATGCCCTTCGGCAGCACCGACTCGCGCCACGCGGCGTCCTGCCGGTCGAAGACACTGGTGCACGGCATCGACACGACGCGCGTGGCGATGCCCTGTTCCGCGAGCGACTTTTGCGCGGCGAGCGCGATGGCGACTTCGGAGCCGGTGGCGATGATCGCGGCGCGCGCGCCGGGCGCATCGGAGATCACATAGCCGCCGCGGCGGATCGCTGCGGCCGCCTCGGGCGTGCGCTTCACGAACGGCAGGTTCTGCCGCGAAAGCGCGAGCGATGCCGGCCCATCCTTGCGCTCGATGGCCGCGACCCAGGCCACGGCGGTCTCGAGCGTGTCGCACGGCCGCCATACATCCATCTGCGGGATGAGGCGCAGGCTCGAGACGTGCTCGACGGCCTGGTGCGTGGGGCCATCCTCGCCCAAACCGATGGAATCGTGCGTGAAGACGAAGATGTTGCGCGCGCGCATGAGGGCCGCCATGCGCAGCGCATTGCGCGAGTAATCCGAAAACGTGAGGAACGTGCCGGAGTACGGGATGAAGCCGCCATGGAGTGCCAGCCCGTTGCAGATGGCGGCCATGCCGAACTCGCGCACGCCGAAGTAGACGTAGTTGCCGGCCTGCGTGGCGGTGACGGGCTTCGATCCCGACCAGTTGGTGAGGTTGGAGCCGGTGAGGTCCGCGGAGCCGCCGACCATTTCCGGAAGCTGTGCGGCAAGCGCCTCGATGGCGAGCTGCGAAGCCTTGCGCGTGGCGACCGTTTCCGCCTTTTCCACCGTCTTCTGCAGCAGTGCCTCCACGGACTGCGCCCAGCCGGCAGGCAGCTCGCCCGCCATGCGGCGACGGAACTCGCGCGCGGCTTCGGGATGCGCCGCGGCATAAGCATCGAAGCGCGCTTGCCACTCGCGTTCGAGCGCGGCGCCTTTCGGGCGCGCATCCCACGCCTGGTAGACCGCCTGCGGGATCTCGAAGGGCGGGTAATTCCAGCCGATCGCCGCGCGCGTGGCGGCCACTTCCTTGTCGCCCAGTGCCGCGCCGTGCACGCCTTCCGTGCCCGCCTTGTTGGGCGAGCCCTTGCCGATCACGGTCTTGCAGCACACGAGCGTGGGGCGCGATTGTTCCCCGCGCGCCTGCTCGATCGCACGCGCGACCGCGGCGCTGTCGTGCCCATCGACGTTCTCGATCACGTTCCAGCCGTAGGCGCGGAAACGCATCGGCGTATCGTCGCGGAACCACCCCTGCACTTTGCCGTCAATCGAGATGCCGTTGTCGTCGTAGATCGCGATCAGCTTCGAAAGCCCGAGCACCCCGGCCAGCGAGCACGCCTCGTGCGAGATTCCCTCCATGAGGCAGCCATCGCCGAGGAACACGTAGGTGCAATGGTCGACGATCGCGTGGCCGGGGCGGTTGAACTCCGCGGCGAGGAGCTTCTCCGCGAGCGCGAAGCCGACCGCGTTGGCGAGCCCCTGCCCGAGCGGGCCGGTGGTCGTTTCGACGCCGGGCGTGTAGCCGACTTCCGGATGGCCCGGCGTCTTCGAGTGGAGCTGGCGGAAGTTGCGCAGCTCCCCGATCGGGAGGTCGTAGCCGCTCAGGTGCAGCAGGGCGTACTGCAGCATGGAGCCGTGGCCGTTGGACAGCACGAAGCGATCGCGATCGGGCCACGCGGGGTTGGCGGGATTGTGGCGAAGGAACCGCCGCCAGAGCACTTCCGCGATGTCGGCCATGCCCATCGGCATGCCGGGGTGGCCGGAATTGGCCTTCTGCACGGCGTCCATCGCAAGGGCGCGAATGGCGTTGGCGAGCTCGATGGAGGGGACGGCGGCAGTGGGCGAATCGGGCATTGTGGATGTTCTTCGAAGAGGGCGGGAAACGGGCGGAAAATGCTTGAAAAGCATGTACGTCGCTGCAATATGAGATTATACTTGCGCACTTTTTCACCGCGATATTTTTCGCTTGGGTAAACCTTCGCACTACGGGATTCACCCGCCGCCCAGGGTCTAGGGGCGTCCCGCTCACGCGGTACGCCCGAGGTCGCGCGCGCAGTCCCTAACTGCGAACTTTGCTTGAAGAAAGGGGGTATCGGAGTGAAGGGACTGCACATCATCGCCGACCTTTACAATTGCCAGAAGGGCGAGCTGCTCGACTCGTCCACCAAGCTGCGCGAGCTCTGCGTGGAAGCCTGCCGCGAGGTAGGTCTCACTGTCCTCGGGGAGCATTTCTACCAATTCGACGGCATCGACGGCACCCAGCAGGGTGGTGCCACGGGCGCTGTCGTGCTCGCTGAATCGCACTTGGCGATACACACGTGGCCGGAGAGGGACGGCGCAACGCTGGATGTGTATGTCTGCAACTACACGTCTGACAACACCGCGAAGGCGGAAGCCGTGTACGCGAAGCTCGTGAAGGCGCTCAAGCCGGGCGATATGCTCGTCGAGCGCCTGCAGCGCGGCCGGGACCTGCCCCTCAGGAAACGCGTCGCCTGACGCGCACCATGTCGCCGGGGAGGCTCATCGCCTTCCCGCGCGGCGCCTCCCGCCGGCATCCCGCCGGCCGCATTCCCGGAAGCAAACCCCCCGATGACGGAGAAGATCTTCGAGCGCCTCACGGCGACGAGCGGCGTCTACTTCGAAGGCACGCTGGTGGAGCGGCGCACCACGCCGTTCCAGCTTCTCGAGGTCTACGAGACGGCGGATTTCGGCCGCATCTTCCGTCTCGACGGCTTCAACATGACGTCGGAGCGCGACGAGTTCTTCTACCACGAGAACCTGGTGCATCCGGCCGCGGTGGCGCACCCGCATCCACGCCGCGCGCTGGTGATCGGCGGCGGCGATGGCGGCTCATCCGAAGAGCTGCTCAAGCACTCGACGCTCGAGCGGGTGCATATGGCGGAGCTCGATCCCGTCGTGATCGAGGTGAGCCGCGCCCGGTTCGCCGGCGTGCATCGCGGCGCCTTCGACGATCCGCGCCTCCAGGTGACGGTCGGCGACGGCCTTGCCTACCTGCGCGAGACCGAGGTGCGCTACGACCTCGTCTCCATGGACCTCACCGATCCCGTCGGGCCCTCGATGGAGCTCTACTCGCCGGCCACGTTCGCGTTGGCCCGGCGGGCGATGACGCCGGAGGGCGCGCTCACGTTGCACATGGGCTCGCCGTTCTCGCATCCCGAGCGCGTGCGCGCCACCCTCGCCAACCTGCGCCAGGTGTTTCGCAAGGTCACGCCGTACTTCGCGTACATCCCGCTGTACGGGTCGATCTGGGGCTTCGCGTGCGCATCGGAGGTGCTGGATCCGCGCACGCTGGAGCCTGGCGATGTCGAGCGCGTGCTCGAGGCGCGCGGTGTGCGCGACCTGCAGTACTACAACGGCGAGGTGCATCGCGCGCTCTTCGCGCTGCCGAACTACGTGAAGGCGCTCGTCGCGCCCTGACTCACCCGGAAGCCGCGCCCAGCTCCGCACGCACCCAGGCGCGCCATTCGAGGAGGAGCGGCTGCGATCGCGCGGCGATGACCGAGCGGCTCCAGACCGGCGCGCTCCAGAAATCGTCATTCTCGAGCGTGCAGGTGCAGCCGCCGGCCTCTTCCAGGATGAGCGCGCCCGCCGCGTAGTCCCACATCTTCTGGCCCGAATGCAGCATCGCATCGATGCGCCCGGCCGCCAGGTGGCACCACGAGAGCGCCGAGGAGCCGCTCGTGAGCCGCCGCTTGTACGGCGCATGGCGCTTGAGCGCCTTGCGCAGCCCGGCCGTGTCGCGGCGCAGGCTCACCTCGGCCACGGCCGCCGCGAGCGCCGGCGCTTCGTGCGGCACCTCGAGCGAGCGGTGGTCCAGCCAGGCGCCCGCCCCGCGCACGGCGAAGAACGCCTCGTCGGCGATCGGGTCGTACACCGTGCCGAACACCGGATCGGCGCCGTCCATCAGCGCGACCGACACCGCGAAGTACGGCACGCCCTCGCTGAAGTTCTTCGTGCCGTCGAGCGGATCGACGCACCAGAAGCGGCCGCCGCGCTCGAAGATGCGCTCCTGCTCGGCACGCGGCATCTCCTCGCCGATGAGCGGAACGTCCTCGATGCGCTGCAGCTTGCGCACCAGCGCCGCCTGCGCCGCGTAGTCGGCTTCGGTGACGATGCTGCCGTCGTCCTTGCGCATGGCGGTCACGTTGCGAAAGCGCGGCAGGATCTCGTCCGCGGCGACGGAGCGCACCGCCTCGATGGCCGAGGCGGCGAAGGCGACGGTAAGTTCTGGCGAGGAGGGCAAGGGCACAGGCTGCTTCCATGCGCATGCTAGCATCGGGCTTCATTCCAGCGCCTTGCGCGCCCCGTCTCGTGCCCCGAATCTTCTGCGACTCACGGCTCGGCCCCGGCGCGCAGCTCACGCTAGCGCCCGACGCGGCGCAGCACGTCTCGCGGGCGCTGCGGCTCAAGGCGGGCGACGGGCTCACGGTGTTCGACGGCCGCGGCGGCGAGTACGAAGCCACCATCCAGCGCATCGATCGCGACCGTGTCGACGTGAAGCTCGGCGCCTTCCGCGACATCGAGCGCGAGGCTCGCTTCGAGGTCGGCCTCGTGCAGGGACTCCCCGAGGCGGGCGACAAGATGGACTGGATCATCCAGAAGGCGGTCGAGCTGGGCATCGCGTGGATACAGCCATTGGTTTGCGATCGCAGTGTCGTGCGGCTTTCGGGCGACCGCGCGGAACGCCGCCAGGCGCACTGGCGCCGGGTCGCGATCGCCGCGTGCGAGCAGAGCGGCCGCAACCGGATTCCCGAGGTGCGTCCCACGCTCACGTTCATGGCCTGGCTTGCGGAGCCCACGAGCGTCACGCGCTGGCTGCTGTCGCCCGGTGCGGCGGCGCTGGCGACGCACGCAGCGCCCGCGGGCCCGCTCGAGCTCGTCGTGGGTCCCGAGGGCGGATTGTCGGATCGCGAGAAGGAGCTGGCACTGTCGCGTGGCTGCGAGCCGCTGGCCCTCGGCCCGCGCGTGTTGCGCACGGAAACGGCGCCGCTCGCCGCGCTCGCCGCGATGCATGCGCTATGGGGAGACTTCCGTGACGGCTAGAATTCCGGCGATGGCCAGGAATGCACCGAAGTTCAAGACCGAAGCCTTCGTCAAATGGTTTCGCTCGGCCACGCCCTTCATCCACCAGTGGGGCGGCGCCACGTTCGTGATCGCCTTCGGCGGGGAAGTGCTCGCGGACGGCGAGTTCCAGCAGCTCACGCACGACATCAACGTGCTCGTGAGCCTCGAGGTGCGCGTGGTGCTGGTGCACGGCTCGCGTCCCCAGATCGAGGAGCAGATGCGGCAGCACGGCGTGACGCCGCGGTACGTCGACATGCGCCGCGTGACCGACGCCAAGGCGCTCGCGTGCGTGAAGGAAGCCAACGGCATCGTGCGCGTGGAGATGGAGGCGTTGCTCTCGATGGAGCTCGCCAACAGCCCCATGTGGGGCGCGGACATCCGCGTCTCGTCGGGGAATTTCGTGACCGCGAAGCCCGTCGGCGTGGTGGACGGCGTGGACTTCGGCCACACGGGCGAGGTGCGCAAGATCGACGCCGAGGGCATTCGCCGGCGCCTCGACGACCACGAGGTGGTTCTCATCTCGCCCATCGGCTTCTCGCCCACGGGCGACGTCTTCAACTGCACGCTCGAGGACGTGGCGACCACGACGGCGATCGCGCTCCAGGCCGACAAGCTGATCTTCCTCATCGACACTCCCGGCGTGATGGACGGCAAGCATCCGATCTCCGAGCTCACCGTGCGGGAAGCGAGCGGGCGGCTCACGGGGAAGGCCGTGGCGGATGACGTGAGCGTCTACCTGCCGTGCGCGGTGAAGGCGTGCTCGAGCGGCGTGAAGCGCGCGCATCTCATCAGCCGCCACGTCGATGGCGCGCTGCTGATCGAGCTCTTCACGCACCACGGCATCGGCACGATGATCACGCCCGCCCCGCCGGACGTGATCCGCCAGGCCACGCTCGACGACGTCCCGGGAATGGTGCAGATCCTGGAGCCGCTCGAGCAGCAGGGCATCCTCGTGAAGCGCGAGCGCCAGCAGCTCGAGAGCGACATCGACAGCTTCTTCGTCCTCGAGAGCGACGGGAACATCCTCGGCTGTGCCGCCCTCTACACGTATCCGGAGGCGAAGGCGGCGGAGCTCGCGGCGGTGGCGGTGAACGCCTTCTACCGCGACGGTGGCCGCGGCGAACGGCTCCTGGCGCATGCCGAAGCGAAGGCGAAGGCGATGGGTGCGAAGACGCTCTTCGCGCTGTCCACGCGGACCACGCACTGGTTCCTCGAGCGCGGCTTCGCCGAGTCGGACCCCGAGCATCTGCCCGAGCGCCGCAAGGCCCGCTACAACTACGATCGCCGCTCGAAGGTTTTCGTGAAGCAGCTCTAGGAGGCAAGACGATGGCGCGTACCGTGAATTGCATCAAGCTCAAGCGCGAGGCCGAGGGCCTGGACTTTCCGCCCTATCCCGGCGAGCTCGGCAAGCGGCTCTACGAAAGCGTCTCCAAGGAGGCGTGGAAGCAGTGGCTCGAGCACCAGAAGATGCTCGTGAACGAGAACCGGCTCAATCTCGCGGACCCTCGCGCGCGCAAGTACCTCGAGGAGCAGATGACCAAGCACTTCTTCGGCGAGGGCGCCGACGCCGCCCAGGGTTACGTACCGAAAGGGTAAAACCAAAGACGGGGAACACAGATGAACACAGATGAACGCAGATGAACACAGATAAAGGCCCTGAGTGTGTCGTGCCCCCGATCATGGCCACGAAACATTGATGAGGGTTTTATCCGTGTTCATCCGTGTTCATCTGTGTTGCAAGTCTTTTCACCTACTTCCTTGCGATATTCGCACGCCCGCGGCCGAAAAGCGTTTTGACGCAGATGAACACAGATGAACGCAGATAAAAACCTGATCAATGTTTCGTGGCCAGGATTGCGGGCACGACACATTCAACGCTTTATCTGTGTTCATCTGCGTTCATCTGCGTCGAAAGGCCGTTGGTCATTTTCTGTTGAACGTCCGCACGCCCTGATCGCCGGCCAGTAGCAGCACATCCGCCGGGCGGCGAGCGAAGAGGCCGTTGGTCACCACGCCCGGGATCATGTTGATCTCGGTCTCGAGCTCCACCGGCTTCATGATGGTGAGCCCGCGCACGTCGAGGATCACATTGCCGTTGTCGGTGGTCACGCCCATGCGCAGCTCCGGCCTGCCGCCCAGCTTCACGAGCTGGCGTGCGACGAAGCTGCGCGCCATGGGGATCACTTCCACCGGCAGCGGGAAGTTGCCGAGCACGTTCACCAGCTTCGACGAATCGGCGATGCACACGAAGGTCCGGCTCGCCTGCGCCACGATCTTCTCGCGCGTGAGTGCGGCGCCGCCGCCCTTGATGCACGCGAGGTGCTCCGTGATCTCGTCGGCGCCGTCCACGTAGACGTCGCAGCCGTCCACGTCGTTCAGCTCGCGCACCGGGATGTGGAGATCGCGCAGGCGTTTCGCACTCGCCTCCGAGCTCGCGACCGTCGCCTCGATGCGCGCCCTGCGCGAGGCGAGCGCATCGATGAAGAAGTTCACGGTCGATCCGGTGCCGACGCCGACGATGGTGTCGTCCTTCACGTATTGCAGCGCGGCTTCTGCAGCGGCTTTCTTCAGGGCGTTGGTGTCCATCGGGGCAGGATAAACCATGCCCTGCCGTAGCGGCGCCCCTTCTTGATATGCTCTCGGGTTCCCATGGGCAAAGTCACGCGCGGCCGCGACGACGGCTACCTCGAGAAGATCCTCACCGCCAAGGTGTACGACGTGGCGATCGAGAGTCCGCTCGAGCACGCGGCGGCCATCTCGCGGCGCGTGCGCAACGAGGTGCTCCTCAAGCGCGAGGACAAGCAGCCCGTGTTCTCGTTCAAGCTGCGCGGCGCGTACAACAAGATGGCGAGCCTGCGCCCGGACCAGCTCGCGAAGGGCGTGATCTGCGCCAGCGCAGGAAACCACGCGCAGGGTGTCGCGCTCGCGGCGCAGCGCCTTGGCGCGCACGCCACCATCGTCATGCCGGTGACCACGCCGCGCATCAAGGTGCAGGCGGTCGCCGCGCGCGGCGGCAAGGTCGAGCTGCATGGCGACAGCTATCACGAGGCCTACCTGCACGCGAAGACGCTGGCGCGCAAGCACGGCATGACCTTCGTGCACCCGTACGACGACCCGCTGGTGATCGCGGGGCAGGGCACCATCGGCCTGGAGATCCTGCGCCAGCATCCGCATCCGATCGATGCGATCTTCGTTCCCGTCGGCGGCGGCGGGCTCATCGCGGGCATCGCGGCCTATGTGAAGCGCATCGCGCCGCGCACGAAGGTGATCGGCGTGGAGCCGGTCGACTCGAACGCGATGACCGCTTCGCTCGCCGCGGGACGGCGCGTGACGCTGCAGCACGTCAACATCTTCGCCGACGGCGTGGCGGTGAAGCAGGTCGGGCGCGAGACCTTCCGGCTGTGCCGCGAGCTGGTGGACGACATGGTGCTGGTGGACACGGACGAGATCTGTGCCGCGATCAAGGACATCTACGAGGACACGCGCTCCATCGTCGAGCCCGCGGGCGGCCTCGCACTCGCCGGCGCCAAGCGCTGGATCGAGCGGCGGCGCGCGAAGGACCGCGTGCTGGTCGCCATCACCGGTGGCGCCAACATGAACTTCGATCGCCTGCGCTTCGTGGCGGAGCGCGCCGAGCTGGGCGAGCATCGCGAGGCGGTGCTGGCCGTCACCATCCCGGAGCGCCCCGGAAGCTTCCGCGCGCTCTGCGGCCTGCTCGGCAAGCGCAGCGTCACCGAGTTCAACTATCGGCTGGCGCCGCGCGCGCAGGCGCACATCTTCATCGGCGTGGGCGTTTCCGGCCGCGAGGAGACGCAGCGCCTCATCGCGGTCCTGGACCAGCACGGCATGCGCGCGGTCGATCTCTCGGACAACGAGGCCGCCAAGCTCCACGTGCGCCATCTCGTCGGCGGCCGCACGCCCGAGGCGGCCGGGGAGATGCTGTACCGCTTCGAGTTTCCGGAGCGTCCCGGGGCGCTCATGAACTTCCTCGAGCACATGCAGCCGGGGTGGAACATCACGCTCTTCCACTATCGCAACCACGGCTCGGACGTGGGCCGCGTGCTGGTGGGGCTGCAGGTGCCGGAGGGCGAGCGCGCCGCGTTCCGCCGCTTCCTGCGCGACCTGCGCTACGACTACGCGGACGAGACGCGCAACCCCGCGTACCGCCTCTTCCTGCGCTGATGAGCACTCCCGGCCCACGCCCCCTGCTGGGCGAGGCGATCGCGTACTTCCAGCAGGGCCGCCTCGCCGAGGCGGAGGCGGTCGCGCGCCAATGCGTGGCCACGGAGCCGCTGCGGCCCGAGGCGCACGAGGTGCTCGGCGCGACCCTGAGCGCGCAGGGCCGTGCCGCCGAAGCCATGCCCGCTTTCGATCGCGCGCGCGAGCTGCATCCCGCATCCGCCTCGATCCGCCACAATCGCTCGCAGGCGCTCTTCAACCTGCGGCGCTTCGCGGAGGCGCGCGACGAGCTCGAGGAGGCGGTGCGCCTCAAGCCCGAGCTGCATCCCGCCTGGAACCTCCTCGGCAATACGCTTGCGGCCCTTGGAGACGCGGCCGGCGCGGAACGCGCGTACCGGCGCGCGCTGGCGCTCAGGCCCGACCATGCCGAGACGCAATACAACCTGGCGCTCTTCTTCCAGCGCGCCGGCCGCCTGGACGAGGCGATCGCCTGCTATCGCAAGGCCCTCGCCCTGCGGCCCACGCTCGCGGCGGCGCACAACAACCTCGCCAATGCCCTCAAGATGAAGGGCCGCGTCGACGATGCCTTCGTGCATTACGACCAGGCGGTGAGGCACGAGCCCACGCTTGCCGATGCGTGGTCCAACTGGGGCACGGCGTTGCGCGAATCGGGGCGCGTAATGGAGGCCATCCCGCTGCTCGAGCGCGGTGCGGCGCTGCGGCCGGACTCCGCGCCCATCCTGAACAACCTCGGCATCGCCTATTTCGAGCGCAACCGGTTCCGGGAAGCCGTGGACTGCCAGCGCCGTGCGCTGGCAATCGCGCCGGGCTTCGACGAGTCGCGCAACAACCTCGGCAATGCGCTCGCCGCGCTGGGCGAGGAAGAGGAAGCGATCGCCTGCTATCGCGAGGTCATCGCGCACGTCCCCGACCACGCGGATGCGCACAGCAACCTCGGGCTCATGCTGCAGGAGCGCGGCGACATCGACGCGGCGATCGCGGAATACGAGCGCACGCTCGCGATCAAGCCCGACCATGCGGATGCGCTCAACAACTACGGCTACCTCCTGCAGGAGCAGGGAAAGCGCGACGCGGCGATGGCGCTCTACGAGCGCGCGATGGCGGCCAATCCGAACTCCGCGCGCGCGGCGTACAACCTCGGGCTCGCACGGCTCTGCCGGTTCGAGTTCGTGGAAGGCTGGCGGCTCTGCGAGCTGCGCTACCGCACGACACCGCCCGTGGCGATCCTGCGGCCGTTCCGCATTCCCGAGTTCACCGCCGCGGACTGGGGACGCGGTCATCGCATCGCCATCTGGCGCGAGCAGGGCGTGGGCGACCAGCTGCTCTATTCGACGCTGCTGCCGGCGCTCGAAGCGCGCGGCGAGGACTTCGTGGTCGAGCTCGATGCGCGGCTGGTCCCGGCCTATGCCCGCTCGCATCCGCAATGGAAGGTGGTGCCGCCCGAGCGCTCCGAGGCCGAATTCGCGAGCTGCGACCGCCATCTCGCCATCGCGTCGCTGCCGCGCATGCTGCGGCCCACGCGCGAAAGCTTCGCGGCGCAACCGCGCGCCTTGCTCACCGCGGACCCCGAGCGTGCGCGCGGCTATCGGGAGCGCCTGCAGGCGCCGGGCAAGCGCGTGATCGGCATCTCGTGGCGCAGCTTCCAGCCCTCGCCGCGTGCGTACCTGCAGCGCAAGAAGTCCGGCTCGCTCGCCGCGTTCACGCGGCTTTCGCAGCGCGGCGATCTCACGCTGCTGGACCTCCAGTATGGCGACACCGCGCAGGAGCGCGAAGCGTTCCGCGCCGCGGGTGGACAGCTCACGCGCCTCGACGAGCTCGACCTCTTCAACGACCTCGAAGGGATCCTCGCGGCGATCGAGGCGTGCGATGCGATCGTCACCACCAGCAATGTCACCGCGCATCTCGCCGGCGTGCTCGGCAAGGAAACGTATCTCATGTACCTGCGCGCGAACCCGCCGTTCCACTACTGGGTGCCCGGCGAGAACGGGCATGCGCTCTGGTATCCCTCGGTGCGCGTCGTGACCGGCGTGCAGGTCGACAACTGGGAAAAGGCACTGGACGCCGTCGATGAACGCCTTGACGCCTGAAGCGCAGGCGATGGTCCTGTTCCGCGCCGGACGCTTCGCCGAGGCCGAGCAGGCGTGGCGGGCGATCCTCGAGCGGCGGCCCGACGATCCGCAGGCCCTCCATCTCCTCGGATATATCCTCGCGCGCACCGGCCGCGTCGATGCGGGACTGGCGCTGATGGACCGCTCGGTGCAGCGTGCGCCGCGCGCGGCGCCCTTCCTCGCCAATCGCGCGCAGGTCCTCGCGGATGCCGGCCGCACGGAGGAGGCCCTGCGCGACATGCGCCGCGCCGTGCAGCTCGAGCCGCGCCTTGCCGCGGGCTATGGCGTGCTGGGTAGCCTGCTGCGCCGCGCCGGCCGCCTGGAGGAAGCGCTCGCGGCCTTCCGGCGCGCCATCTCCATCGAGCCGCGCGTGGCCGACACGCACGTGGGGCTCGCGAACGTGCTGCGCGAGCGCGGCGACGAAGCCGCGGCGCGCACCAGCTATCTCGCGGCGTTGGCACTCGACCCGGGCAATCCATCGGCGCATTACAACTTCGGCGTGCTGTTGCTGAACGCGCGCGACTTCGCCAATGCCGAAGCGTCCTTCCGCCGCGTGCTCGAGCGCGAGCCCACGCATACGATGGCGCTGAACAACCTCGGCATCGTCCTGCGCGAGACGGGCCGCGCGGAGGAGTCGCTTGCATGCTTCGAGCGCGCGGTCGCCGCGGACGAAGGCCATGTCGAGGCGCTCAACAACCTCGCGCTCGGGCTGCAGCGTGCCGGGCGCCTGGACGAGGCGATCATGCGCTTCGAGCACGCCGCGCGCCTGCGGCCCGCTTTCGCGCCGGTGCTGCTCAACTGGGGCAGTGCGCTGCGCGAACGGGGCGACCTCGAGCACGCCGCGGAGGTTCTGGCGCGCGCGCTCGCCGCCGACCCGCAGTCGCCGGAGGCGGTGCTGAACGCGGCGAGTGTCGCACTGGATCGCGGCCGGATCGACGATGCGCACGAGCTGTATTCGCGCGCGCTAGCACTGCGGCCGGAATGGGCGGATGCCGAGTACGGCCTGGGGCAGGTCGCCTTGCGGCGCCGCGATTTCGCCGCGGGCTGGCCCGGTTACGAGCGGCGCTTCGAGACCCATCCGCCGCAGGCGGTCTCGCGCAGCTTCGCCATCCCGCGGCTGACCCCGGCCGAGCTCGGGCGCGCACGCCGTGTCGCCGTCTGGAGCGAGCAGGGGCTGGGCGACCAGCTTCTCTTCTCCACGCTGCTGCCCGAGCTTGCCGAGCGCGGCTTCGAAGCGGTGGCCGAGGTCGACGAGCGGCTGCTCGCGATGTATCGCCGCAGCCTGCCCGCGATCCGGTTCACCGCCCGCGACTCGGCGGACGAAGCGTTCGCCACGTGCGACCACGAGCTGCCCATGGGCTCGCTCGCGGCACTCTTCCGTCCCGATGCCGCCAGCTTCGCCGCGCAGCCGCACGCGCTGTTGCAACCCGATGCAGCACGTGTCGAAGCCATCCGCGCGCGCCTCGGCGCCGGGCGCTGGATCGCGATCTCGTGGCGCAGCCTGCAGGGCGGCGAGCGGCACGCGCTTGCCGGGCGCAAGTCGATCCCGCTGGAGGCCTTCGCGTCGCTGGCGCTCGTCGAAGGCGTGCGCCTGCTCGATGTGCAGTATGGCGACGTCGATGCCGAACGCAGCGCATTCATGCAGCGCCATCCCGGGCTCCTCACGCGGCTGGACGATCTCGACACGTATGCGGACCTGGAAGGGGTCGCCGCCGCGATGGCCGCCTGCGAGCGCGTCATCACCGCCAGCAATGCGAGCGCACATCTCGCGGGCGCGACCGGCCGTCCCACGCACCTGCTGTATCGCGGCAACCAGCCGCCGTTCGCCTACTGGGCGGCCAAGCGCGATGGACGCTGCCTCTGGTATCCCCTGCTCGAGATCGTGCCGGGGGCGCCCGACGCGGGATGGGACGCGCTCTTCGAGGAAGTGCGGCGGCGCATCGCGATGGGATAGGATCGGCTCCCCAACCACGCCGGGAGCCGCGCATGTTCGCTTCGCCACGCATCCTGCCCGCTGTCCTCTGCGTGTTGGTCGCCGGATGCGCCGTGCCGGGAGGCGCTTCGATGCCGGGAACGAATGAAGGGCCGCGCCGCTTCGCGCTCACGCCGCTCGCGGAGATGACGCCCGAGCAGCTCGCGGTGGCGAAGGCGATCATGAGCGGACCGCGTGCCTCCGTCGGCAGCCCCGCCGCGGCACCCGGCGCCACCAGCCTCTCCAGCCCCTTCAACGTCTGGAACCGCAGGCCCGAGCTCGCCGACAAGCTGCAGAAGGTGGGCGAGTACATCCGATTCCGCAGCTCGCTTCCCCCGCGGCTGAACGAGCTCGCGATCCTGATCGTCGCGCGCAAGTGGAACGCGCAGTACGAGTGGTTCGCGCACCATCGCCTCGCCATGGCCGCGGGGCTCGATCCTGCCGTCGCCGAGGACCTTCGCCAGGGCCGCACGCCCGCGAACATGAAGGATGACGAGCGCGTGGTCTACGACTTCGCCACCGAGCTGCACGAGCGCCACGGCGCGAGCGACGCCACGTTCAAGCGGGC
>DATMJE010000435.1:0-9165 GCA_035553995.1 Usitatibacter sp. | reverse complement strand
TCTGGACTGCCTGCTGCATGAGGATTTCCCTACTATGCTGGGTTGTTGGAGGCGGCGACTGCCCGATCGCGGCGGGGCGGTACACCCTGGGGAAAACGACCTGGTGCGAAAGGAGGGACTCGAACCCACAAGCCTTTCGGCGCTGGAACCTAAATCCAGTGCGTCTACCAATTCCGCCACTTTCGCGGTCGCTGAATTATACCTGAAAACGGCCTCGGCCGCGGTCCGCGCGGGTAGTTCGCCGCCCGATATAATCCCGAAAATTCAAGCGGTTCCGACGCCCCCTTGCCGGTCGAACACTACGAGAACTTCCCCGTTGCGTCGCTGCTGCTGCCACGGCGCCTGCGCGCGCCGATCGAGGCCATCTACGCGTTCGCCCGCGGCGCCGACGACGTGGCCGACGAAGGCGACGCGGGCGAGGACGAACGGCTCGCGGAGCTGGACCGCTACGAGCGCGCGCTGGACGCGGTCGAGCGCGGCGAAACGCCGGGGGAGGCGCCCTTCGCACGCATCGCCTGGGCGATTCGCGAACATGGCTTGCCCGTGCCGCTGCTGCGTGATCTGCTGTCCGCGTTCCGCCAGGACGTGGTGACCCAGCGCTATGCGACCTTCGCAGACCTGCTCGACTACTCGCGCCGCTCGGCCAATCCCGTCGGCCGCCTGGTGCTGCATCTCTTCGGCCGCGGCGACGTCGGGCAGTCGGATGCGATCTGCACGGCCCTGCAATTGATCAACTTCTGGCAGGACGTCGCCATCGACTGGCAGAAGGGCCGCGTGTACATCCCGCAGGAAGACCTCGCGCGCTTCGGTGTGAGTGAAGCGGACATCGCCGCGCAGCATGCCGGCGCGCGCTGGCGCTCGCTCATGCGCTTCGAATGCGAGCGTGCGCGTGCCATGCTCATGCGCGGCGCGCCGCTCGGCCACGCGCTGCCGGGCCGCCTCGGGCTCGAAATTCGTGCGACCGTCGCGGGAGGTGCCACCATTCTCGATAAAATCGAGGCCGCGGACGCAGACGTCTTCCGCCACCGGCCCCGCCTCGGGGGCGCCGACTGGGCCCGCATCCTCATCCACGCGCTCGCGAAAAAAACATGATCCCCGGGCCACCGCCCGCAGCCAGCGAAACGGCGTTCGTCCCCTCCATGACCCCCGACGAGTATTGCCAGGAGAAGGCGGCCGCGAGCGGCTCGAGCTTCTACTACAGCTTCCTCTTCCTGCCGCCGGAGCGCCGCCGCGCGATCACCGCCCTGTACGCGTTCTGCCGCGAGGTGGACGATGTGGTGGACGAAGTGCGCGATCCCGGTGTCGCCCGCACCAAGCTCGCGTGGTGGCGCACGCAGGTGGCCGACCTCCATGCGGGGCATCCGGTGCATCCGGTGGCGAAGGCGCTGGCCCCCTTCATCGCGACGTACGACCTGGACGCGGGACGCCTGAACGAGATCATCGACGGCATGGAGATGGACCTCACCTACCACCGCTATCCGGACTTCGCGGCATTGCGGCTCTACTGCCATCGCGCCGCGGGCGTCGTGGGCCAGCTCTCGGCGCAGATCTTCGGCTACTCGGATCCGCGCACGCTGGAATTCGCGGAGCAGCTCGGGCTCGCGTTCCAGCTCACCAACATCATCCGCGACGTGGGCGAGGATGCGCGCCGCGATCGCGTGTACCTGCCCGCCGACGAGCTCGCGCGCTTCGGGCTCACGGCGGAGGACATCCTCGCGCGCCGCCATTCGGATGCCTTCGTGAAGCTCATGGAATTCCAGGCCGCACGCGCGGAATCCTGTTACGAAGCCGCGTTCGCCGCGCTCCCGGCACAGGATCGTCGCAGCCAGCGCGCGGCCCTCATCATGGCCGCCATCTATCGCACGCTGCTGGAGGAGATCCGCCGCGACGGCTTCCGCGTGCTCGACCAGCGCGTGGCGCTCACGCCGCTGCGCAAGCTCTGGATCGCATGGAAGACCTGGGTGCGGGCATGAGCGCGCGCGAGGCGAAGCGCGTCGCGGTGATCGGCGCGGGCTATGCCGGCATCGCCGCGGCGATGCAGCTCGTGCGCGATGGCTGCATCGTGAGCGTCTTCGAGGCGAACCGCGTCCCCGGCGGGCGCGCACGCCGCGTCGAGTACCGCGGCACCACGCTCGACAACGGGCAGCACCTGCTGCTCGGCGCCTATCGCGACACGCTCGCCCTCATGCACGAAGCGGGCGTGGCCCCGCACGCGCTGCGCCGCTTCCCGCTCACGCTCAATTTCCCGGGGCATTTCCGGCTCGCCGCGCCGCGGTTGCCCGCGCCCTTCCACCTCGTGGCGGCCCTCCTCGGTGCGCGCGGCCTCGCATGGCGCGACCGGTGGCGCGCGGCCCGCATGGCGCTCGAGCTGCGTGCGCACGGCTTTCGCGTCACGCCCGGCATTACCGTCGACCAGCTCCTCGGCACGCACGGGCAGACGCCGGCCGCGAAGGCGCTGCTCTGGGGGCCGCTGTGCGTGGCGGCGCTCAACACGCCGCAGTCGATCGCCGATGCGCAGGTCTTCGTGAACGTGATCCGCGATGCCTTCTTCGGCACGCGCGAGGATTCGGATCTCCTCATGCCGGCGCTGGACCTCTCGTCGATCCTGCCCGATGCCGCGCTCGACTGGCTGGGCCAACGCGGCTGCGAGATCGTGCTCGGACGGCGCGTGGTGGCCATGGAGCCGATGGAGCACGAGTGGCAGGTGGAGCTCGCCGGCGGGCGGCTGCGCCGCTTCGAAGCCATCGTGTGCGCGGTGGCGCCGTACCAGGTCTCCGCGCTCGTGGAGCGCTGCGATGAGCTGGACACCCTGCGAGCACGCCTGGATGCGCTCGAGCACGAGCCGATCACGACGATCTATCTCCAGTATCCGATTCCGGTGCGGCTGCCTTTCCCGATGGTCGGCCTCGCCGGCGACCACGTGCAGTGGGTGTTCGATCGCGAGACGCTCTCGGGCGCGCGGGGACTCCTGGCGGCGGTGATTTCCGCTTCGGGGCCGCATCGCGAGCTCGACCAGGACGTGCTCGGCACGCTCGCGCATCGCGAGATCTCGGCGGCACTCGGCCCGTTGCCCGCACCGATCTGGACCAAGGCCATCGTGGAGAAGCGCGCGACCATCGCCTGCGCGCCCGGCGTCTTCCGCCCGCCGAACGAGACCGCCGCGGCGGGCTTCTTCATCGCCGGCGACTACACCGCGAGCCCCTATCCCGCCACCATCGAGAGCGCGGTGCGCAGCGGCCGCGATGCGGCGCTGGCCGCCGCGCGCCACCTGCGCGAGCCCTACCGGGTGGCATCGTGACCGGCGCGCTTTCCGGCTGGCTGCCGGAAGGCTATGCAGGTACTGCGGATGCCCTTGCCGGACGCGTGGTCCTGGTCACCGGCGCGGGCCAGGGCCTGGGACGCGCCGTGGCCCTCGCCTGCGCAAAGGCGGGAGCCACCGTGGCGCTGCTGGGACGCAAGCAGGCCAGGCTCGAGGCGGCCTACGACGAGATCACCGCCGCCGGCGCTCCGGAGCCGGCCATGGTCCCGCTCGACCTCGCCGAGGCCGACGACGCCGCCTGCGAGCGCCTGGCCCAGGTGCTGCACCACGACCTCGGCCGCCTCGACGGAATCGCCCACTGCGCGAGCCATTTCGTGCCGCTGGGCCCGCTTTCCAACCAGACGCTCGAGCAGTGGCTCGCCTTGTTGCGCGTGAACCTCGTGGCGCCCTTCGCCGTCACACGCGCGTGCCTGCCCATGCTGCTCGAGGCGCCGGACTCGGCAGTCGTGTTCACAGGCGAGACGCACGGCGTGCAGCCGCTTGCGTACTGGGGCGGATTTGCAGTGTCCAAGTCGGGATTGTCGCCGCTGGCCGCCATCTGGGCCGATGAGCTGGAGCGCGCGGGAAAGCCACGGATGAACGTGTTGGTGCCGGGACCTGTCGCCACGCCGCAACGCCGCCGCAGCCACCCGGGCGAGGATCCGCGCACGCTCCGGTCCGCCGAGGACGCGGCGCGTGCGTTCGTGTATCTGCTCGGGCCGGACAACACCGTGCACAACGGCCGTACGCTCATGTTGTGACGGCTCGCACACGCGCTGCGCAGTCTATTCGGTTAAACTAGGAATTGCCCGAAAATCCGTCTGTAAGTGACTGCATTACCACAACTAATCGGAGCCGGCTCCCCGCCGTGAACACCAGGTCGCACGCGATGCTCGATCAGGCGAACCGCACTTTCATCTGCAGTGTGGTGTTCATCGACCTCGTCGGTTATTCGAAGAAGCCGGTCACCGAGCAGATCCGCCTGAAGACCAGCCTCACCAGCAACCTCTCCGAGGCCATCAAGGACATCCCGGTCAACGACCGCATCATCCTGGATACCGGGGACGGCGCGGCCATCAGCTTCCTCGGCGATCCGGAGGATGCCCTCGTCGTCACCCTGCAGCTGCGCGAGATGATGATGCAGGAGGGCATGACGGCCACCCAGGTCGAGGCCTCCGGCGACGATGCGGTGCGCATGGGCATCAACCTCGGTCCCGTGAAGCTGGTGAAGGACATCAACGGCCACCCCAACATCATCGGGGACGGCATCAATGTCGCGCAGCGCATCATGAGCTTCGCGCGCCCCGGCCAGATCGTGGTCTCGCGTTCGTACTACGACGTCGTGTCGAACCTCGCGAGCGAATACGCCAAGCTCTTCACCTACGAAGGCTCGCGCACCGACAAGCACGTGCGCGAGCACGAGATCTACGTGGTGGGCCACAGCGAGGGCGCGCTGCAGAAGGCCCGGGATGGCATGAAGGACCGCGCCTCGGCAACCAGCCCCAATCCGCGCAGGGCTGCGGCGGCCGCGGCGGGCACCTCCACGCTCACGCTCACGATTCCCCATTTCGCGCAGGACCGGAAGAAGCTCTCGATGATCGCGGCGGGCCTGGCGATGATCGTGCTGGTGCTGCTCATCGCCGTGGTCACCAAGAAGCCGTCGTCGGTGGACGTGGCGGCCGCGCCTTCCACGACCACGACCACGAGCCCGGCCAAGCCGGCCGCGACCGAAGCCCCGTCACGCGGCGCGGAAATGGCCAAGCCCGAGTCGCGCATCCTCGAGCCCGCACCCGCGCCCTCGATGATTCCCATGCCCGCGCCCGCGGAAACCACGCGCGAGCAACCCGCGAAGCCGGAGCGAACCAGCCGCAGCGCCGGGTCCGACGCGGCGAAGAGCGAATCGCGGAGCGAGTCGCGCAACGAGGTCCGCACCGCCGCGGCGGAGCCCCGCTCGAACGCCGGGCCGCCCGCCACGCTGGTCTTCGCGGTGTCGCCGTGGGGCGAGATCGTCGTCAACGGCAAGTCGCGCGGCGTCACGCCGCCGATGAAGTCGCTCAAGCTCGAACCCGGCCACTACAAGATCGAGGTTCGCAATACGACGTTCCCCGCGCACACGGAGGACCTCGAGCTGAAGGCCCGCGACGAGGTCACCGTGAGGCACAAGTTCCAGTGACGCGGGTGGCTGCGATGGTGCGCATCGCCCCGGTGGCGGCCCTGCTGCTCGCCGCTGCCTGCTCGCTGCTGCAGAAGCAGGAGGAGGCCGCGCCAAAGTCGCCCGCACCGCAGATCACCGAGGAATCGCTGCGCGAGCGTGCCCACGATCAGCTCGCAATGGGCATCCGCCAGTACGAGGCCGGCGAGTTCGACAACGCCGTGAAGAGCCTCACCGCCTCGCTCGACCACGGCCTCCTCACGAAGACGGAGCAGTCGCGCGCGCGCAAGTACCTCGCCTTCAGCCACTGCGTCTCCAACCGCGAGCAGCAGTGCCGCGACGAGTTCCGCAAGGCCTTCGAGATCAACCCCGAGTTCTCGCTCACGCCCGCCGAGGATGGCCATCCCATCTGGGGACCCGTCTACCGCAGCGTGCGCACGCAGCTCATCGCGGAGCGCGAGGCGTCGGTCCCCAAGCCCGCCGCGTCGCTCGGCCGCGCCGAGAAGCTGATGCAGGAGGGGCTGGTCAAGTACGATGCGGGTGAATACGCGGAGGCGGCGAAGCTGCTGGAAGCGGCGCTCAAGGAAGGCCTCGCGGATCCCCGCGACCAGGCGCGCGCGATGAAGCACGTGGCGTTCACGCTCTGCCTGCGCGAGCGCTTCCGCGAATGCCGCGCGGAGTTCGTGAAGATCTACGACGTCGACCCGAATTTCGACCTCACCCCCGCCGAAGCGGGACACCCCTCGTGGACCAGGACCTTCGCCGCGGCGAAGGCCCAGGCGAAGCGGGCCCAGGCCGCGAAGGAAAAGGACAAGTCCGGCGCGGGCACCACCAAGAAGAACTGAGAAGATGATTTCGACACTGGGCCGATACAGGATCATCTCGGAGATCGGCCAGGGAGCGATGGGCACGGTGTACAAGGCGGTCGACCCGATCATCGACCGCACGGTGGCCATCAAGACGATCAACCTCAACCTCTCGCGCCAGGAGCTGGAGGAGTACGAGGCGCGCTTCCAGCAGGAGATCAAGGCCGCCGGGCGCCTCAACCACCCGAACATCGTCACCATCTACGACGTCGGCAAGACCGAGTCGGTGGCGTACATGGCGATGGAGTTCCTCGAGGGCGCGGAGCTGAAGGACATGATCGCCTCGGGCAACCTGCCCGCGCCCAACCAGGTCGTGGACATCATCGCGCAGGTGGCCGAGGGCCTCTGGTTCGCGCACCAGCAGGACATCGTCCACCGCGACGTGAAGCCCTCGAACATCATGGTGATGCGCGGCGGCATCGCCAAGATCACCGACTTCGGCATCGCGCGGCTGCCCAACTCGGCGGTGAAGACCATGACGGGCCTCATCCTCGGCTCGCCGCGCTACATGTCGCCCGAGCAGGTGATCGGCAAGACGATCGACGCGAGGAGCGACATCTTCTCGCTCGGCGTGGTGCTCTACGAAGCGCTCACGGGCGTGGCACCCTTCGACGGCGACAACGTGAACGCCATCATGTACGCGACGGTGAACACCACGCCGGCGCCGCCGTCGTCGATCAGCCGCGCGGTCCCGCCGATGCTCGACCTCATCGTCGCGAAGGCGATGGCCAAGCAGCTCGACGACCGCTACCAGACCATCAAGGAGCTGGGCGACGACCTGCGCGAGGTGCGCCGCCAGATCGATTCCACGCGCCCGGCCGCGGTGCTCAAGGCGAGCAGCTCGCCCGCGACCTCGTCGCGCAGCGCCGCGCCCATGCCCGCGCCGGAGCGCCACACGGATACCGCCACGCTGCCGATGGGCGAAGGGCGCAACAAGGAGGGCGAGGAGGCCAAGCCCCTCGCGCTCGCGAAGACCTTCGATTCGTTCGACGCCACGCTGCGGCTGGCGGCGATGACCGACCAGACCGAGGACTTCCGCGACTACATCAGCGCGACGCAGAAGATGCGCGCGTACCGCGGCAAGGTGGAACCGCCTGCGGCCGCGCCGGCCGCAGCGAAGGCCAAGCCACGCGTGCCGGGGGAAGAGCGCAAGCAGCCGACGTATCGGGCGGATCCCGAGCCGCCGGGCACGCCGTCCTCGAACCTGGTCGCGATCGCCGCGATCATCATCCTCAGCATCGTCGCCATCGCGCTCGCCATCGCCCTGATGGTGAGGTGAGGCGCTCAGCCCTTGAGGTAGTCCACCGCCTGCACCAGGCGCTCGACCGCCACGACCTCGAGCCCGGCGATGGGCTGCCTGGGCTTGTTGGCGGCGGGAATGATGGCGTGCGTGAAGCCCAGCTTGGCCGCCTCGCGCAGGCGCTCCTGCCCGCGCTGCACCGGCCGCACCTCGCCCGCGAGGCCGATCTCGCCGAACACCACGTGCTTCTCCGGCAGCGCGCGGCTGCGCAGGCTGGAGACGACGGCGAGCGTCACGGCCAGGTCCGCGCCGGGCTCCACGATGCGCACGCCGCCCACGGCGTTCAGGAACACGTCCTGGTCGAAGCACGCGATGCCCGCGTGGCGGTGCAGCACCGCGAGCAGCATCGCGAGCCGGTTCTGCTCGAGGCCCACCGCGAGCCGCTTGGGATTGCCGCCATGCGCGTCGTCCACCAGCGCCTGCAGCTCCACCAGCAGCGGGCGCGTGCCTTCCTGCGTGACCATCACGCACGAGCCGGCGACACCGGCGTGGTGCTGCGAGAGGAAGAGCGCGGAGGGATTCGTCACCTCGCGCAGGCCCTTCTCGGTCATCGCGAAGACGCCGATCTCGTTCACCGCGCCGAAGCGGTTCTTGAACGCGCGGATGAGGCGGAAGCTGGTGTGCGTCTCGCCCTCGAAGTAGAGGACGGTATCCACCATGTGCTCGAGCACGCGCGGGCCGGCGAGGGCACCCTCCTTGGTGACGTGTCCCACGAAGACGATGGTGGTGGCGCTTTGCTTGGCGAGCCGCGTGAGCTGCGCCGCGCATTCGCGCACCTGCGCGACGGAGCCGGGCGCGGAGGTGAGTGCCGCCGAATAGAGCGTCTGGATGGAATCGATGACCGCGACACGCGGCTTGCGCTCCGCGAGTGTGGCCTGGATCTTCTCCAGCTCGATCTCGGGCAGCAGGCCGACCTTGCTCGCGTTCACGCCGAGGCGCTTCGCGCGCAGCGCCACCTGCTGCGCCGATTCCTCGCCCGTCACGTAGAGCACGGGCACCTGCTCCGAGAGGCGCGCCGCGGCTTGCAGTAACAGCGTGGATTTGCCGATGCCCGGGTCGCCGCCGATGAGCACGACGCCCCCCTCGACCAGCCCGCCGCCCAGCACGCGATCGAATTCCCCGATGAGGGTGGGCAGCCGCGGGAAGTCGCGCGCTTCGACCTCTCCCAACTCCACCACGGCGCTCGTGCCGCCCAGGCTCGCGAAGCGGTGCGCGCCGGACTTGCCGGCCGCCGGTTCCGCGGCCGTCTCGATCAAGGTGTTCCACGCATGGCAGTGCGGGCACTGGCCCTGCCACTTCGGCGCCTGGCCGCCGCATTCGGTGCAGGTGTAGACGGACCTGCCTTTCGCCATCAGAGCGCGTCGCTCTCGCCGAAGCGCACGCGCGGCGCCACGGCGCACAGCAGCTCGTAGCCGACCGTGCCCGCCGCCATGGCGACCTCGTCCACGGGGATGCCCTCGCCCCACAACACGACCGGCGAGCCCACATGCGCTTCCGGCACCGGGCGAAGGTCCACCGTGATCATGTCCATCGAGACGCGGCCCGCGGT
>DATMJE010000434.1:0-3120 GCA_035553995.1 Usitatibacter sp. | reverse complement strand
CGAGGCGCTGCTGGCTTCGAAGGCGTTCGTGGTCGACGCGTGCCGGTACGTGGTGCGCGTGGGCGGCATCTCGATCACGCTCGCACGGCGTCCGGTGCTGCTCATGCTCGTACGAATGCTGGCCGAGGAGTGGCCCGCGGATGTGTCCCGCGATGCGTTGGTCGCGCGGGCATTCCGTGCCAAGCGGGCCGACGAATCGCATCGTGCGCGGCTCCGCGTCGAGATGGGCCGCCTGCGCGCGGTGCTGAAGAGGATTGCCGAGGTGCGCGCCACGCCGCAGGGCTTCGCGCTGGTGCCGCGCCGTGCGCGCGAGGTCGTCGTGCTCGCGCGTCCGGTCGAGGAGCGGCATGCGGCGGTGCTCGCGTTCCTCGCCGACGGCGAATCGTGGTCCAGCTCGGCATTGGCGCTCGCGCTCGGCAATAGCCAGCGCAATGTGCAAAGGGCCCTCGACGAGCTGGCTTCGGCCGGCAAGGTCGAGCCGGTCGGGCAGGGGCGCGCCCGCCGCTGGATGATGCCGCCCCTGCCCGGATTCGCGACGACATTGTTACTCCCGCCGCCGATGACCGATTGATAGGATGGCGCCATGAAGAAGCCCGCGAAGATCGTGCGCGAGTACGGCCCCTTCCCCGGCGTGGACAACGTCGCCGGCGTGACCTTCGACGGCGAGAACGTCTGGTTCGCCGCCGGCGACCGGATCCACGCGCTCGATCCCGCGAGCGGCCGCGATGTGCGCGCGTTGGATGTCCCGGCCCACGCGGGCACGGCCTTCGATGGCAAGCACCTCTACCAGATCGCCGAGAGCCGCATCCAGAAGATCGATCCCGCGAGCGGCCGCGTGCTGGGCACGATTCCCGCGCCGGGCAACGGCGGCGATTCCGGCCTCGCGTGGGCCGAGGGCACGCTTTGGGTCGGCGAGTATCGCGCGCGCAAGATCCACCAAATCGATCCCGAGACCGGCGCCGTCCTGCGCACGCTCGAATCCAATCGCTTCGTGACGGGCGTCACGTGGGTCGACGGCGAGCTCTGGCACGGCACCTGGGAAGGCGAGCAGAGCGAGATCCGGCGCGTGGATCCCGAAAGCGGCAAGGTGCTCGAGGCGCTCGAGATGCCCGCAGGGCTCATCGTGGCCGGGCTCGAGGCCGATGGCGGCGACCGCTTCTTCTGCGGCGGGGGCACGAGCGGGAAGGTGCGCGTCGTGGAGCGGCCGAAGCGCAGCCGGTAGTGCCGCGCGCGTTGCGCGAAGGGGCGCCCCCGAGGAGCGCCCCTTCGCGTTGCCGCGTAATCACGCCATATTCATGGTTGCACGTGGAAAGCGTTCATCATGTCGTTGTCCTCGTGCTCGAGGATATGGCAGTGCTGCACGTACGACTGCAGCCCCTTCACGCCCGCGGGCAGCTCGAACTTCATGCGGATCGTGGTGAGCTCGTTCGGGTTCGCCTTCAGCGTGTCCTTGAATCCGCGCTCCTCCGGATACGCCGGCTGCATCGGCCCGAGGACGAACGGCGCCGGATCGATCGGCTGCGAGCCGAACGGCGCCGGCGGCGCCGCTGCGGCATAGGCGGCCGCGTCGAACGGCGTGCGGCCCACGATCTGGAAGTTCACCAGGTGGACGTGGATCGGGTGCGTGTCGCCGGTGAGGTTGATGTAGGTCCAGTCCTCGGTGGTGTTCACCGGAATCGTGGGCCCGCCATTCCCGTCGAAGCGCTCGCCGTTCAGCGTGAGGATCCAGCCCGCCGTGTCGATGCCCACCTCGTTCAGCGTGATGAAGCGCTTGGTCGTTCCCTCTGGAAGGTTCGCGAGGAGTCCGCCCGCGAGCGCCGCGGGAATCGCATTGCCCTGCTGCGAGGAGACCCTGGTGCCCACGTTGACCTTCATCACGGTGGGGAGCAGGTTTGCCGGATTGGAGAACGGCGGGTGGATGCGCTGGTTCTTCACGTTGACGGTTTTCCCGGCGAACGTCCTGAAGTCCACGAGCACGTCGGCGCGCTCGGCGGGTGCCAGGACCAGCTCCTTCATCGGCACCGGCACGTCGAAGAGGCCGCACTCGTTGCCGATCTGCCAGAGCGGCACGGCGTCCATGGTGAGCGTCAGGATGCGAGCGCTGCAGGCGTTGAGGATGCGGAAACGATAGACGCGGGGCTCGGCGTTGAAGAACGGCCACACCTTGCCGTTCACGAGCATCGCGTCCCCGAAGTACTCGCCGATCCAGTTGACGCCCGGGATCGTGCTCACCGGATAGCGCATCGTGCCGTCGGTGTTGAAGAGCCGGTCCTGGATCACGATCGGGACTTCAAACGGTGCGGCGGGCAGGTTGTTCACGTTCGCCGCCGTGCCGGTGTCGATCGCGTCACGGATGAAGTACGTGCCTGCGAGCCCGGCGAAGACGTTGAGCCGCGTGTTGCCCATGTAGTGGTCGTGGAACCAGAGCATCGTCGCCCGTTGTTGCGGCGCCTGGTTCGGATAAACGACGTTCTGCGCCGCGCCGGAGCCGAAGCCCAGCGGCTGGACGCCCGGGTTGCCGTCGCTCGTCCCGGCGACGAAACCTCCGTGAAGGTGCGTCAGCGTTCGCACCGAAAGGCCCAGCGGCGGGAAGCGCGTGTCGACCGGGATCCATGGCGGATAGAAGGCGGGCAGCGCGTTGGCAAAGCTCGCATTCACCGGAATGCCGGTGCGCGCGTTCACCACCATGCCGAAGAGGCCCGACTGCCCCGCGAGGCCGGAGCCATCGTCGTACGCCCAAAGGGGCGTGGCAGGCAGGTCCGGGTGCAATTGGCGCGCGATTTGGCGCATGGTGAACGTGTAGCTGTTGAGGCCGCTCGGTGTCGCGGCCACCAGACCGTTGCCGACCACGGGAAGCGCGGAGACGAACGGCTTCAGTTGCGAACCCGCGAGCGCGTTGGCCGCGCGAGCGCTGGTGATGCTCCACGGCGCCGCGATGAGCCCGCCGACCCCGGCACCGATCTTCATGAATTCACGACGTGTGATCTTGCTCATGTCTTATCTCCCTCGGTTAAGGCTCCTTAAAGCTAAGCCGTGTATGCGACCGGAATTTGCCCGAGGTCATCCGCTCTCTTCGCGAATGCGAGGCCAACCGGAATTGGATCAATGGCCGCTGCCAAG
>DATMJE010000433.1:0-6472 GCA_035553995.1 Usitatibacter sp. | reverse complement strand
CGCGGCATCGGGCGCTTCAGCGCCGTCGCACGGGTGGGCGAGCAGCTCGCGGCCGAGGCGGAGCTGCTCTGTGCCCTGCGCAAGATCGGGGAGTGAGGCTGTCGAAAAAAATGGAACACAGATGAACACAGATGAACACAGATAAAAACGGATACTGAAATGTTCCGTGCACATGGTTGCGACGCCACGAACACCATGAATCGCTTTATCTGCGTTCATCTGTGTTCATCTGTGTTCAATGCTTTTTGGTAAACCGCTAATGTCCCGAGTCCACCCCACCGCCCTCGTCGATCCGCGCGCGAAGCTCGCGGAAGACGTCACCGTCGGCCCGTACACGGTCATCGACGGCGACGTGGAGATCGGGGCGGGCACCACCATCGGCGCGCACAACGTCATCACGGGCCACACGAAGATCGGCCGGGACAACCGCATCTTCCATTTCGCCTCGATCGGCGAGGCGAACCAGGACAAGAAGTACCGCGGCGAGCCCACGCGCCTGGAGATCGGCGACGGCAACACCATCCGCGAATACTGCACGCTCAACCGCGGCACCGCGCAGGACCGAGGCGTCACGACCATCGGCAGCGACAACTGGATCATGGCCTACTGCCATGTCGCGCACGATTGCATCGTGGGCGACCACACGGTGTTCGCGAACAACGCGTCGATCGCGGGCCACGTGGAGATCGGCGACTGGACGGTGCTCGGCGGCTTCGCGGGCGTCCACCAGTTCGTGAAGGTCGGCGCGCACGCGATGCTCGGCATCGGCGTCGCCGTCACGCAGGACGTGCCGCCCTACCTCACCATCGCGGGCAACCCGCCGGCGCCCTACGGCATCAACAGCGAGGGGCTCAAGCGCCGCGGCTTCACGCCCGAGGCCATCGCGGCGTTGAAGCGCGCCTATCGCACGATCTACAGGTCCGGCCTGGGTGTGGCCGATGCGCGCGCCGAGCTCGAGCGCCTCGCGGCCGGCGCTCCCGAGGTGAAGGCGCTCGCGGATTTCCTCGCGTCCTCGACGCGCGGGATCCTGCGCTAGGCCCGGGGCGCATGCGCATCGCCATCGTCGCGGGCGAGGCGTCGGGAGACCTGCTCGGCGCAACCCTCATCCACGCCGTGCTCGAGCGCTGGCCGCAGGCGGAGTTCTACGGCATCGCCGGCCCGCGCATGGTCGCGCAGGGCGCACGCACCTTCGTGCCGATGGAAAAGCTGTCGGTGTTCGGCTATCTCGAGGTGCTGCGCCACATCCCGGAGATCCTCGGCATCCGCCGCCGCCTCGCCGCCGAGCTGCTCGCGCGGCCGCCCGACCTCTTCATCGGCGTCGACGCGCCCGATTTCAATTTCGGCCTGGAGACGAAGCTCAAGGCGGCGGGCATTCCCACGATCCACTACGTGAGCCCGTCGATCTGGGCGTGGCGCGCCGAGCGCATCCACGGGATCAAGCGCGCGGTGGAGCGCATGCTGGTGATGTTCCCGTTCGAGGAGCCGATCTATCGCGCGGCCGGCATCCCGGTGAGCTACGTGGGCCATCCGCTGGCGGACGCCATGCCGGTGCATCCCAACTACCACGACACGCGCACCCAGCTTCGCATCGCGGCGGGCGCGGTCGGCATCGCCATGCTGCCCGGCAGCCGCATGAAGGAGCTGGAGCTGCATGCGGACCTCTTCATCGACGCCATGGCGCGGCTGCACGCGCAGCGCCCGGAGCTGCGCTTCTTCGTGCCGCTCGCCACGCGCGAGACGCGCGACTACTTCGAGACGCGCCTCTACGTGAAGGAGGCGCGCGACCTGCCGATCCAGATCCTCCACGGCCATGCGCGGCTCGCCCTGCACGCGGCCGACGCCGCCATCGTCGCGAGCGGCACCGCGACGCTCGAGGCGGCGCTCGCCCGCTGCCCGATGGTGATCACGTACCGGCTCACCGCGCTCACCTACCGGATGCTGCGGCGCAAGGCGCTGCTGCCCTACGTGGGCCTGCCGAACGTGCTCGCGGGCGAATTCATCGTGCCCGAGCTCTTGCAGGATGACGCGACCCCTGCCAATCTTGCGCAGGCCCTCGGCAACTGGCTCGACCACAAGGGCGCGCGCGAGCGGTTGAAGGAGCGCTTCGGGCGGCTCCATGCGATGCTCGCCTGCGACCATTCCCGACGCATCATCGAAGCGCTCGCCCCATACCTCGACCGTGCCCCGCAAAGCGCCGTTCCCTCCCATCGAGACGACGGCCGGCGCGCGCCTGTGCGGGGTTGACGAGGCGGGCCGCGGACCGCTCGCGGGCGCGGTCTTCGCCGCGGCCGTCGTGCTCGATCCGGCGCGTGCCATCGAGGGGCTCGCCGATTCCAAGGTCCTCGCCGCCGCCACGCGCGAGCGCCTCGCGATCGAGATTCGCGCCCACGCGCTCGCCTGGGCGGTGGCCTCGGCGACGGTGGCGGAGATCGACCGCCTCAACATCCTGCAGGCCACGCTCCTCGCGATGCAGCGCGCGGTGGAGGCGCTCGCCGTGGCACCCGGCGAGGTCCTCGTGGACGGCCTGCACGTGCCGCACCTCGCCTGCCGCTGCCGTGCGATCGTGAAGGGCGACCGCCGGGTGCCCGCCATCTCCGCGGCCTCCATCCTCGCCAAGGTCGCGCGCGACGCGGCGATGGCCGCGCTCCACGAGCGCTTCCCGCAATACGGCTTCGCGGAGCACAAGGGCTACGGCACCGCCGAGCACCTGGCGGCGCTGCGCGAGCACGGCCCCTGCGAGGTCCACCGCCGCACGTTCGAGCCGGTGTGGATGCTCGCGCAGGCCGAGCTGCCCTTCTGAGGGCATGAAGAGCATCGCCTCGCGCGACAACCCGTCGTACAAGGCGATGGCGAAGCTCGTCGCGAGCGCGGCCGAGCGGCGGCGCACGGGCATGTCGGTCCTCGACGGCGCCCACCTGCTCGAGGCGTTCATGCACGCGGGCGGCATGCCCGAGGAGATCATGGTGAGCGAGGCGGGCCTCGCCGACGCGGAGATCGCGCGCCTCCTCGCACGCGCCGCCGGCGTACGCACGGCGTTGCTCACGGACGCGCTCTTCGATGCGCTCTCCACCGTCGAATCGCCTACGGGCGTGATCGCCGCGGTGCGCACGCCGCCTTCGCGGCCGGCCCCCCCGCATGCGAGCCTGGCATTGCTGCTCGAGGACATCCAGGATCCCGGCAATGTCGGCACCCTCCTGCGCTCGGCGGCGGCCGCGGGCGCGGACCACGTGCTGCTCTCCCCGCAGTGCGCCTTCGCCTGGTCGCCCAAGGTGCTGCGAGCGGCGATGGGCGCCCATTTCGCGGTGAACGTCGTCGAGCGCGCGGACCTCGCGGCGTTCCTCGCCACCTATCGCGGCACCAGCATCGCGCTCACCGGGCAGGGCGAGCGCAGCCTCTACGACCTGGACCTGCGCGGGCCGGTCGCGCTGGTGGTCGGCAACGAGGGCGCGGGAGTTTCGCGCACCGTGATGGAGGCGTGCACCACCCGCGCGCGCATCCCCATCGCCGCCGCCATGGAATCGCTCAACGCGGGCACGGCGGGCGCCGTGGCGCTCTTCGAGGCCGTGCGGCAGCGCTCTCCGTTATCATGAGCCGCCCCGCGCCCGGGAAGGAGACGATGGCAGCACGCGTGCAATACCGCTATTACGAGTTCGTGATGGTGGCTTTCGTGGTGATCCTGGTGTGCTCGAACCTCATCGGGCCGGCCAAGATCGCGCAGCTGCAGCTGCCCGTGGTCGGCGCGCTGACCTTCGGCGCCGGCGTGCTCTTCTTCCCGATCTCGTACGTGTTCGGCGACGTGCTCACCGAGGTGTACGGCTACGCGCGCAGCCGGCGCGTCATCTGGGCGGGCTTCGCGGGGCTCGCCTTCGCCTCGATCATGGCGTGGGTGGTGGTCGCGTTGCCGCCGGCGCCTTTCTGGCAGAACCAGCAGGCCTACGAGATCGCCTTCGGCAGCGCATGGCGCGTGGCGGCGGCCTCGATGATCGCGTACTTCTGCGGCGAGTTCGTCAACTCGTTCGTGCTCGCGAAGATGAAGATCCTCACCGAGGGCCGGTGGCTGTGGACGCGCACCATCGGCTCGACCCTCTTCGGCGAGGGCGTGGACTCGCTCATCTTCTATCCGCTCGCCTTCTACGGCACCGGCATCATCCCGAACGACAAGCTGCCGACCGTGATGCTCGCGCAGTTCGTGGCGAAGGTGTCGGTGGAGGTCGTGTTCACGCCGGTCACGTACGCCGTGGTGGGCTTCCTCAAGCGCGCGGAGAGCGAGGACTACTACGACCGCGACACGCAGTTCACCCCGTTCACCCTCAGGGTCTGACCGGATGCTGCGCCGCGCCGCCATTGCCGCCGTGTGGGCCGCGTGCGCGACGGCGCTCGTGGCGCAGGCCGCGGAACGTCCGCGCGTGGGCCTCGTGCTCGGCGGCGGCGGGGCGCGCGGCGGTGCGCACCTGGGCGTGCTGGAGGTGCTCGAGGAGCTGCGCGTGCCGATCGATTGCATCGCCGGCACGAGCATGGGAGCGCTGGTCGGCGGCGCCTATGCGGCGGGTGTCGCGCCCGCCGACATCAAGGCGCTGGTGCAGCGCACCGACTGGGTCTCCATCTTCGACGATTCCGCGGGGCGCGAGTCGGTCGACATCCGGCGCAAGGAGATGGACGACCGCTTCTTCTCGGCGCTCGAGCTCGGCGTCTCGCGCGAGGGCCTGCGCTTCCGCGAGGGCGCGGTCGCGGGCGAGAAGCTCAAGCTCTTCTTCAACGAGCTGGTGCGCTCCGACCTCGGCGACCGCCCGATCGAGCAGCTGCCGCTGCCGCTCGCCATCATCGCGACCGACATCGGCACCGGCGAGCGCGTGGCGATCCGCAGCGGCAACCTCACCTCGGCGATGCGCGGCAGCATGTCCGTGCCGGGCTTCATCGCCCCGGTGCAGCGCGAGGGCCGCAAGCTCGTGGATGGCGGGCTCACCGACAACCTCCCCGTCCAGGAAGCGCGCAACCTCTGCAGCCCCGATGTGCTCATCGTGGTGAACGTGGGCTCGCCGCTCTTCAGGCCCGACGAGATCAAGGGCGTGGTCACCGTGCTCGGCCAGGTGGTCAACCTGCTGACCGAGCAGAACGTCGCCAAGTCGCTCAACCTCATCGGGCCGCGCGACATCTACATCCGGCCCGAGCTGGGCGATTTCCCGGCGACCGCGTTCACCGGCCAGCTCAAGGCGGCGGCACTCGGGCGCGAGGCCGCGCTCGCGGCGGCGGACAACCTGCGGCGCCTCGCGGTCACGCCCGCGGAATACGCGAAGTACCAGGAAGGCGTGCGGCTCGCGGGGCGTGCGACGCCGCCCACGATCGACGAGGTCGCGGTCGACGCCACGCGCTTCGTGAGTCGGGAGCGCATCCGCGGCGCGGTGTCGCAGAAGGAGGGCGAGCCGCTCGACACCGTCAGGCTCGCCGACGACCTGGTGCGCGAGTTCAGCCGCGGGGACCTGAGCTCGCTCGACTACAGCGTGGTGCGGGAGCGCGACAAGACCATCCTGCGGATCACGCCCGCGGAGAAAACGTGGGGACCCAACTACCTGCGCTTCGGCGGCAACCTCACCTCCGATTTCCGCAGCGAGTCGACCTACAGCCTGCGCGCGCTCTTCCGCAGCACGTGGATCAACCCGCTCGGCGGGGAGTGGCTGCTGGGTGCGCAGATCGGCACGCAGCAGGGGATCGCGACGGAGTTCTACCAGCCGGTGGACATCCACCAGGCGTGGTTCCTGCGGCCGTTCGCGGCGACGTCGCTCACGCGCATGCCGCTCTTCTTCGAGGGCGATCGCGTCGCCGTGTTTCGCGTGCAGGAAAATCGCGCGGGGCTGGACGCGGGCGCGAACATCGGCGTGGTGGGACAGGTGCGTGCGGGGTGGGCGGAGCGGCGGCTGGGCGCGGTGCTGGATACGGGGCCCGACGCCTTCCTCAATCTCACGACGCGCGTGGGCGGTCCCGAGGCGGCCGCGTCCTTCGATACCTACGACCACCCCTATTTCCCGACGCGCGGCTACAAGCTCGACGTGACGCACTTCGACGGGCAACGCGTGAGCGAAGGGACGCAGCCCTACTCGCGCACCGAGGCGCGCTTCGGCGCCGCCGCGTCGCACGGACGCTGGACCTTCCTCACCGCGCTCGAAGGCGGCACCGCGTTCAAGGGGGAGCTGCCGCTCGCGGACTCATTCTCGCTGGGCGGCCCGCGGCGCCTCTCCGGCTTCGCCGTGGACCAGATGCGCGGCCAGGACTACACCTTCGGCCGCCTCGAGGCGCAGTACCGGCTGCAGTTCGCCAATCCGCTCTACGGCCTTTCCTTCATCGGCGGCGTGATGGCCGAGGCCGGGCGCATGCAGAAGCCGATCACCGAGACGTCGCTCAGCGGCTGGCAGCGCTCGCTCGGCCTCTACATCGCGGCAACCACCTTCCTCGGGCCCGTATACCTCGGCGTCGCCGA
>DATMJE010000432.1:0-7397 GCA_035553995.1 Usitatibacter sp. | reverse complement strand
CGGGATCGAGCATGGCGACCAGCTTCTCCAACTCGCCGTTGCGTGAAGCGGCCAGGAACGCCACGACCAGCTCGCATTGCGCGGCGAGATCCGGGGCGGGCGGCGATTCGGCGCCACGCACGCGACGGCGGGCGCGGCTCGCGAGCTGACGCGTGGCCTCCTCGCTCCTGCCGATGATCGCGCCGATCTCGGCAAAGGGGCGGTCGAAGAGATCGTGCAGCACGAAGGCGACGCGCTCGGGCGGCGAAAGCTCCTCGAGCACGACGAGGAGCGCGAGCCCCACGGAGCGCGCGAGGGCGAGCTCCTCGGCAGGGTCGATGCCGCCGGCGCGCGCTTCCGACTTGTCTTCCTCCAGCGGCTCTTCCGCACGCGTATCGCGCGAACGCAGCATGTCGAGGCAGATGCGCGCGACGACGGTGGTAAGCCAGCCGCCGATGTTGTCCACCGCGCCCATGTCGCTGCGCTGCACGCGCAGCCACGTCTCCTGGACGGCGTCCTCGGCCTCGGCGGCGGAGCCCAGCATGCGATAGGCGATGCCGCGAAGGCGGCCGCGCTGGGCCTCGAATGTCTCGGCGAGCCGGTTTTTTTCGTCCATCGGTCACGTTTCTCCAGGCTGGTTCGTCATGGGCATGACGTACCACCCCTTATGAACGTGACACAGGAGGCTTCCATGACCGCCCGCATGAACCCGTTGCAACCCCGGATGAAAAACGCCGCCATGATACTTCCGGACCTGGGCCCCGGAATCCAGGCGCTGATCGGCACGGTGTACAAGAGCGGCCTCGCGCGCTCGACGATCGAGCTGGTCCACCTGCGCGTAAGCCAGGTCAACGGCTGCGCGCCGTGCATCGACAGCGGCTGGCGCACCGCGAAGAAGGCCGGCGAATCGGACGAGCGGCTCTTCAACGTGGCCGCATGGCGCCACGCGCCTTATTACAGCGATGCCGAGCGCGCCGCGCTGGCGCTCGCCGAAGCGGCGACGCGCCTTGCAGACCGGGAGGATCCCGTCCCCGATGAGACCTGGAACGAGGCCGCGAAGCACTACGAGGAGAAGCCGCTTGCGGCCCTCGTCACGTGGATCGCGCTCTCGAATTTCTTCAACCGCCTGAACGCGGCGACGGGCCAGGTGGCCGCGGGGGCACAGTGGGGATGAGCCCCCGTTGACCCGCGAGCGCCGGATGGAAGGGCCTCTCGCGGGCCCTTTCCATCCTTCGCGCGTCGTTCAGTACTTCCCGCCACCGATGCGCGTCGCGAGCTCGTTGTGCACGTGGCGCACGCCGGAGACGCTCATCGCATCCCGTTCGGCCTGGCGCGATTGGCCCGCCGTGGTGACGATCCCCGTGAGCTCGACATCGCCATCGAGCGTCTCGACACCGATGCGCCCGGCCAGGCGTGCATCCTGCGAAAGCGCGTCGACTACGCCGCGGGTGATGAGCAGGTCCTGGTTGCCGCGTGTCTCCGTCACGATGATCTGCGGCGCGGAGCCGATTTCGGCCGATGCCAACTGGTAGCTCGCGACCGGCGCGCTGCCGGTGACGACGGGCTGTGCGGCGTGTGCGGGAACGGCGAAGGCGTTGAGCGTTGCCGAAACGAGCAGTGCAGCGATTCTTGATTGCGTATTCACAAGGCTCTCCTCGAGTAGCGATCGTCCCGCCAGGTACGAATCGCCGTCGGCGGATTCGGCCGGCGAGCGCGGGATCGGCTACGTCGACGGTGCCACTGTGCGGCCGCGGCCCTGCGAAAGTCCTTGAGCGCTCCTGAAACGTCCTGAATCACGCGATTGAGCGAGCGCAATCGCGCAATGACCCTACTCCACGCCCTCGACGATGCGAAAGTCGCGATCGACCGAGCCCTCGCCGAGCGCGCGCAGCGCTTCCTGGTACGCCGGCCCGTCGTGGCAGGCGACGGCGTTCGAGACGCTGGGAAATTCCACCAGGACGGTCCTCTGCAGCATGCCGCCCTCGTACGCGTGCGCCGCGGTCCCGCGCGCGAGAAACTTGCCGCCGGCGGCCTGGATGGCCGGGCCTGCAAGCTTCGCATAGGCCGCGAGCTTCTCCTGGTCGTGGACCGCGCGGTAAAAACTGATCCAGTAGCCTTTTGCCATTGCGATCTCCTTGGTGATTGGGCACCCGCCTTCGCGGGTGTGACAGCCTGACGGGGCACCCGCCTTCGCGGGTGTGAAAGCCGGGACGGTGACAGCTAAGCGGCGATTTCCGCTGCCGAAAGCACCTTGGCGAATGCGCCGTTGAGCGAGGCGAGGAACGCGGTGTGCACGTCGCTCGCGGCCACCTTCGAGCCGCCGAACGAGAGGTCGCGCGTGGCGCACGCGTCGTGCGCGAGCTGGCATTCGAAGCCCAGGTCCGCGGCCGCGCGGGTGGTCGCGTCGATGCACATGTGGGTCATCATTCCCGCGATCGCGAGGCGTTCGATGTCCGCCGCACGCAACACCTCGAGCAGCGGCGTCTCACGGAAGCTGTTCGGGAAGTGCTTGGTGATGACCACCTCGGGCGCGAGCGGCGCCACGCTCTCGTGGATCTTCACGCCCTCCGTGTCCGGCAGGAAGAAGGTCGCGCCCGGCCGCGTCGACACGTGCCGGATGTGGAAGATGGGCGAGCCGCGTTCGCGGAAGGTGCGCAGGAGGCGCGCGGCCTCGCCCGCAGCCTTCTCGCTGCCGACGAGCTCCATCTTCCCGCCGGGAAAGTAATCGTTCTGGATGTCGACGATGATGAGGGCCTGGGTCATGGGCAGTCGCGCGCTCCCGCGAAGTACGGTGGTCCGGGCAGCATGATAGCTCGACCGCTGGTGCCAGGCGGGGAAAAGGACTGGGACACAGATGAACACAGATGAACACAGATAACCCCATGATGGCTTCCCCGTCGCGACCCTGGGCACGAACACGACACAGGGGTTTTGGCTTTTATCCGTGTTCATCTGTGTTCATCTGTGTCCCTTGAACTAAACGCGCGGTAGCGCCAGGCTCAGCCGCGTTGCGGAATGGGCAGGCACTCCATGATCTCCACGCCGTCGCCCGGGAAGATCGTGAAGTGGGGGTGGCCCACGAACATCTTCGCCGCCGCCTCCTGCGATTCCGCCTCGACGATGGTGAAGGCCGCGAGGTTGTTGCGCACGTCGGCGACGCCATCCTTCGTGACGCGCTTGGTGCGCCCGAGCGGGCCGCCGCCCTCGACGATGGATCCCGCGTGCTTCTCCGCCCACGCGAACCACGCGTCCATGCCCTTGCGGTCATTCGCCTTGCGCTCCTCCTCGCTCGCGAAGCGCTTGGCGTAGCCCTCGAAAGACGTGGGACTACCGGTAAAGACGGCCATGAATCGTTTCATCTCGGTCTCCTTGGGGAGTGGTTTGGGGGGACTACCTGCCTGTAGTCGAATGGCAGGGCCGGATTTCGACACACGCGATGCCGGCCGTCCGCGCTTTCCTGCTAGCCTCCTGATCGCACCTCCGAACAGCAAACCGCCGACACCACATGATCCTGAAAGCGCTGAGGGCGATCACGACCGCCGCCGTCGTGGTCGCCAGTACCCTGGGCGCGTCGCACGCCAGCTACCCCGACAGACCGGTACGCATCATCGTGCCGTTCGCGCCCGGCGGTGCAACGGACGTCGTGGCCCGTGCGCTCGGCCAGCGTCTGGGCGAGCTGTGGAAGCAGCAGGTCATGATCGACAACCGGCCCGGCGCCGGCGGCAACATCGGCGCCGATGCGGTCGCGAAGGCGGACCCGGACGGGTACACGTTACTGCTTTCATCGCCCGCGGAAGTGGCGATCAACGAGTTCCTCTACAAGTCGATGCCGTACAAGCCGGAAACCGACCTCGTGCCGGTGACGAAGGCCGCCTCGGGGCCGCTCGTCCTCGTGGTGCATCCATCGGTGCCCGCGAATACGCTTCCGGAGCTGATCGCGTGGCTCAGGTCGCGCAAGGAGGGCACGCCTTACGCCTCGTCGGGCATCGGCGGCCCGCAGCATCTCGCTGCCGAGAGCTTCCGCACCATCACGCACACGAATCTCATCCACGTCCCGTACAAGGGTGGCGCCCCGGCGATCATGGACCTCGTGGGCGGCCAGGTGCTCCTCTTCTTCGCCGGCCTGCCACCCGCGCTGCCGCAGATCGGCGCGGGCAAGCTGCGCGCGATCGCCATCACGACGAAGAAGCCCTCGCCGCTCATGCCCGGCGTGCCGACGATCGACTCCATGCTTCCGGGCTTCGATTTCGAGAACTGGCAGGGTGTCTTCGCGCCAAAGGGCACGCCGCCCGCGATCGTCGCGCAGATCGCGATGGACATCGCGTCCGTCTCGGACGGGTCCCTCGCGGCGCAGCTTGCGGCGCAGGGGGCTGCCCCGGCGCCCATGGCACCGGCGCAGTTCGGGGTGTTCGTGCAGAAGGAGCGGCACAAGTACGAAGCGCTGGTGAAGGCCTCCGGTGCGAAGGCCGACTGAAAACATAAGGAGGAGACCGTGATGCCGTTCGCCATGCGTCGCCGCCGCACCCTGGCGGCGCTCATCACCGCGTTCACCGCTTGCGCCCTGCCTTCGGCGGCCGAGTGGCCGGACCGGCCCATCAGGCTCGTCGTGCCCTTCCCGCCCGGCGGTCCGACGGACATCGTGGCGCGTCCCCTCGCACAGGCGCTGACCATCGCATTGAAGCAGACGGTGGTGATCGAGAACCGGGGCGGCGCGGGCGGCTCCATCGGCGCCGATGTCGTCGCGAAGTCGGCGCCCGATGGTTATACGTTGCTCATGGGCACGGTCGGCACGAATGCGATCAACGGCGCGCTCTACAGGAACCTGCCGCACGACCCGGTGAAGGACTTCACGCCCGTGGCGCTCGTGGCGAGCTCGCCTGTCGCGTTGGTGGTGAGTCCTGGCGCGCCGTATAAATCCGTCGCCGAATACGTCGCCGATGCGAAGGCGCGGCCAGGCGCGGTTGCATTCGGCTCGGCGGGCCCGGGCAGCCCCGGACACCTCACCGGCGAGATGTTCGCGACCGCGGCGCAAGTGAAGCTGCAGCACATCCCGTACAAGGGGAGCGCGCCGGCGATCACCGATCTCATGGGCAACCAGATCCCGTCGATGTTCGATCCCGTGCAGGCGACGATGGGACACATCCGCAGCGGCAAGCTGAGGGCGCTCGCGGTGAGCGGCACTGCACGCTCGCCCGCGCTGCCCGACGTGCCGACCTTCGCCGAGGCGGGCGTGAAAGGCGTGGAATCGCGCGCGTGGTGGGCGGTCTTCGGACCCGCGCGCATGCCGGCCGATGCCACCGCGAAGCTGCGCGCCGAGATCGGGAAGATCGCGAAATCGGAGGCGTTTCGCGACTCGCTCGCGGCGATCGGCGTGCAGACGAACACCGAGGGCGTGGCCCTGGCGGAATTCCAGAAGAGCGAGGTCGAGCGTTGGCAGAAGGCCGTGCGCGATTCCGGCGCGACCGCGGAATGAGGAGGGTGCGATGCGATTGAACCGGGAAGAGAAGGCGATGCTGGCGGGCGACTTCGGTCCCGTGCCGAAGGCCGCGATCGAGCACCAGGTGAAGGTGGGCGATTTCTTCGGTGCGAAGGACTTCGTCGCGGTCACGCAGGCGCACATCATGGCGGACACCGAGAGCCTCGGCGTGCACAACGTGGAATGGCTGGAACGGCTCGCGCGCGAGACGAAGGGCCAGCGCACCGTGCGCATCCCGACGATCACCGATCCGCGCGGTACCGACTTCACCAAGTCGAAGCAGCTCGGGCAGGCCGACTGGATGGTCGACCTCGAGCGGCGCGCCGTGGACGCGTTCGTGAAGCTCGGCGTCTCCATGACGGACACCTGCATCAACTACCAGACGATCCAGGCGCCGGTGCACGGCGAGCACATCGCGATGGGCGACACCGGTGTGGTGATCTACAGCAACTCCGTGTGCGGCGCGCGCTCCAACTTCGAGGGCGGGCCGTCCGCATTGTCCGCGGGGCTTACGGGGCGCACGCCACGCTACGGCTATCACCTCGACGAGCACCGCCGCGGCACGCTGCACGTGCGCACCACGTACACGCCCGCGTCGCTCAACGACTGGGGGGCGCTGGGCGGCGTGATCGGCAAGCTCGCGGGCGACTACTGGAACGTGCCGATCGTCGAAGGGCTGGACCGCGTGCCGACTTCCGACGAGTTGAAGCACTTCGGCGCCGCGATGGCGAGCTTCGGCTCCGTCGCGCTTTATCACCTCGTCGGCATCACGCCGGAGGCCTCGCGCCTCGCGGATGTGAAGGGCCCGCGGATGCGCAAGCACACCGTGGGACGCAAGGAGGTGAAGGGCCTGCAGGCGTCGTATGCCGTGGACAAGAAAGTCGATGTGGTGGTGTTCTCGGCACCTCAGTTGAGCATCTACGAGCTGCGCTCGCTCGCGGCGCTGTGCGACGGCAAGAAATTCAAGCTGCCGATGCTCGCCGTGACGAGCCCGCAGGTGAAGCCCGATTCCGACCGCTTCGGCTACACGCAGCGCATCGAGTCGGCGGGAGGCACCGTCTTCGCCGGCATGTGCTTCTACCAGTCCTATGCGCGCGAGATCGCGGAGGCGAACGGCTGGAAGCGGCTCGCCACCAACAGCGCGAAGATGGTGAACATCCTCGGCGGCTACGGCTACGTGCCGATGCTGGCATCCATGGAGGAATGCGTGGACGCCGCCGTGAGCGGGAGCCTCGAATGAGCCCCAAAACCATCAAGCTCTTCACGAAGAAGGTCTTCAAGGCGCGCCACGCGATGGGCGGGAAGGTGTCCGGCGAGGCACTGGTCGCGAAGGACGGCTTCTCCGCGCGCTACGACCTCGATCGCATCGCGGGCGTCTTTTCCCGCCCGGCGCACAAGCTCGCGGGCCAGTCCTACGTCGGCAAGATCCTCGTGCTCGATACCGCCAAGGGTGGCGTCGCAAGCGCGTGGATGCTGGCCGAGATGCGCTCGCGCGACAAGGTCCCGCTCGCGATCGTCTTCAACACGGTGAACCCCATCCTCGCCCAGGGCGCCGCGCTCGGCGATATCGCGATGCTCGCGGGCTTCGATGAGGACATCACGGATGCCATCCCGCATGGCGCGCGCGTGGAGGTCGACCCGGCGAAGAAGACGGTCCGGGTGCTCTGAGCGGCGCATGGCCTGCATTCGTCCCACGCATGGCTGACCCGAGCAAAGCTCGCTTGTGGGCCCGGCCGCTTCCTGATCGAATGGGCGGACCATGAGCTATCGCACACTGCTGGTCCTGAGCGCGCTGATCATCGCGATCTCCATCGGGCTGCGCCAGAGCCTCGGCCTTTTCATGCCGCCGATGACGGTGGAGCTCGGCATCACGGCGGCGACTTTCGGCTTCGCCATCGCGGTGCAGAACATCGTGTGGGGCTTCGCGCAGCCGGTGGTGGGC
>DATMJE010000431.1:0-3963 GCA_035553995.1 Usitatibacter sp. | reverse complement strand
TAGGCCTTCGCCTCGCCGCCGAACTTCTTCGACAGCACCGTCGTGATCGCCGCCGTCAGCGTCGTCTTCCCGTGGTCCACGTGACCGATCGTGCCGACGTTCACATGCGGCTTGGTACGCTCGAACTTGCCCTTTGCCATGGTGGGTCCTCGTCAGTGTTCAGGCTGCCTGGGGGGTTCTCAGGCCGCAGCTTTCTGGTTGATGATCGAATCCGCAACGTTCTTCGGGGCTTCGGTGTAGTGCTTGAATTCCATCGTGTAGGTGGCACGGCCCTGGGTGAGCGAGCGCAGGCTCGTCGAGTAGCCGAACATCTCCGACAGCGGCACCTCGGCCTTGATCACCATGGTCCCGGCCACCTCTTCCTGCCCGTGGAGCTGGCCGCGGCGCGAGGAGAGGTCGCCGATCACGTTGCCCGTGAAGTCCGGGGGAGTCTCGACTTCCACCGCCATCATCGGCTCGAGGAGCACGGGGCTCGCCCGGCGCATGCCCTCCTTGAAGCCCATCGAGGCCGCCATCTTGAACGCGTTCTCGTTCGAGTCGACCTCGTGGTACGAGCCATAGAAGAGCGTGACCTTCACGTCCACCACCGGGAACCCGGCCAGCACGCCCGCGGGCAGCGTCTCGCGCAGGCCCTTCTCGACCGCGGGGATGTACTCGCGCGGCACGACACCGCCCTTGATCGCATCGACGAACTCGAAGCCCTTGCCGGCTTCCTGGGGCTCCACCTTGAGCACCACGTGGCCGTACTGGCCGCGGCCGCCCGACTGCTTCACGAACTTGCCCTCGACCGAGTCGACGGCCTTGCGGATGGTCTCGCGGTACGCCACCTGCGGCTTGCCGACGGTGGCCTCGACGCCGAACTCGCGCTTCATGCGGTCGACGAGGATCTCGAGGTGCAGCTCGCCCATGCCGGAGATGATCGTCTGGCCGCTTTCCTCGTCCGTGCGTACGCGGAACGACGGGTCTTCCTGCGCGAGGCGGTTCAACGCGACGCCCATCTTCTCCTGGTCGGCCTTGGTCTTGGGCTCGACGGCCTGGGAGATCACCGGCTCGGGGAAGATCATGCGCTCGAGGATGATCGGGTGCTCGGGGGTGCAGATCGTGTCGCCCGTGGTGGCTTCGCGCAGGCCCACGGCCGCGGCGATGTCGCCGGCGCGCACTTCCTTGATCTCCTCGCGCTGGTTGGCGTGCATCTGCAGCAGGCGGCCGATGCGCTCCTTCTTGCCCTTGATCGGGTTGTAGATCGTGTCGCCCGAATTCACCACGCCCGAATAGACGCGGAAGAAGATCAGCTGGCCCACGTACGGGTCGGTCATGATCTTGAATGCGAGGCCGGCGAACGCCTCGTCATCGGCCGCCCTGCGCTCCGCGGGCTTGCCGGTTTCCGTCTCGCCCTTCACCGGCGGGATGTCGGTCGGCGCGGGCATGTACTCGATGACGGCATCGAGCATCGCCTGCACGCCCTTGTTCTTGAACGCGGTGCCGCAGAGCATCGGCACGATCTCGTTCTTGATCGTGCGCTCGCGCAGGGCCTTCTTGATTTCCGCCTCGGAGAGCTTCTCGCCCTCGAGGTACTTGTTCATGATGCCCTCGTCCGCCTCGGCGGCGGCCTCGATCATCTTCTCGCGCCACTCCTCGGCCTGGTCCTGGAGCTCCGCGGGGATCTCGCGGTACTCGAACTTCATGCCCTGGCTCGCGTCGTCCCAGTAGATCGCCTTCATGCGGACGAGGTCGACAATGCCCTGGAAATGGTCCTCGGCACCGATCGGGATCTGGATGGGCACGGGGTTGCCGCGCAGGCGCTCGCGCATCTGGCGATAGACCTTGAAGAAGTCGGCGCCGATGCGGTCCATCTTGTTCACGAACGCGAGGCGCGGGACCTTGTACTTGTTGGCCTGGCGCCACACCGTCTCTGACTGAGGCTGCACGCCGCCCACCGAGTCGTACACCATGCAGGCGCCGTCCAGCACACGCATGGAGCGCTCCACCTCGATGGTGAAGTCGACGTGGCCGGGGGTATCGATGATGTTGATGCGGTGCTCGGGGAAGTTGCCCTCCATCCCCTTCCAGAAGCACGTGGTGGCCGCCGAGGTGATCGTGATGCCGCGCTCGCGCTCCTGCTCCATCCAGTCCATCACCGCGGCGCCGTCATGCACCTCGCCCATCTTGTGCGAGACGCCGGTGTAGAACAGGATGCGCTCCGTCGTCGTGGT
The DNA here is from genome assembly GCA_035553995.1 of Usitatibacter sp. Classification (GTDB taxonomy): domain Bacteria; phylum Pseudomonadota; class Gammaproteobacteria; order Burkholderiales; family Usitatibacteraceae; genus Usitatibacter. Next base: position 1,750 of record DATMJE010000431.1, on the reverse strand, counting down.
CTTGCCCGCGTCGATGTGCGCGGAGATCCCGATGTTGCGGTAGCGGTCGATAGGTGTCTTGCGGGCCACGGTAATCTCTCTTCTCTGGTGCCGCCTGCGCCCGGGGGCGGCATGCAGCGGTTCGTATCAACTCAGAAACGGTAGTGTGCGAATGCCTTGTTGGCTTCCGCCATGCGGTGCACTTCTTCCTTCTTCTTCACGGCACCGCCGCGGCCTTCCGCCGCTTCCATCAGCTCGTTCGCGAGCCGCTGGGCCATGCTCTTCTCGCCGCGCTTGCGGGCGGCCTCGCGAATCCAGCGCATCGACAGCGCCGTGCGGCGCACCGGGCGGACTTCCACCGGCACCTGGTAGTTCGCGCCACCGACGCGGCGGCTCTTCACCTCCACCATCGGCTTCACGTTGTTGATGGCCGAATTGAACACCTCGAAGGCGTCCTTGCCGGACTTCTTCGAGATGGCGTCGAGGGCGCCGTAGAGGATGCGCTCGGCGACCGACTTCTTGCCGCGCGTCATCAGCACGTTCATGAACTTCGCGACTTCCTCGCTCTTGTGCTTGGGATCCGGCAGGATCTCGCGTTTGGGGACTTCTCTGCGACGCGGCATAGGTCTGTATCCGTTCGATAACTGTTGCGTTTGAAAAACAGCCCGGGGGCTTACGCTGCCTTGGGCCGCTTGGCGCCGTACTTGGAGCGCGACTGCTTGCGGTCCTTCACGCCGGCGGTGTCCAGGCTTCCGCGCACCATGTGGTAGCGCACGCCCGGCAGGTCCTTCACGCGGCCGCCGCGGATCAGCACCACCGAGTGCTCCTGGAGGTTGTGGCCCTCGCCGCCGATGTAGCTGATGACCTCGTAGCCGTTGGTGAGGCGCACCTTGGCCACCTTGCGCAGGGCCGAGTTGGGCTTCTTCGGCGTGGTCGTGTACACGCGGGTGCACACGCCGCGCTTCTGCGGGCTGCCTCCCAGCGCGGGCACCTTGCTCTTGGTTTGCACCTTCTTGCGCCCTTTGCGCAGCAACTGATTGATCGTCGGCATGTTTTCTCGTGAATCGAATTGGGTTGGGGCGGGCCCCCCGAGGGCTCTTCCCCTCGGCGAAAGCACCTTTCGCCGAGGGAAAAAAGCTCTCAATTTTAGGGGGTTATGGCACTTGCGTCAAGCCACCTGCTCGCTCGTGGTATCGGCCTCGTCGATCGAGAATCCGAACGACGCGGAAGAGCCCGGCTCCACTTCCTTCTTCTTGCGCGTGGAGTGGTAGGCAAGGCCCGTCCCCGCGGGGATGAGGCGTCCCACGATGACGTTTTCCTTGAGGCCGCGCAGGTCGTCCTTCTTGCCCATGATCGCCGCCTCGGTCAGCACGCGCGTGGTCTCCTGGAAGGAGGCCGCGGAGATGAACGAGTCGGTCGACAGGGACGCCTTGGTGATGCCGAGCAGCATGTACTCGAAGGTGGCCGGGCGCTTGTTGTCGACCTTGGTGCGGTCGTTCTCCTCGAGGACTTCCGCGCGCTCGACCTGCTCGCCGGTGATGAAGCGGCTCTCGCCCGGATCGACGATCGAGACGCGGCGGAGCATCTGCCGCACGATCACCTCGATGTGCTTGTCGTTGATCTTCACGCCCTGCAGGCGGTAGACGTCCTGCACCTCGTCGATCACGTAGCGGGCGAGCGCCTCCATCCCCTGCAGGCGCAGGATGTCGTGCGGGTCCGCCGGTCCGTCGACGATCATCTCGCCCTTGTTGACCACCTGGCCGTCGTGCAC
>DATMJE010000430.1:0-5394 GCA_035553995.1 Usitatibacter sp. | reverse complement strand
ATGACGCACGCGCTTCCACGCCATGTCGGTGATGTGCAGCAGGCCATCGATGCCGCCCAAGTCCACGAACGCGCCGTAGTCGGTGATGTTCTTCACCACGCCCTTCACGATGGCGCCTTCCTTCAGCGTCTCGAGGAGCTGCTGGCGCTCGACACCGGCCGTCTCTTCCATCACGGCGCGGCGCGAGACCACCACGTTGTTGCGCTTGCGGTCGAGCTTGATGACCTTGAACTCGAGCTCCTTGCCCTCGAAGTGCGAGGTGTCCTTCACGGGACGGAGGTCGACGAGCGAGCCGGGCAGGAAGGCGCGAATGCCGTTCACCATGACGGTGAGGCCGCCCTTCACCTTGCCGGAAACCACGCCCTTGATGATCGTGGCGTTGGCGAGGGCGTCGTCGAGCGCGGTCCACGCGGCCAGCTTCTTCGCCTTGTCGCGCGAGAGCTTGGTCGCGCCGAAGCCGTCCTCGAGGGCTTCGATGGCCACGGACACGAAATCGCCGGGCTTGACCTCCACTTCGCCACGGTCGTTCTTGAATTCTTCGGTTGCGATGGTGCTTTCGGACTTCAGGCCCGCGTTGACGATCACCACGTTGGGGTCAACGGAAATGACCTCGGCCGTGATGACTTCGCCCACTCGCATCTCCTGGCGGGAAAGACTTTCCTCGAAGAGGGCGGCGAAGCTGTTCTCGGCGGCGGGATTGCCGGCGGCGGGTTTGGTTGCGGTTTGGGCCTGCATGAAAAACCTGACTTTCGGATGAACGACCTTGCGGTCGTTGTTGGTCAACGTCGGGGAGCGGCGAATACCGGCTCAACCCCCTGACACCCTTGGACTTTCGTCCGCGCGCCGCTATCGCGGCGGCTTTTCGCGCCACCAGCCGAGGATGCGCGCGACGGCCTCGTCGGCGGACAATCGGGTGGTATCGAGAAAAATCGCGTCGGGATAATGCCTTAGCGGTGCGATGGGGCGGTTGCTATCGCGCTCGTCCCGCTGCCGCAATTCTTCCACGACGTCCTCCATTTTGGCATACATTCCCTTTTCCATCAACTGCTTATGGCGGCGCTCGGCACGCGTGGCGACACCGGCCGTGAGGAACACCTTGAGGGGTGCATCGGGGAACACGATGGAGCCCATGTCGCGCCCGTCCGCGACCAGTCCCGGAGGCTTGCGGAAGCCACGCTGGCGCTCCAGGAGCGCCGCACGCACGCGCGGATAGGCCGCGATGCGCGAGGCTGCCGCGCCCACCGCCTCGCCCCTCAGCGCGGCCGTGACATCGCGGCCCTCCAGCCGCACGCTGCCCTCGCCGAACTCCACCGGCATGCCGGCCGCCGCACGCTCGAGCGCGGCCTCGTCCGCGAGGTCCAGGCCTTCCTCGAGGGCGATGAGCGCGACCAACCGATACAGCCCGCCGCTATCGAGATAGTGGAAACCGAGCCCCGCGGCCACGCGTGCCGCGACCGTCCCCTTGCCCGAGGCCGATGGCCCGTCGATGGCGATCACCGGGACGCCGCTCATGAGACACGCGCGGCGAACGCCTCGAAATAGCGCGGGAATGTCTTGGCGACACAGGCCGGATCGTTGATGCGCACGCGTCGCGGGCCGAAGGAGGCGAGGGAGAAGCACATGGCCATGCGGTGGTCGTCGTAGGTATCGACGGCGATGGGGGGAAGCGCGTGCGCGGACGCGGCGAGGAAATCGACGGGAGGTGTGACGCGCAGCCAGTCCGGGCCCTCGTCCACGACGGCGCCGAACTTGCGCAGCTCGGTGGCCATCGCGGCGATGCGGTCGGTTTCCTTCACGCGCCAGCTCCCGATGCTGCGCAGCACGCACGGACCCTTCGCGAAGAGTGCCAGCACTGCCGAGGTCATGGCCGCATCGGGAATGAGGTTCATGTCGAGGTCGAAGGCATCGAAGGGCGGCCGGCCCGAGCACTCGACCCAGTGCTCGCCGAACTCGACCTTCGCGCCCATCGCGGCCAGCACGCGCGTGAAATGCACGTCGCCCTGCGCGCTCGCGCGTCCCACGCCCTCGACGCGCAACGGGCCGCCACCGAGCGCACCGGCCGCGAGGAAGTACGAGGCGGACGAGGCATCGCCCTCGACCGCGAGCTCGCCGGGCGACTGGTAGCCATCGCCCCCGGGCAGCTCGAACGCGCGCCACTCGTCACGCGTGGCGAGGACGCCGAAGCGCTCCATGAGGTTCAGCGTGAGGTCCACGTAGGGCTTCGAGATGAGCTCGCCCTCGATCTCGACGGTGATCGCCTCTCCGGTCCACGGCAGCGCCATCAGCACGCCGGAGACGAACTGGCTGGAAATGGATCCGCGCACCGTGAGGCGCGTGGCACCGGTGCGCTCGCGCGGCGCGATGGCGAGCGGCGGGAAACCGGCATTGCCGAGGTAGCGCACGCGCGCGCCGGCGGGCTCGAGCGCATCGACCAGGTCGCCGATGGGCCGCTCGTGCATCCGCGGCACGCCCGCGAGGGTGTAGTTGCCGTCGGCCACCGCGAGCACCGCCGTGAGGGACCGTGCGGAGGTGCCCGAGTTGCCGAGGAAGATGCTGGCCGATTTCACCGGGAAGCCGCCCGCGCCCACGCCTTCCACGCGCACGTGCTCCGGTCCACCGATGCTCTCGATCGCGACGCCGAGCGCCTCGAGGGCGCCGCGCATGACGCGCGTGTCGTCGGAATCGAGGAGCCCCGTGAGCGTGGTCGAGCCGCGGGCGAGCGCGGAGAGCAGCAGCGTGCGGTTGGAGATGCTCTTGGAGCCGGGAAGCCGGAGCGTCCCGGCCGCCCGGGTGACGGGCGGAAGGTCGAGGAAGTCCATGGTCATTCGGGGGAGACGGTGCGCCGGACGCCGGCGCTCCACGCGTGGCGCGCGCTGCGCGCCTCGCTCATCAGCCGCTCGAGGCCGGGGCCATCGCCGCGATCGATCAGCGTGCGGAAGACCGCGAGCCGCGCTTCATAGCGGTCGAGCTCCTCCAGCAAGGCCTCGCGATTCTGCAACGCGATGTCGCGCCACATCTCGGGCGAGCTCGCGGCGATGCGCGTGAAATCCCGGAAGCCGCCGGCCGCGAAGGAGAAGAGCTCCGCGGCATCGCTGCGCGCCGCCACTTCCGACACGAGGGCGAACGAGAGCACGTGCGGCAGGTGGCTCACGGCGGCGAAGATGCGGTCGTGCGCGGCCGCGGTGAGTGTCGCGATGCGGCCGCCGGCGGCCTCCCAGCACGCGCGCACCATGTCGACGGCATCCGTGTCGGTGTCCGTTTCCGGCGTGAGCACCACGCGCGCGCCGCGGAAAAGATCGCCCGTGGCGGCCTCCACGCCGGACGCTTCACGCCCGGCGATGGGATGGCCCGGCACGAAGCGCGGAAAGCGCTCGCGCAGCTCCTGGCGCGCGATGCGGACCACCTCGCCCTTGGTGCTGCCCACGTCGGTGATGACGGCGTGGGGCTCGACCGCCATGCCGATGTCGTGCAGCGCGGGCCCGATGGCGCGCACCGGGAGTGCCACGATGACGAGGTCCGCGCCGCGCGCCGCTTCCGACACCGATTCGGCGCCCTCGTCGATCACGCCGAGGTTCATGGCGCGCTCGAGGGCCTGCAGGTCGCGATCGGCGGCGACGAGCGTGGTCACGAACCCGGCGCGGCGCAGCGCGATCGCGAGCGACCCGCCGATGAGGCCCACGCCCACGATGGCCACCCGGCCCAGCCGGCGCATCGGTGTTATTTCCGCCCGAGGGCGCGGCCGAGCGCGGCGAGCATGCGCGCGTTCTGCTCGGGCAGGCCCACGGTGACGCGCAGGTGCCCGGGCATGCCGTAGCCCGCGATGGGACGAACGATCACGCCCTCGGCGAGCATCGACCGGAAGACCTTGGCCCCGTCGCCCACGCGCACGGTGATGAAGTTGCCGTGCGACGGGATGTACTCCAGGCCCAGCCGCTCGAAGCCTTCGCGCAACTGCACGAGGCCCTTCGCGTTCACCTCGCGGCTCTTCGCGATGAACGCCTCGTCCTCGAGCGCCGCCGCGGCCGCCACGAGGGCGAGCTGGTTCACGTTGAACGGCTGGCGCACGCGGTTCATGAGCTCGGCCGCGTCCGGGTGCGCGGCGGCGAAACCCACGCGCAGGCCCGCGAGCCCGTACGCCTTGGAAAGCGTGCGCGCGACGACGAGATTGGGAAACTCCGCGATCCAGCCGATGGTGGGCGAGCGCAGGTCATCGGGCAGGTATTCGCCGTACGCCTCGTCCAGCACGACGAGCACGTTCGCCGGCAGGCGGCGGATGAATGCGCGCACCTCTTCCCACGGTGCGAAGGTGCCCGTCGGATTGTTCGGATTCGCGAGGAACACGAGCTTGGTATCCGCACGCACGGCGCGCACCATCGCATCGAGGTCCGCGCCGTAGTTCTTCGCCGGCACCTCGATCGCCGTGGCGCCGATCGCCTGCGTGACCAGCGGATAGACGAGGAAGCCGTGCTGCGAATAGACCACCGATTCGGCGGGCCGGACGAACGCGCGCGCGACGAGCTCCAGCACGTCGTTCGAGCCGTTGCCCAGCACCAGGTGCTCGGGGCCCACGCCGAGCTTGCGCGCGAGCACGGCCTTGAGATCGAACGTGCCTTCCGGGTAGTAGTGGAGCTGCTCCAGCCACTTGCGGATGGCTTCCACGGCCCGCGGCGACGGTCCCAGCGGGTTCTCGTTCGAGGCCATCTTGAGGATGTCGGCCTCGGGAATGCCGATCTCGCGCGCGGTCTCGGAAATGGCCTTCCCCGGTACGTACGGCGCGATGGCGCGCACGTTCTCCGGCGCCAGTTGCTTGATGTCGACCACCCTGGTTCCTTCCACCTTGTGCCTCGTGCCTTCCACCATTGCGCTTTGTACGCCTTGCACCTTGGATGTCTTGCGCCTTGTGCCTTGCGCCCTGTACGCCTCTAAATCACCGCCACCGGATACGACCCCAGCACCTTGATGTAGCCGGCGATGCCGCCGACCTCCTCCAGCGCCTCGGCCACCTGCGGATCGTCGCGATGGCCCTCGATGTCCACGAAGAAGAGGTACTCCCAGACGGCGACGCGCGAGGGGCGCGACTCGAACTTGGTCATCGACACGCCGCGCTTCGCGAACGGCGTGAGCATCTCGTAGACGGCGCCCGCGCGGTTCTTCGCCGAGAGGACGAGCGAGGTCTTGTCGCGTCCCGAGGCCTTGGGCTGGTAGTCGCCCATCACGAGGAAGCGCGTGGTGTTGTTGGGCTCGTCCTCGATATTGGAGGCGAGGATGGCGAGGCCGTAGTGCTCGGCCGCCATCTCGCCCGCGACGGCGGCGGAGCCCGCCTCTTCCGCCGCGCGCCGTGCCGCCTCCGCGTTGGAGGAGACGGCGACGCGCTCGACGTTCGGCATGTTCGTG
>DATMJE010000429.1:0-18835 GCA_035553995.1 Usitatibacter sp. | reverse complement strand
GCACAAGGCTCAAGGCGCACGGCGCAAGATAAAGTTGTCCCTGTTTGACCAACGCCTCATCAGATTGCCACGGCGGTACCCCACGTCTCTCGTCGCTCTTGCGCCTTGTGCCTTGCGCCTTGCGCCCTTCTCCCTGTGCCTTGCGCCTAGTCTTTTGTATCTATCTTCAGCTCCTGCACCTTGCGCGTGAGCGTGTTGCGCCCGATGCCGAGCAGGCCCGCGGCCTCGATGCGGCGGCCGCCGGTGTGCTGGAGCGCCTTCACGATGAGCACGGTCTCGAAGTCGCGCGTGAGCGGATCGGCGATGTCCGATTCGCCGCGGGCGAGGCGCGAGGCGACCTCGCGCTCGAGCACGCGGCGCCAGTCGCTCTCCTCGGAGGCCGCGGCGCCGACCTCGCCGCGCACTTCCGGCGGCAGGTCGTTCACGTCGACCACCTGGCCGGGCGCCATGACCGTGACCCAGTGGCACAGGTTCTCGATCTGCCGCACGTTGCCGGCCCATTCCTGGGCGGTGAGGAACTGAAGCGCGGTATCGGTGAGGCGCTTGCCGTCCACGCCCAGCTCGCGCGCGCTCTTGGCGAGGAAGTGCCGCGCCAGCGCGGGGATGTCCTCGCGCCGCTCGCGCAACGCGGGCAGGCGCAACCGGATCACGTTGAGGCGGTGGTAGAGGTCCTCGCGGAAGAGGCCCTGCTTCACGCGCGTCTCCAGGTCCTGGTGCGTCGCCGCGATCACGCGCACGTTCGCCGCGAGCGGCGTATGGCCGCCCACGCGATAGAACTGCCCGTCGGAGAGCACGCGCAACAGCCGCGTCTGCAGGTCCGGCGGCATGTCGCCGATCTCGTCGAGGAAGAGCGTGCCGCCCTCGGCCTGCTCGAAGCGTCCGCGGCGCATCGTCTGGGCGCCGGTGAAGGCGCCCCGCTCGTGGCCGAAGAGCTCGCTCTCGAGGAGCTCCTTGGGGATGGCGGCGGTGTTGATCGCGATGAAGGCCTTGGGCGCGCGCGGGCTATGGCGGTGCAGCGCGCGTGCGACGAGCTCCTTTCCGGTGCCGGACTCGCCGGTGATCAGCACCGTCGCGTGCGATTGCGCGAGGCGTCCGATGGCGCGAAAGACCTCCTGCATCGCCGGGGCCTGGCCGAGGATCTCGGGCGCTGCATCCTCCGTGGGGATGGACTCGACCTGGCGGCGGCTCTCGTCGAGCGCGCGGCGCACGAGCTCCACCGCATGGTCCACGTCGAACGGCTTGGGCAGGTACTCGAAGGCGCCGCCCTGGAAGGCCGCGACCGCGCTCTCGAGGTCCGAGTACGCCGTCATGATGATCACCGGCGTGCTCGGCAATTTCTCCTTCAGGCGCTGCATGAACTCGAGCCCCGAGAGCCCCGGCATGCGGATGTCGCTCACCACGACCTGGGGGCGCTCGCTGTCGAGCGTGTCGAGCGCCTCCTGTGCGGCGCTGAAGGTGCGGTGCTCGATGCCTTCGCGGGCGAGCGCCTTCTCGAACACCCAGCGGATCGAGCGGTCGTCGTCGATGATCCACACCGGATTCGAGCCTCTCGATGCAGGCGGTTGTGCAGCGTTCATACGCTTTCGTTCCTTTCGCGCACCGGCAGCAGGATGGTGAAGCGCGTGCGTCCGGGCGCGCTTTCGAACTCGATGAGGCCGTGGTGCTGGCTCACGTAGCTTTGCGCGAGCGACAGCCCCAGGCCCGTGCCGCCGGCGCGCCCGCTCACGAGCGGATAGAAGATCTTGTCGGCGAGCTCGGCGGGCACGCCGGGGCCGTTGTCCTCGACAGTGACGGCGATGGCATGCCGATAGCGCACGCGCGCGATGGTGACCTGGCGGGAGATGCGCGTGACGAGGCGTATGTGGCCGCGGCCGCCCAGCGCCTGTGCGGCATTGCGCGCCACGTTGAGCGTGGCCTGGATGAGCTGCTCCTTGTCCGCATGGATCTCGGGCAGGCTGGTGTCGTAGTCGCGGCGCACCTCGAGCGCCGGGAACTCGGCCAGCAGCAGCGAGCGCACGCGCTCGACGACCTCGTGGATGTTGAGGTCCTCCTCGTGCGGCAACCGGCTGGGCGTGAGCAGCCGGTTCATCAGCGACTGCAGGCGATCGGTCTCCTTCACGATCACCTGCGTGAACTCGCGCAGCTCCGCGTCCGGCAGCTCGCGCTCGAGCAGCTGCGCGCTGCCGCGGATCCCGCCCAGCGGGTTCTTGATCTCGTGGGCGAGGTTGCGGATGAGCTCGCGGTTGGCTTCCTGCTGCTCGAGGATCTTCGCCTCGCGGGCGATCTTCATCTGCTGCTGCAGCTCGCGCAGCTCCAGCATGAGGCGCGCGCCGAACGCCTCGATCGGCGTGATCACGCAGTGCAGGTGCACCGGATAACCCTCGACCTCGAGCAGCAGGTCGTTGTCGTTGAAGCCGGCGTCGGCCTCGATCGACTGGTGCAGGCGCTGCACGAAGTCGTCGTTGCCGGGCAATGCCTGCGCGAAGGGCACGCCGAGCATGTGGCTGCGGGCCTGAGCGAACAGCGTCTCTGCGGCGGGATTGGCGAAGGTCACCTGGAGGTCGTCATCGAGCATGAGCACGGCGGTGCTGAGCAGCTCGAGGCCTTCGAACGGGCTCACGATGCGCTCGTGACGAAAAAAGCAAGGAGCGCGCCAGCCGTGGAGACCGGCGCGCGCTGCGAAGCTGGGGGAAGGGGTGGTGCGAAAAGCCGCCGCGTTACTTGAGCGCGGCGAGCTCCTTGCGAAGCGCCTCGATGTTGCGCTCGTGCTCGGACACGGTGGCCTGCAATCCGCGGATGCGGCCGGAAGCCTTGTCGAGGTTGGACCGCATCACCGCGGCCTCGGCGGGCGTCGGATCGGCGGACTCCTGCGCCACCCGCACCGCGGCCATGAGGACGGGATTGTGCTGCTCCTGCGAAAGCGCGCCGCGCGCGTCGCCCAGCGATGCTTCTTCCTTCGCCAGCTCCTGCTCGAGGATGCGGCGCCGCTCCGCGTCGCGCTTGCGCTGCAGTTGCGGCTCGACCGAGGCGAGCGACGGCTTCGTGACCGTCAGCGTGGCGGGTATGGCGCGCGCGGGTGCCTTCTCCGCCACCGTGCTCGCGGCCTTCTGCTCGGCGGGCACGGTATTGACGGGCTCCAGCTCCATCACGATGGCGCCCTTCATGGGCTTGTTCGAGTAGGTGACGCGGCCACTCTCGTCGACCTGCTTGTAGATGGTCGCCTGTGCGAAGACGGGCGGTGTCGCTGCGACCGCGATTGCTGCGATCCAGGCGCTCTTCATGCAATGCTCCCTTGGCATGACGGGGGAGCCCAGCATAGGCAGCGTCCGAACGATAATGCAATGAACTCAACCACATACCGGCGCGGCGGGCCCTAGATGTTGTGGTGGCCGGGCGCTCGCCCCACAAGAAGGGCGCGCACGGACAAAAAAAGGGGCGGCGCGCCGCCCCTTTCCCGAACTGCATGGTTGCCGGCCCGTCTTCAGGCCGAGAAGTACATCTCGAACTCGACCGGGTGCGTCGTCATGCGGAAGCGCTGCACCTCCTCGTACTTGAGCGCGATGTACGCATCGATCATGTCGTTGGTGAAGACGCCGCCGCGGGTGAGGAAGTCGCGGTCCTTGTCGAGCTCCTCGAGCGCTTCGTCGAGCGACGCGCACGGGTGCGGCACCTTCGCGGCCTCTTCCGGCTCGAGGTCGTAGAGGTTCTTGTCGAGCGGGTCGCCGGGATGGATCTTGTTCTGCACGCCGTCGAGCCCCGCCATCAGCATCGCGGCGAACGCGAGGTACGGGTTGGCCGTGGGATCGGGGAAGCGGACTTCCACGCGGCGCGCCTTGTCGCTGGTCACGTACGGGATGCGGCAGGCGGCGGAACGGTTGCGGGCGGAGTACGCGAGGTTGATCGGCGCCTCGAAGCCGGGCACCAGGCGCTTGTACGAGTTGGTGCCGGGATTGGTGATCGCGTTGAGCGCCTTCGCGTGCTTGATGATGCCGCCGATGTAGAACAGCGCGAACTCGGAAAGGCCCGCATAGCCGTCGCCGGCGAACAGGTTCTTGCCGCCTTTCCACACCGACTGGTGCACGTGCATGCCCGAGCCGTTGTCGCCCACGACGGGCTTCGGCATGAAGGTCGCCGTCTTGCCGTACGAGCGCGCGACGTTGAGCACGGTGTACTTGAGGATCTGCAGCCAGTCGGCGCGCTTCACGAGCGTGTTGAACATGGTGCCGATCTCGCACTGCCCGGGTGCGGCCACCTCGTGGTGGTGCACCTCGACCTCGACGCCCTGCTCCTCGAGCGCGAGGCACATGGCGCTGCGCATGTCCTGCAGCGAGTCCACCGGCGGCACCGGGAAGTAGCCGCCCTTCACGGGCGGGCGGTGCGCGAGGTTACCGCCGTCGAACTTCAGGTCCGCGGACCACGGCGCCTCCTCGGAGTAGATCTTCACGAAGCTGCCCGACATGTCGACCTTCCACTCGACCGCGTCGAAGATGAAGAACTCGGGCTCGGGGCCGAAGTAGGCGGTATCGCCCAGGCCGGAGCTCTTCAGGTACGCCTCGGCCTTGCGCGCGATGGTGCGCGGATCGCGCTCGTAGCCCTTGCCCGTCGACGGCTCGAGCACGTCGCACGACAGCACGAGCGTGGGCTCGTCGTAGAAGGGATCCATGCGCGCGGAATCCGGATCCGGCATCAGCAGCATGTCGGAGGCCTCGATGCCCTTCCAACCGGCGATCGACGAGCCGTCGAACGCGTGGCCATCCTTGAACTTGTCTTCGCCGAATGCCTTCACCGGCACGGTGACGTGCTGCTCCTTGCCCTTGGTATCCGTAAAGCGAAGGTCGACGAACTTGACCTCGTTTTCCTTGATCGTCTTGAACACGTCGGCGACAGCGGATGCCATTGAATCTCTCCTGATTTGGTGGTTATGCCCCGGAATGGGGAATGAAAGGCCGCCGGGGGCGGTAGAGGCCCTCAAATAGCGAAAAACATGCCACGGCTTGCCGAGCTTAAATGCTTGATCGATCAGACGCTTCGCGTTTCGCGGCGGGCGTCATGCACCATGGAAGTGCGCGGCTTTTGGCGACGCACCAAGATGGGGCTCGATCGGGTGCTGGCGTCATACTATATAAATTCGCGGCGGCATGAGCCGGGCCCCGTTATCATGGCGGCGCAGCAAATTCCGCCATCGCTTTCCCGCTGACCCTTCGCACCGATGGACCGTTACGTCGTCATCGGAAACCCCGTTGCGCACAGCCTGTCGCCCGCGATCCATGCGCGCTTCGCGGCGCTCATGCACGAGTCGATCGCGTACTCGACGCTGGCTGCACCGCTCGATGCGTTCGCCGCGACCGCACGCGCATTCTTCGCGCAGGGCGGGCGCGGCGCCAATGTCACGCTGCCCTTCAAGGTGGAAGCGTTCGCGCTCGCGCACCATGCAGGCGATGCGGCGCGGCTCGCAGGGGCGGCCAATTTCCTCATGCGCGACGGCGATCGCATCGTCGCGGACAACACCGATGGCGCGGGCCTCGTGGCCGATCTCACGCGCAATCTGGGCCTCGCCCTCGAAGGAAAGCGCATCGCGATGCTGGGCGCCGGGGGTGCCGCGCGCGGCGTGATCGCGCCCCTGCTGCAGCTCGCGCCGCGCGTGCTCGTGATCGCGAACCGCACGCGCGAGCGTGCCGAAGCGCTGGCGTCGCACTTCGCGGCCCTCGGCCCCATCGAGCCTTCGGGCTTCCCGCTTGAGGCGCAGGAGCCGTTCGACGTCATCATCAATGCGACCTCCACCTCCACGCACGGAGAGCCGCTGCGCCTGCCGCAAGGCATCGCGGGCGCTTCCACGTTCGTCTACGACATGGCCTATGGGCCGGCTGCGCGCGGGTTCCTCGAGCATGCGCGGTCCCACGGCGCGCGCACCAGCGACGGTCTCGGCATGCTGGTCGAGCAGGCCGCCGAATCGTACCGGTTGTGGCGTGGACAGCGGCCGCCCACGCGCGAGGTGCTGGACGAGCTGAGGGCGCGCGCCTCGTGAGGAAGCTCCTGCGCTTCACCGGCTGGCTGGTACTCGCATTGGCCGGCATCTTCCTCGCGGTCCAGGTGTCCTACCTGGCGCGCGTCTGGTGGTGGCGGGACCACAATCCCGGCACCACGGCCTTCATGCAGCGCAGCCTCGATGCGCTGCGCGCGAAGAACCCGAATGCGCGGCTGCAGCAGGCGTGGGTGCCGTACGAGCGCATTTCGGTGCACCTGAAGCGCGCCGTGGTCGCCGCGGAGGACGCGAAGTTCGTGGACCACGAGGGCTTCGACTGGGAGGCGATCGAGAAGGCGCGCGAGAAGAACGAGAAGAAGGGCCGCGTGGTGGCGGGCGGATCCACGATCTCGCAGCAGCTCGCGAAGAACCTGTTCCTCTCCGCCGACCGGAGCGCGTGGCGCAAGGGCGAGGAGGCGCTCATCACGGTGATGATCGAGCGGGTGCTCGACAAGCGCCGTATCCTCGAGATCTACCTCAACGTCATCGAGTGGGGAGAAGGCGTGTTCGGAGCGGAAGCGGCGGCGCGGCATTACTTCGGCACCGGAGCCGCGGGACTGGGCCCCGAGGCCGCCGCGCGCCTCGCCGCGATGGTGCCCAACCCGCGCTTCTACGATCACCACCGCAACACCGCGTGGCTCGGGCACAAGACGCAACTGATCCTCGCGCGCATGCCCGCGGCGGAGCTGCCATGACACCGCCGCACGAAGCCGCGCAGCTCGCGGAACCGTCGCCCACGCCCAACGAGCAGTTGCACACGGTCGCCGGGTTGCTCGCGAGCCGCCGCGACGAGGAAGCGCCGCGCGACGATGCGTCCATCGCGCGCGAAGTGCATGCCGTCATCGGGGAGCTGCACCCTGCGGACGTGGCGTACATCCTCGAAGGCCTGCCGCTCGAGGACCGCATCTTCGTCTGGCGCCTCGTCCCGCGCGACCGCGATGGCGACATCCTCCTCGAGGTCTCGGATTCCGTCCGCGACACGCTGCTCGCGGACATGGACAAGGCCGAGATCGTGGCCGCGGCCCAGAGCCTCGATGCCGACGAGATCGCGGACCTCGCGCCCGACCTGCCCGACGATGTGGTGCAGGACATCATCGAGTCGCAGGATGTCGAGGATCGCGCGGAGCTGCAGCAGGCGCTGTCGTATCCCGAGGGCACGGTCGGCGCGCTCATGGACTTCGAGGTGGTGAGCATCCGCGAGGACGTGACATGCGAGGTGGCGCTGCGCTACCTGCGCCGCTACGACGAGCTGCCCCACCAGACCGATTCCATCTTCGTGGTCGACCGCGACGACCACCTGAAGGGCATCCTGCCCCTCAACAGGCTGCTCGTCACCGACCCGGACGTCGAGCTCGCCGGCATCTACGAGCGTGACGTGGTCGCCTTCGGGCCCGAGGACGATTCGGACGAGGCGGCGCAGTCCTTCGACCGCTACGACCTCGTGTGCGCGCCGGTGGTGGATGGGCAGCGCAAGGTCGTGGGGCGCATCACCGTCGATGCCGTGCTCGAGTACGTGCGCGACCGCCAGGAGGCCCAGGCCCTCGGCAAGGTGGGCCTGCGCGAAGAGGAGGACATCTTCGCGAGCGTCTGGGACAGCGCGCGCAACCGCGGCCCGTGGCTCGCGCTCAACCTCTGCACGGCGTTCGTCGCCTCCCGCGTGGTGGGCCTCTTCGAGGGCTCGATCGCCCAGCTCGCGGCGCTGGCGGCGCTCATGCCGATCGTCGCCGGCATCGGCGGCAATTCGGGCAACCAGACCACCACGCTCATCGTGCGGGCGCTCGCGCTGGGCCACGTGCGCCCGGCCAACGCGCGGCGCCTGCTCCTCAAGGAGCTCAGCATCAGCGTGCTGAACGGCGTGGTGTGGGGCGGCGTGCTCGGCCTCATCGCTTTCGGGCTCTATCGCAACGTGGCGCTCGGCGGCGTCATGGCGCTCGCGATGCTGCTGAACCTGATCGTCGCGGCGCTGGCCGGGATCTTCATCCCGCTCGCCATGGAGCGCTTCGGGCGCGACCCGGCGGTGGGCTCGAGCGTCTTCCTCACGTTCGTGACCGACAGCATGGGCTTCTTCATCTTCCTCGGCCTCGCGACCTTCTTCCTGCTCTAGTTATCCAGCCTCCGGATGCCGCGTCTCTTCTTCGCGATCTGGCCCGATGCGGGTGCCGCGCAATCGTTGCGCGCCCTCGCGCTGGAGCTCGCGTCGCGCGCGGGCGGGCGCGCGGTCCCGATGGAGAAGATCCACCTCACGCTCGCCTTCCTCGGCGAAGTCGGCGCCGAGCGCGCGGACGCGCTGGTCGATGCGGCAGGCGTGGTGCGCGAAGCGCCATTCGCAATGGCCTTCGACCAGGTCGGCTCCTTCCGCCGCGCACGCGTGGCCTGGGTGGGCACGGCCGAGCCGCCGCAGCCGCTCCTGCGCCTGCAATCGGCGCTCGACGAGGCGCTGCGTGCGCGGGGCTTCGCGCTCGAGGCGCGCGCCTTCACGCCTCACGTGACGCTGGTGCGCAGGGTCGAGCGCGCCGTCGCCCGCGAACGCATCGAGGCGATCGCCTGGCGCGCACAGGAGATGGCGCTGGTCCGCTCGGACCTGGGCAGCGGCGGCTATTCCACGGTGGCCACGTGGCCCATGAAGCGCACGCGAGCGGACGGCGCTTAGCGCCGCTTGCACGGAGGCTGGAGGGAGGAACCCGCTTGCGAGGCGCTACCCGGCCGTGTTGCGGGCCGCGTGGCGGCGACCGGTCGGGTCGCGCCTCGTAGTCGGGTCAGGCCGGCGTGCTGGTGAAGGCCGAAGCCTTCTTCAGCTCATCGGCTTGATCAGCGGCGTGATGACCGGGGTGACCGCCGGAGCCGACATCGGCTTGTTGGCCGGGGCCGCCTGCGTCGCCGCGGGCTTGGCGCTCGAGGCGCCTCCGCTTGCCGCTTTTCTTCTCGCTGGCTTCTTCGCCGCCGCCTTGCGGGCCGGCGATTTCTTCTTGGCTGCCTTCTTCTTTCCTCCAGCCGCTCTCGAAGACGATTTCGAAGACGCTTTCGCAGAGGCTTTCTTCTTCGACGCCTTCTTCGAGGACTTCTTCTTCGCTACGCGTTTCTTGGAGGATTTCTTGGAAGACTTCTTCTTGGCGGCTTTTTTCTTCGTGCCGGCCTTTTTCTTCGCAGCCTTTTTCTTCGTTGCCATGTTCAACTCCTTTCAATGTTGGACCGATTGTCTGTCGTGCGCGGGGCCGGGGGCCCCCTGGATTCGCACTACCAAGCTTTCGATTCGCATCGAACGAGATTGGTGAGGCGATTCTAGTCGCAACATTGTTAAATCCGCGCGTGTCAAGCGTGACTATTTGATTCGACTCGCGAACGATTGGTATCGACCCGATACCGTTATCGGGAGCATCGCGCGATTTTGCGCGCGCGCGCCTTCAGGCGCGTGCGAGGCGCCTCTCGAGCGCGAAGAGCGATGCGATGCTCTCGCGCGCGCGGATCTCCACCGCCTGCCCGCGATCGATCATCACCTCGCACGGGCGCGGGCGCGAGTTGTAGTTGGAGCTCATCGCCATGCCGTAGGCGCCCGCCGAGAGGATCGCGAGCACGTCGCCCGCGGCGATCGCCAGCTCGCGGTCGGTGCCGAGCACGTCGGACGATTCGCACACCGGGCCCACGACGTCGTAGCGCGCGGGCTCGCCGCGGGCCGCCGCCACCGGGACGATGTCGTGCCACGCCTCGTAGAGGGCCGGGCGCAGCAGCTCGCTCATGGAGGCGTCCACGACGGCGAAGCGCTTCGCCTTGTCGAGCTTGAGGTACTCGACCCGCGTGAGCAGCACGCCCGCCGCGCCCACGACGGCGCGGCCCGGCTCCAGCAGCACCTGGTAGCCGCGTCCGGCGAGCCGGGCAGCCAGGCGCTCGCAGTACGCGCGCACGTCGGGCGGCGTCTCGTCGCGATAGCGGATGCCGATGCCGCCGCCCAGGTCCAGGTGATGCAGCGCGATGCCCTCGCGCTGCAGGCTCGAGGCGAGCTCCAGCACGCGATCGAGCGCCGCGTCGAGCGGCGCCGTCTCGAGGATCTGCGAGCCGATGTGGCAATCGATGCCGGTCACCTCGATGTTCGGCAGCGCGGCCGCGCGCCGGTAGACATCCATCGCGCGGCCATGGGGGATGCCGAACTTGTTGCCCGCGAGGCCCGTCGAGATGTAGGGGTGGGTGCGTGCGTCGACGTCGGGGTTGATGCGCAGCGACACCGGCGCGCGCAGGCCCAGGCGCCCGGCGATCGCATCGAGCCGCTCGAGCTCGGGCTCGCTCTCCACGTTGAAGCACTTGATGCCGGCCTCGAGGCCCGCGCGGATCTCGCCCTCGGACTTGCCCACGCCGGAGAAGATCACGCAGGCGGGGTCGCCGCCCGCGGCGAGCACGCGCGCCAGCTCGCCGCCGGAGACGATGTCGAAGCCCGCGCCCATGCGCTGCAGCAGGTCGAGTATCGCCAGCGTGGAGTTGGCCTTCACGGCGTAGCACACCATGTGGTCGACCGCGTCGAGGCCCTCGTCGAACTCGCGGAACGCCCCCTCGATGGCGGCGCGCGAGTACACGTAGCAGGGCGTGCCGAAGCGGCGCGCGACCTCCGCGAGGGGGACGCCTTCGAGCTCGAGGTCCCCGCCGGCCCGCTCGAGGGCGCTCATGGCGTGGCAGGCTTGGCGGGGGCGGGCTCGGGCAGCTTGAGCGGTCCCTTCTGGCCGCAGCCGGCGCAGAGTGCCGCCAGCACGATGGCGACGAGGGCGAGGGCGCGTATCATGCCGGGCATTATGAACGAGTCGGATTTCCATCGCGGCGTCGACGCCGTGCTCGCGCGCATCGAGGAAGCGGCCGAAGCGCACGACGATCTCGACGTCGACCTGGAGAGCGGCATCCTCACCATCGCCTGCCCCGACGGCAGCCGCGTCATCGTCAACCGCCAGACGCCCAATCGCGAGATCTGGGTGGCCGCGCGCTCGGGCGGCTTCCACTTCCGCCTGCAGGACGGCGAGTGGCGCGACACGCGCAGCGGCGAGGAGCTGTTCGCGTCGCTCACCCGCATCGTGGCCGCGCAGGGCGGCGCCGAGCTCGCCTGGAAGTGAAGCGAGGCGCCTCCAGGGACGGTCCCGGCCACGCGAAGCGATGCCGGCGGCGCGAAGGTGTCGAGGCGATACGAAAAATTATCGGCTCAAAAGCTTGACAGTTTCGTATCGGGGCGATACTAATCGCTCAACGCGGACGGCTCGCACCTAAGGAAGCGCCCTGGACAAGAACCCGCTCGTGCTCCTGGAGCTCGTCGAAAGGCTGGGCAACCTCATGCGCACGGAGCTGCGCAAGGCGGGCGCCGAGGAGTCCCTCCAGCCCGTGCACCTGCACGCGTTGATCTACCTCGGCAAGGCCAACCGCTACTCCAATACGCCCCAGGCCCTGGCCGATTACCTCGGCCTCACCAAGGGCACCGTCTCGCAGACGCTCCTCCTCCTCGATCGCCGTGGCCTCATCGAGCGCTTCGAGGACGAGATCGACCGCCGCGTGGTGCGCCTGCGGCTTTCGTCGGCCGGGGAGCAGTTCCTCGCCGAGGCGCAGCCGGCGCTGCCGTGGCAGAACGCCACCCGCAACATCAGCCCCAACCGCATCCGCAACGCCACGTCGGCGCTACGCGAGGCGCTGGTCACGCTGCAGGAGGACAACGAGGGCACGATCTTCGGCGAGTGCTCCACCTGCACCTGGTGCCAGAAGCTCTCGCAGCGCATCTACCGCTGCGGCCGCATGGGCGACCGGCTTTCCGGCCCGGAGACGCGCAAGCTTTGCCGCATCTACGAGGCGAAGAGCGAGGAAGTGTCCTAGGGACCCTCCGCGAGGCGCTCGCGCCCGCGCTGCACCGCACGCGCCACCGCTTCCGGGGCCGTGCCGCCCACGTGGCGGCGCGAGGCGACCGAGCCTTCCGGCGTGAGCACCGCATGCACGTCGTCGCCCACGAGCGGCGAAAAGGCCCGCAGCTCCTCGAGCGTGAGGTCCGCCAGGTCCTTGCCGGCCGCTTCGGCGGCACGCACCGCGCGCGCCACCGCCTCGTGGGCATCGCGGAAGGGCAGGCCCTTGCGCACCAGGTAGTCGGCGAGGTCGGTCGCGGTGGCGAAGCCCTGCGTGAGCGCCTCGCGCATGCGTTCGGGCCGCGGCGTGACCGCGGGCAGCATCTGGGCGAGGAGGCGCAGCACGTCGCGCAGCGTGTCGACGGTGTCGAAGAGCGGCTCCTTGTCCTCCTGGTTGTCCTTGTTGTAGGCGAGCGGCTGGCCCTTCATCACCGTGAGCAGCGTCACCAGCGCGCCGTACACGCGCCCGGTCTTGCCGCGCATGAGCTCCGGCACGTCGGGGTTCTTCTTCTGCGGCATGATCGAGGAGCCGGTGCAGAAGCGGTCGGCGATGTCGACGAAGCCGAAGCGCGGGCTCATCCAGATCACCAGCTCCTCCGAGAGCCGCGAGACGTGCATCTGGCAGATGGAGGCCGCGGCGAGGAATTCGATGGCGAAGTCCCGGTCCGAAACCGCATCGAGCGAGTTTTGCGCCACGCCGTCGAATCCGAGCTCCTTCGCGACCGACTCGCGGTCGATGGGATAGCTGGTGCCGGCGAGCGCGGAGGCTCCCAGCGGCAGGCGGTTCACGCGGCGGCGGGCGTCGGCGAAGCGCTCGGCATCGCGGCTGAACATCTCGAAGTAGGCGAGCAGGTGGTGGCCGAAGGTGACCGGCTGGGCCACCTGCAGGTGCGTGAAGCCCGGCATCAGCACGCCGGCATGCATTTCGGCCTGCGTGAGGATCGTCGCGCGCAGCTCGCGCAGCAGCGTGAGCAGGCCGTCGATCTCGTGGCGCAGCCACAGGCGGATGTCGGTCGCCACCTGGTCGTTGCGCGAGCGGGCGGTGTGCAGCCGCTTGCCGGCATCGCCCACCAGCTCCGTCAGCCGGTGCTCGATGTTGAAGTGGACATCCTCGCGCTCGATCGACCAGGCGAAGGTGCCGGCGCGCACCTCTTCGAGGATGGTCGCCATGCCGCGCTCGATGTCGCCCACGTCCTTCGCGGGGATGAGGCCGCAACGGCCCAGCATCCGCGCATGCGCGAGCGAGCCCCGTATGTCGAACTCCGCGAGCCGCTGGTCGAATGAAACGGACGCGTTGAAGCGCTGTGTGAGAGCATCCAGCGGTTCCGCGAAGCGCCCCGACCATGCCTTGCCCGCGCCCGCGGCGCCCGGCTTGTCCTGTTCTTGCATGGAAGCGGCGGCAATGGCCAAATTGAAGACGTGGCGAGTATAAATCAGACCGGCAAGCACCCCCGCTTGCCGAATTTCTGCAACCTGGGCGTGATGCTGCGCTCGCTGGTTGTGGCCAATGCCTTCGTCGCCGCCGCTGCCTTCCTCAAGACGCCGTCGTGGGCGGCACTGCCGCTCGAGCTGCTCGCCACGGCCTCCTTCGCCGAGCCGGTGCTCATCGTGAGCCTCGCGCTGCTTTGCGCCGCGCGTGCGCCGCTGCAGCGCCTGGGCTATGCCGGCGCCGTGGCAACGCTCGCGGCCGCGCAGCTCGCGCTGGTCTGGGTCGCCTACGAGGTCGGCACGCAGCTCGCCGAGGCGCCGCTGTCGTTGGGCCTGGCGAAGGCCGCGATCCTCACGTTCTTCGTGACGGGCTGCGTGCTGGGCTATCTCGACCTGCGCTCGCGAGCGCTCGAGCCGGCGATCGCCGAGGCGCGCATCCAGGCGCTGCAGGCGCGCATCCGGCCGCATTTCCTCTACAACAGCATCAACGCCGTGCTGTCGCTGATCCGCTCGGAGCCGCGGCGCGCCGAGCGTGCGCTGGAGGACCTCGCGGACCTCTTCCGCGTGCTCATGGCGGAGAACCGGACGCTGGCACCGCTCGCGAGCGAGATCGAGCTCGTGCGGCAGTACCTCGCGCTCGAGAGCCTGCGCCTGGGCGAGCGCCTGCGCGTCGCATGGCATGTCGAAACCATGCCGGCCGATGCGCTGGTGCCGCCGCTGGTGCTGCAGCCGCTGGTCGAGAATGCCGTCTACCACGGCATCGAGCCCTCGCCCGACGGCGGCGAGATCGGCATCGTCGTGGCGCAGGCGGGGGGGCGGCTGGAGATGACGCTCACCAACCCGTGGGCCGTCGAGGGCCGCCAGACCGCGGGCAACCGCATGGCGATCGCCAACATCCGCGAACGGCTGCAGCTGCACTTCGACGCCGAGGCCAGCATGCGCTCGGGCGTGGAGGACGGGATCTACCGCGTGACCATCCGCATGCCCTACATCGCCGAGAAGGCCGTCCCATGACGCTTGCCGAGCCTGCCGTTCCGCGGATCCTCATCGTCGACGACGAGGCGCCGGCGCGCGCGCGCTTGCGCGACCTGCTCGACGAATGCCGCGCCTCCCTCCCCCTTGCCGTCGTGGACGAGGCGAAGAACGGGCGCGAGGCGCTCGAGGTGCTGAACCGCGAGAAGGTGGATATCGTCCTGCTCGACATCCGCATGCCCGAGATGGACGGCATGGAGGCGGCGCGCCACATCGCCGGCATGCCCGAGCCGCCCGCCATCATCTTCACCACCGCGTTCGACGCGTATGCGATCAAGGCCTTCGAGCTGAACGCGATCGACTACCTCCTCAAGCCGATTCGCCTCGAACGCCTCCTCACCGCGCTGAGGAAGGCGCATGCCGCGCCTCCGGTCTCGCAGGCCGCGCTGCAGGCGGCGGCGAACCAGCCGCGGCGCCACCTTTCCGTGCACGAGCGCGGCAAGATCCACCTGGTGCCGATCGGCGACGTGCTCTACCTGCGCGCGGAGCTCAAGTACGTGACCGTGCGCACGCTCGAGCGCGAATACCTGGTCGAGGAATCGCTCACCAGCCTCGAGAGCGAGTTCGAGCCGCTCTTCGTGCGCATCCATCGCAATTGCCTCGTCGCACGCACGGCCATCGCGGGCTTCGAGCGCAACGCGGACGAGGCCGAGTCGGGATGGGCCGTCGTGGTGAAGGGCACGGGGGAGAAGCTCGCCGTGAGCCGCCGCCAGCAGCACGTGGTGAAGCAGTTCCGCTAGACGGGGATCGCGCTCACTCCCAGTACGGCGGGTCCCCGAAGGCCTTCTTCAGGAACTCGATGAAGAGCTTCACCTTGGCGGGCAGGAGCCGCCGCTCGGGGTAGACGGCCCAGATGTCGTTGCCGGGAATCGCCTTGTCGTCGAGAACGGTGATGAGGCGCCCGCGCTTGACTTCCTCGCTCACCTCCCAGGCGCTGCGCCATGCGAGCCCCTCGCCCGCGATCGCCCAGCGCGTCAGCACCTCGCCGTCGTTGCATTGCAGGGTCCCGGCGACCTTCACCCAGAGCTGGCGGCCGTTTTCCTGGAAGTGCCACGAATCGGCCACGCCATCCTCGGTGCTGGTCACGAGGCAGTTGTGGCGCGCCAGGTCGGCGAGGACGCGCGGCTTGCCGGCGCGCTTGAAATACGCCGGCGCCCCGCAGACCACGCGATGGTTGCGCGCGAGCCGCGAAGCGATGAGGTCCGCGCCCTCCATGTCGGCGATGCGGATGGCGATGTCGAAGCGCTCGTTCTTGAGGTCCACGACGCGCTCGGACAGGTGCAGCGTGATGGCGAGGTTCGCGTGCTCGGCCACGAAGGCGGGCAGGTGCGGGGCGATGTGCTTGCGGCCGAACGCGGTGGGTGCCGTCACGATGAGCCGTCCGCTGGCGCTGCGCGCCCCCACGGTGAGCGCCTCTTCGGATGCGGAGAGCTCGGCGAGGATGCGGCTGCAGTCCTCGTGGAAAGTGGTGCCCTCGGGCGTGAGCGTGACCTTGCGGGTCGAGCGCTTGAAGAGCTTCACGCCCAGGCGCTCCTCGAGCTGGTCGATGCGCCGGCCGACCATCGCGGGCGTGATGCCCTCCTCGCGTGCGGCTGCCGAGAGGCTGCCGCGTTGCGCGACCTCGATGAACGTCGTGAGCTCCTTGAAGCGGTCCATGCGTGGGAGTAAAAGCCGCGCGCGAAATCGAACCGATTGATGGTATTCGAGTCGCCGAATGCGGCGCAAGGACAGGCCCACGCGACATCATCGCGAAGGCCCTGCGGCAATGGTGCTGCGACGTGCCTAGCGTGCGGGGCGCGACATCCCGTTGCGGGGCAGGTCCGGGCGCAGGTGGGGCGGCTTCGCGATGGGATGGTGGATGTGCGGGCCGCCGGCGAAGATCACCGGCCAGCCGTCGGCGTAGGCGGGCATGGGCTCGTGCTGCACGTCCTTCTCGCGCGAGGCCTGCTCGGCGCGGGCCATGCGCTCGGCCGACTCGAGCTCGAGGCGCTTCTGGATGCGGGCATCGGCCGCGGCCGCTTGCGCCGCCAGCTCTGCGCGGGGCGCCACGTGATCGGGGAAGGTCGTGGGAATCTCCGTGGGGCCGCCCTGGGCGCCGCCTTCGCAGGGCTGCTGCTGGTAGCTCACCGCGCCCCCGGCGGCCACGCAACGGAATACCTGCGCCGACGCGGGCAGCGCCGCCGCTGCCGCCAGTACCGCCACCCCGATCGCTCGATACATGCCCGGACCCCTTCGTCGTTCAGGCGGCTCCGGCTTCCGCAGCCTGCCTGTCTGCATGGTAGCTCGAACGCACCATCGGCCCGCAAGCGGCATTCGCGAAACCCATGGCGGCGGCCTCGCGCTCGAACATCGCGAACTCGTCGGGGTGCGCGAAGCGCGCCACCGGCAGGTGATGCTTCGAGGGCTGCAGGTACTGGCCCAGGGTGAGCATGTCCACGCGGTGAGCGCGCAGGTCGCGCATCACGGCGAGGATCTCGTCGTTGGTCTCGCCCAGGCCCAGCATGAGGCCGGACTTGGTCGGCACCTGCGGATGCCGCGCCTTGAATTCGGCCAGCAGCGCCAGCGAATGCGTGTAGTCGGAACCCGGCCGTGCCTGGCGGTAGAGCCGCGGCACGGTCTCGAGGTTGTGGTTCATCACGTCCGGCGGCGCGCCATCGAGCACCGTGAGCGCCCGATCGAGGCGCCCGCGAAAATCCGGCGTGAGGATCTCGATCCGCGTCGCGGGGGAAAGCTCGCGGACCGCGCGAATGCAGTCCACGAAGTGCCCGGCACCGCCGTCACGCAGGTCGTCGCGGTCGACGCTGGTGATGACGACGTAGCGCAGCTTCATCGCCGCGATCGTCTCGCCCAGGTGCCTCGGCTCCTCGGGATCGAGCGGCTGGGGACGGCCGTGCGCCACGTCGCAGAACGGGCAGCGGCGCGTGCACAGGTCCCCCATGATCATGAAGGTCGCCGTGCCGTGGCCGAAGCATTCGCCGATGTTGGGGCACGAGGCCTCCTCGCACACCGTGTGCAGCTTCGCTTCGCGCAGCACGCGCTTGATCTCGGTGAAACGCTCGCCGCCACCGGCGCGCACGCGAATCCACGGCGGCTTGCGCAGCGGCTCCCCGGCAGCGACCACCTTGATGGGGATGCGGGACGTCTTGAGGCTGCGCTTCTGCTGCAGCTTGAGCTCGGAATCGGGCATGGATACCTACGGGATGAACGGACGCGCCGCGAGGGCCTCCGTGAGGTCCGCGGCGAGCCGTTGTTGCACTGCACCGATGCTAGCACGCACCCCGTGGGCGGCCATTTGCGTCGCGGCAAGCCCCGGGTAGCCGCAGGGGTCGATGCGCGTGAAGGGCTCGAGGTCCATGTCGACGTTGAGTGCCACGCCGTGGTACGAGCAGCCGCGCGCCACCCTGAGCCCGATGGCCGCGATCTTGGCGTCCTCCACGTAGACGCCGGGCATGCCCGCGCGGCGATGGCCGGCTATGCCGTAGGCGGCGAGTGTGGCGACGAGGCCGTCCTCGAGGCGGCGCACCAGCTCGCGCACGCCCAGCGCGCGGCGGCGCAGGTCGAGCAGCACGTAGGCCACCGCCTGGCCGGGACCGTGGTAGGTGACCTGCCCGCCACGGTCCGTCGCCACTACCGGGATCTCGCCCGGGGCCAGCACGTGCTCGCGGCGGCCGGCGAGGCCGAGCGTGAAGACGGGCGGGTGCTGCAGCAGCCAGAGCTGGTCCCGCGCTTCTTCATCGCGGGCCTGGTTGAAGGCCTGCATGGCGCGCCAGGTGGGCTCGTAGGCCACGAGCCCCAGGTTGCGCACGAGCGGCGCGGCCGTGCCCGCGACCACGCGCGCCGTGGCGCTCACAGCACCATCATCACCATCGGGTGCTTGGAAAGCTCGACATAGAGCGCGTCGAGCTGCTCGCGCGACCGTGCGTTGATCGTGACGGTGAGCGAGAGGTACCGCCCGTTGCGCGAGGTGCGCATCTCCATGGTGTCCGGATGGAAGTCGGGTGCGTGGTGCAGCACGATGTCGGAGACGAGCTGCGCGAAGCCGTCCTCGCGGCGGCCCATCACCTTGATGGGGAACACGCACGGGAACGTGAGGAGGGAAGGGGTTTCGGCGGGATCGCGCTCGGTCATGGTCGGGTTCATCACCCTGATATGGGGATGGCGCGCGGCCTCCTCAAGCCGCGACGGCACCCCGCTGTCGTAGCCCCGCCTTGTACTCCTGGAAGAGCGCGTGCATGCGGCGGAATGCCGGGCCGGGCTTGCCGCTGCCGACCGGCTTGCCGTCGATGCGCGTGACGGCGAGCACTTCCTTGGTGGACGAGGAAAGCCACACCTCGTCGGCGTTGCGCAGCTCGCTCTCGGAGATGCGGCGGATCTCGAGCTTCACGGCGCCCTCCGCGGCGAGGCGCACCACCAGATCGTAGGTGATGCCGAGGAGGATCAGGTGGTCCTGCGGGGGTGCGGCGACCACGCCGTCCTTGACCACGAACACGTTCGAGGA
>DATMJE010000428.1:0-5163 GCA_035553995.1 Usitatibacter sp. | reverse complement strand
GGCTTGCGGCCCGGGTCCGCGAGCGCGGCAAGCTGCTTGTCGCGGAACTGGTGCAGCGGCGCGGGCTCGGTCGTGTAGTGGCCGTGGATGTCGATGATCATTGCGTCGTGGTGTTCGCGAGGAAGTCGAGGAGGTGGGCTGGCGCGGTTTCCGCGGTCTGCTGCGCGGGGGGCACGTCCCAGTACGTGGCGTTGGGGAGGCACTCTTCGAGATAGCGCGCGGCGGAGGTCGCATGCGATTCGTCCTTGCCGGGGACGATCAGCGCGGGGATCTCGCAGCGCATGAGGTCCTCGGGCTCGGCGCCCGGGGCGGTGTCGCGGTCGAAGAGCGTGCGCGCCATGCCGCTCACGGCGAGCTTGTACGCTTCCGCATCCTGCTCGGCGAAGCGCGCGGCGAAATCTGCATCGTGCTTGATCGGCGCGGCCCACGGCCCGCCGCGCGGGTCGCCGCCGAAGGACTTGCCTTCCTTCTGCACCAGCGAGACCACGCCGGTGAGGCCCGCCTGTTGCACGTAGCCGAGGTGCTCGGCCACGCGCTGGTGCGCCTTGATGCGATATTTCGCGCCGCCCACGGGCCACCAGCAGATCATGGACATCACGCGCTCCGGATGCGCGACGCCGAACGCGATCACGGGGGACACGCCCATGCAGCCGCCCATGAGGTGCGCGCGATCGATCTTCAGGTGGTCGAGAAGGCCGCGGCCCTGCGCGACGTAATGGTCCCAGGTGACACGCTCCACGCGGCCGCCGGACTGCCCCGTCTCGCGGCGGTCGAACATGATGCAAGTGTAGTGCTTGCTGAGATGCTCGACGGGCTGCACGCGCGCGTACACGCCCAGCGACGACCACTTCTCCACCGTGGCGTCGAAGCCGCCGGGCGAATACATGAGCAGCGGCGGGCCGTTGCCCGTGACCTCGTAGCGCGTGGTGATGCCGTCGATGAGCGCGGTGGCCATCAGGAGGCGGCCTTCACCTTGATGCCGCCCTTGATCTGGCGGGCGGCGCGGACGTCTTCCGCATACGCCTCGAGTGCTTCCAGTGCCGTGCGCGCGACGTACGCATAGGTTTCCTGCTTCGATTCGATCCAGCTCGTGGTGTAGCCGATGGCGGCGTGCGCCATGCGCATGCGGCCATCGAGCCACGGGCCGCCGCCCTGGCCTCCGATCACGGGGATGGAGACGGCTTGCGTGACCGCGGGACCGGCGATGGGGCCGGAATGCTGGAAGTCGAGGAGGGCCGCGCCGGACTGCTCGAGGAGCTTCGCTTCGTCGACGAGGCTTTGCGTCATCTGTTCGGGTAAAGACGCGCCGGGCTTGAGGAGGTCGCTATAAGGGATGCCGTACTGCAGCGCCGTCTGCGGGGTGATGCCGAAGTGCGCGAAGACCGGGATGCCCGCACGCGCGATCGCTTTCATTGCCTCGGGAAATGACGCCGCGCCGTCGAGCTTGACCATGTCGGCGCCGCCTTCCTTCACCAGCCGGATCGCGGCGCGCACCGCGGCTCCTGGGCCTTCCTGCAGCGGCCCGAACGGGAAATCGCAGCTCACCATCGCGCGCTTCACCCCGCGGCGCACCGCCTTGCACACGACGAGCATCTCTTCCATCGTGACCTCGAGCGGGTTCGAGTGCCCCCAGAGGTTCACGCCCACGCTGTCGCCCACGGACACGATATCCACGCCCGCCCGGTCCGCGATCTGCGCCATCGGGTAATCCCACGCGACCACGCCTACGATCTTGCGGCCGTCGCGCTTCATCTGCTGCAGCGCCGGAATGGTCACCGGCGTGTCGTTCGCCTGCAATCAAGCCTCCCTCGAAATCGGGACGGACCCCATTTTCTGCCAGGCGGAAAATCGGGTCCGTCCCGATTTCCCGCATGAAGGACCGTCATTCCGCTATGCGGGAAATGGGGTACGTCCCCAATTTGCTATTTCCAGGCCCTGTTGTCGACGGTGTTCTCGTAGTTGGCGCCGGGGACGGTCATGTTCCACTTCACCGTCCAGTTGTATTCGTCGTCGAAGCGCTCGCGCGTGTACTCCGTGGGCGGGCCGTGGAGCAGGCGCCAGGACTGGAAGTCGCGCTCCTCGATGCGGCCGCCGGTCTCGGCGACGAAGTACTTGATGAAGGGGCTGGGATCGCGTTCGAGCACCTCGACGGCGCGCGCCTGGGCGCGGAACATCTTCCTGAGCGTCTCGCCGTCGAGCTCGTCACCGGCGGCTTCCGCGCGCGTGGAGTGCGACTCGATGAGGATGCGCAGGCCTTCCTTCTGTGCGACGCTGATCCACGGCTCCATCAGGCTCACCGCGGCGACCTTGCCGTCCTTGAGCGCCTGCAGGCGCTGCGGCATCGTGCCGGCGTTGGTGACCTTCAAGTGCGCGGGCTCGAGGAAGCCCTCCATCATCTTGAGGGTCGTGAAGTGCGAGCCGTTGTTCGGCGTGACGGCGATCAGCTGGTCCTTCAGCATCTCGGGCGCATAGAACCTGGAGTCGCGGCGCACGGCGATGGCGAACATCGACATCGACGCCCCGAGGGCCACGATCTTGCGGCGGCGGATGCCCTGCGCCTCGGCTTCCACGGCGCGCTTCATGATGCCCCACTCGCACATGCGGTACTGGTCGATGCCGCCCTCGTTGTAGACGGAATCGAGCGGGCGGTCGAACACCGTGTCGAACTTCACGAAGTGCTTGGTCGACACCTGCGCCATGCCCGGCGTGGTGATGAACTCGATGTCCAGGCCTTCGTCCCGGAAAAATCCCAGGTCGCGCGCCGCGAGCACCGGCAGGTCGTGCACGGCGTTCATGATCGCGACCTGCGGCCTTGCGCCGGCTTTGCGCCGGCTCGCTACAACGTCCTCGACGGTCATAGGCTCCTCCTCAGGATCCGCGAGCACCGGGATTGGTGCCCCCGGATATATCCATCATCCCACCAGATCGAGCATGTTGCGCGGGAACAGCTGCTCGACCGACACGGGTCGCGTGAGGATCCTCTGCTCCGAGGCGTTGAGGATGATTTCCTCGAGCGTGGCGAGGTTGGGACCCACGCCGTACGGCAGCGGGTCCTTGCCCGTGAGGTCCATCACGCGCTTGTACATCTGGTCCACCGGCGTCGGATTCTCGACCTGTCCGTTGCGCAACTTTTCGACGTAGATCTTCTTCGCGTGCACGAAGGCATCGAAGATATCGGCACCGAGGTCGGGATGCCGCTCCAGCAGCTCCTCGCGGATCACCATCAAATGGTTGATCGGGTAGTGCCCCCGCGTGCGCAGCGCCTCGAATGCGGTTTCCTTCGCGTCGGGGATGAGCGGCTTCACGTCCGGATGATCCGTCTCGACGCCGATCGCCGCCGCGAGCTCGCCCGAGGCGACGAGGTCGGCCATCTTGCGGCCCTTCTCGATCGGGACCACGTTCGCGGGCGGGCGGAATTCGGCGACGTGCTCGTCGCCCGAGAGCACCCACGTGATCTTCGAGAGGTCCACGCCGTACTGCGTCGCGAGCACGGTGCGCGCCCACAGCCCCGTCGTGACCGTGTAGCCGCGGTTCACGCCCACCTTGCGGCCTTCGAGATCCTTCGGCGTCGCGATGCCCGACTTCGTGTTGTAGACGATCGCGCCGTGGTGGAACGCGCGCATGAGGAAGATCGGCAGGCCCATCATCTTCTTGCCGTGCTCGCGGGCGGTGATGTAGGTGGTCATCGCCATCTCGGACACGTCGAACTCGAGCGTGCGCACCATGCGGCGGAACGCGTCGATGAGCGGGTCCACCTCGATGAACTCGAACTCGAACGAGCGCGGCCTGACCGTGCCGTCCTTGAGCGCCTTGTTGTTGCCCTGGGTGCGGGTGACGGTCTTCAGCTTGAGCTCTGCCATGGAACGGTCCTCGTCAGCAGCAGGCGCACTGGATGCCATCCTCGCCGGCGAGGGAGGCCTTGAGCCAGGCGGGTGGAATGTCGTCTTCGGCCACTTCCTCGACGCGCTTGAAGACGCGGAAGTGATGGCGCGTGTTGCCATCGGTCCAGAAGAGCACCAGCGTCTCGTGCGCGGGCCATCCGGGCAGCATGCGCGAGACCTCCGAGACCACGACGGTATCGTCCTCGTGCAGCGAGAAGCGCTCGCGGGTGCGGTCCTTCAGGCGCTCGACCGCCTCGAGGTGCGCGGGCGGCCGCGGCAGGCTGCCGAAAGGCGAGGGCGATGCCGCCGGGTTGGACCAGAGGCTCACGCGCAGTCGTCCCCTACATCCAGGGCATGAGGGAAGCGTGGATCACGTCCGGCACGCCGTTGCCCCCCACCGACTTGATCGCGAGGTCCACGTCGCCGAGACCGAAGCGGTGCGTCGTGATCTTCTCCAGCGGGAAGCGCCTCGAAGCGATCTGTGCCAGTGCCAGCTCGCACGCTTCGTAGCTGTGGCCGCGCGCGCTCTTCAGCGTGATCGCCTTGGTGGTCATCTTGCCGATGGGGAAGTTGGGAAACTCCGGGAACTCGCCCTGCACGACCATGAGGCCCGTCTTGCGCTTCAGCGCCTCGATCCCGAGGAGCACCGGCACTGTCCCTGCGCCCGCGGTGCAGTCGAGCACGATGTCCACGCCTTTGCCGCCGGTGATCTCCTTGATGCGCGCGAGCGGGTCTTCGCGGTTCACGTCGATCACGTGGTCGGCGCCCAGCTCCTTCGCGACCTTGAGCCGCGCGCCATCCTTCGAGGTGCCGGTGACGATGATGAGCGAGGCGCCGGCCTGCTTGCAGATCACCGTCTGCGAGAGCCCCTGCTGGCCCGGGCCCTGGATGAGGACGGTGGAGTTGTAGCCCACGCCGCCATCCATGAGCGACCACTCGACGCCGTTGGCCATCGGCGTGACCAGCCCCGCGAGCTCGGCCGTGACACCGGCCGGCACGTGGTGCACGACCGCATTCCACGGCAGGTACATGTACTGCGCGAAGCCGCCGAAGAGGTGGGGCGGGCGCCTGGCGGACGTGTAGCCGTAACGGATCGCTTCCGGGTTGTTGCGCCAGTCCGTGTTTTCGCAATGGCGGTACTGGCCCTTGTGGCACCACTCGCACTTGCCGCACATCACATAGTGCTCGACGAAGACGAGATCGCCCTCCTTGAAGCCTTTGCGCCGCGTGAACTCGCGTCCCGCCCTGGCGATGTAGCCGATGTTCTCGTGGCCCATGATGA
>DATMJE010000427.1:0-9082 GCA_035553995.1 Usitatibacter sp. | reverse complement strand
CGATCTTCGTCTACGGCGGCACCATCAAGCCGGGCCGCTACAAGGGCCAGGACCTGCAGATCGTCTCCGTGTTCGAGGCCGTGGGCGCGTTCAATGCCGGGAAGATGTCGCAGGAGGATTTCGAGTGCATCGAGCGCAAGGCGCTGCCCGGCGTGGGCGCCTGCGGCGGCATGTACACCGCCAACACGATGTCGTCGTCGATCGAGGCCATCGGCCTGTCGCTGCCGTACTCGTCCACGATGGCTGCGGAAGACGAAGAGAAGCGCGAGAGTGCCGCGAAGAGCATGGAAGTGCTCGTGGAGGCGGTGAAGCAGGGCATCAAGCCGCGCGACATCATCACGCGCGAATCGCTCGAGAACGCCATCAGCGTCGTGATGGCCACGGGCGGCTCGACCAACGCGGTGCTGCACTGGCTCGCCATCGCGCACGCGGCCGGCGTGCCGTGGACCATCGACGACTTCGAGCGCGTGCGCCAGAAGGTGCCCGTCCTTTGCGACCTCAAGCCTTCGGGCCGCTACGTCGCGGTCGATCTGCACCGCGCCGGCGGCATTCCGCAGGTGATGAAGATGCTGCTCGCGCACGGCCTGCTCCACGGGCACTGCCGCACGATCAGCGGCCAGACCGTCGAGGAAGTGCTGCGCGACGTCCCTGCCGAGCCGCGCCGCGACCAGGACGTGATCCGTCCCTGGGACAACCCGATGTACGAGCACGGCCACCTCGCGATCCTCCGCGGCAACCTCGCGCCCGAGGGCTGCGTCGCGAAGATCACGGGCCTGAAGAACCCGGTCATCACCGGTCCCGCGCGCGTGTTCGAATCCGAGCCCGATTGCATGGATGCGATCCTCGCGGACCGCATCAGGCCCGGCGACGTGCTCGTGATCCGCTACGAGGGCCCGAAGGGCGGCCCCGGCATGCGCGAGATGCTGGCACCCACCTCGGCGCTCATCGGCAAGGGACTGGGTGAATCCGTGGGACTGATCACCGACGGCCGCTTCTCGGGAGGCACGTGGGGCATGGTCGTCGGACACGTCGCACCCGAGGCCTATGCCGGCGGCACCATCGCGCTGGTGCGGGAAGGCGACTCGATCACCATCGATGCGCACCGGCTGCTCGTCCAGCTCAACGTACCGGATGCGGAGATCGAGAAGCGCCGGGCGGCGTGGAAGCAGCCGCCGCCGCGCTACACGACGGGTGTGCTGGGCAAGTATGCGCAGCTCGTGGGAACCGCGAGCAAGGGAGCCGTCACCGGCTAGTGCAGCGCGGGGACATCCACCTTGCGCAGGTCCCACGTGAACATCGGCTTGAACTTGCCGGGCGCATCGGGCGGCGCCGAGGCGAATTCGCCCGAGAGGCGGTCCGGGGCGCTCGCGGCGTAGGTGAGGCGAAAGCGCGGTTGTCCCGCGACCGGGTCCGAGACGAAAGTGACGGACTTCGCGTCGAGCGCCGCGGCGGTATAGCGGATCACGTGGCCCTCGTTGTCGAAGTAGATCGCCTTGAGCGGGCCCGATCCCTCGGCGTAGATCACCATCAGGTCCTCGTGCGACACGGGCGGCTTGCCTGCCGCGGCGGGGTAGTCGGCGCGGTTGTCGCGCACCATCACATGCCCCTTCACCTCGAGACGGAAGCCCGTATGGCCGAGCACGGCGTCGGCGCCCGGAACCGAGTTCCAGCTCCCGACGAGGAAGCGCAATTGCTCGACGGAAGCCGCGTCCGCCGCGAGGCTGGGAAGCGCCGCAAGGGCGATGCAAGCGAGCCAATTCTTCATGATGTCCACTCCCGGCCGGTCGTTCACGCTTCGATGATACGTGCTGCTAATCCGCGAATGCGGAAGTCGCCTCGTCGATCCGCGCCATCACGGCGGGCGTGAGCTGGGCCACGATTTCGACCGCCTTCATGTTCTCGCGCACCTGTTCGGGACGCGACGCTCCGGTGATGACCGTCGAGACGCGCGGATTGGCGGCGCACCACGCGAGCGCGAGCTGCGCGGTGGTGCAGCCGAGCTCGCTCGCGACCTCGCCCAGCTTCGCCACGGCCGCGTTCTTCGCACGGTCGGTGAGGTCCTCGACGAGGAATTTCATGCGTGGGATGGCGCCGCGGCTGCCGGCGGGCACGCCCGATCGATACTTGCCCGTGAGGAGCCCCGAGGCGAGCGGGCTCCAGGTGGTGAGGCCCAGCCCGATGTCGTCGTAGAGCCGCGCGTACTCGCGCTCGACACGGCTGCGATGGAACAGGTTGTATTCGGGCTGCTCCATCACGGGCTTGCGCAGGTGATGGCGCTCGGCGATCTCCCACGCCGCGCGGATGTCCGCGGCGCTCCACTCGGAGGTTCCCCAGTAGAGCGCCTTGCCGCGCTCGATCATGTCGTGCATCGCCCACACGGTCTCCTCGATCGGCGTGTTGGGGTCGGGCCGATGGCAGAAGACGAGGTCGACGTAGTCGAGCTGCAGCCGCGCGAGCGAGCCGTCGATCGCGTTCATGAGGTACTTGCGATTGAGCGTGTTCTTCTCGTTCGGGCCGTCGATGATGCCCCAGAAGAACTTGGTCGACACGATGTACCGGAGCCGCGGCCACGCGAGCTTCCTCAACGTGGCGCCCATGATCTCCTCGCTCTTGCCCGCCGCGTACACCTCGGCATTGTCGAAGAAATTGACGCCGTGATCCCACGCCGCGGCCATGCACTCGCGGGCGGCATCCACGTCGAGCTGGTTGCCGTAAGTGACCCACGAGCCGAATGCAAGCTCGCTGACCTTGAGGCCCGAGCGGCCGAGGCGGCGGTATTCCATGGTGGATTCCCGGGAATGTGGGGGCCGGTCCTGGATCGCGACCGGGCCGCCATTCTCGCCTATCGCGCGAGGGAGCGGATCAGTCCTTCGAGCGTGCGCGGCTCCACGGGCTTCACGAAGTGGCGATCGAACCCCGCCGCCTTCGAGCGGTTGCGGTCCTCCTCCTGGCCCCAGCCGGTCAACGCGATGATGAACGGCTGCGCCTCGCCCGCCATCGAGCGGATGCGCTCGCAGGCCTCGTAGCCGTTCATCTTCGGCATGCCGATGTCGAGCAGGATCGCATCCGGACGGAAATCGGCCGCCACCTGCACGGCCTCCTCGCCATCGCGTGCGACGCGCACCTCGTTGCCCATCACCTCGAGCATGATCTGCAGCGTCTCGCAGGAATCCGGGTTGTCGTCCGCGACGAGCACGCGCCTGCCCGGACCCTCGGTGCGCTGGGCAACGCTGTCTGCCGGGGGTTGCGCAAGCGCGGCGACGCGGGCCGGCAGGGTCACCGTGAACTCGGTGCCGCAGCGCGGGCCGGCGCTCTCCACGGCGATGCGTCCGCCGTGCAGCTCGACCAGGCGCTTCGCGATGTTGAGCCCGATGCCCAGGCCGCCCTGGCTGCGTTCGAGCGAGCGGTCCACCTGCGTGAAGATGTCGAAGACGCGCTCCTGCATCTCGGGCGGGATGCCGGTGCCGTTGTCCTTCACGCTCACGACCGCTTCCTCGCCGCGCATCGTGAGCGCGAGCTCGACCCGCCCGCCGGGCTCCGTGTATTTCGCCGCGTTGTTCAGCAGGTTGGCGAATACCTGCGTGAGGCGCGCCGGATCGCCGTCGACGACGATGCGCTGCGCCGGGATCGCGGCGGCGAACGCGTGGCCGCGCTGCGCCATCAGCGGCTGGCAGGCTTCCACCGCGGTGCGCAACGCCTGCGCGAGGTCCATCTCCTTGCGCCGCAGCTCCAGCTTGCCGCGGCTGACACGGCTCACGTCGAGGAGGTCGTCCACCAGCCGCACGAGCTGCTCGAACTGGCGCTGCATCATGCCGCGGGCCTTCTCGACGGTACCGTGATCCGCGTTTGCGATTCGCATCAGCTCGAGCCCGTTGCGCAGCGGCGCCAGCGGGTTGCGCAGCTCGTGCGCGAGGGTCGCGAGGAACTCGTCCTTGCGGCGGCCAAGCTCGCGCAGCTCGCGCCCCGTGCGCTCGAGGATATCGATGCGCGCGGTTGCCGCATCGCGTTGCTGCCCGATGGCGTGGCTGCGCAGGCGCTCGAGCGCGTGGCCGATCGCGGACGCGGCGAGCTCGATGTAGCGAACGTACTCGGCATTGAAAGCGCCGAAGGGATTGAGGGCCGCGATCATCACGGCGCCGTGCTCGCCGGTGGAGAGCGGCACCACGAGCGCTTCGCGCGGCGGACGGTCCCACGCGCCCGACGGCAAGGGACCGAGCCGCGGATCCTCCAGGCTCACGGAACGGAGCTCGGGCGCGGAAAGCGCCTCGGCCAGCGGCCACGGATCGCCTTCGCCGAGCATGAACGCCTCCGGCAGGGCCTCGTGGCCGCTCGCGATGCCGGCGCTCGCGGCAAGCCGCGCCTCGCGCCGTTGCGCATCGAGGAAATAGATGGCGGCGAACGGCACATCGGTGCCGTCGCCCACGAGCGTCCCGACGGCGGCGCG
Source organism: Usitatibacter sp. (assembly GCA_035553995.1). GTDB lineage: Bacteria > Pseudomonadota > Gammaproteobacteria > Burkholderiales > Usitatibacteraceae > Usitatibacter. The sequence goes on along the minus strand of DATMJE010000427.1, from coordinate 4,638 downwards.
ACAGGCGCCGCGCGCATCCTCCGCGGTGCAGGCGGACTGCTCCATCCTGTGCAGCGCGTCGAGCTGCCGGTCGCGCACGACCGATGCCGTCACGTCGGAGAAGCTCCACAGCACGCCGCCGCAATGTCCATGCTCGCCGGGCACCGGATGGGCGGCGAGCACCTGGAACGACTCGGTAGGCACGCCGTGGCGATCCACCATGAAGCGCAGCGGCGCCGTGATCGCGGCCTCCTGGCGGCGCAGCGCCGCCTCCGCGCGCGGCGCGAGCTCGCCCCAGTGATCCGCCCAGACCACCGACGCGCCCATGGCGAGGGCGGAGGGATGGTTCGGCCCCAGGACCTCGCGGCACGCGTCGTTGTAGAGATGCACGAGCTGCTCGCCCCACCACAGGCTCATGGGCTGCTTCGATGCGAGCATGAGGCGAACCGCATGGCGCAGCGCCTGCGGCCATTCGGCCGGGGGCCCCAGCGACGTACGTCCCCACGCGAGCGAGCGCATGCGATCGCCCATCTCACCGCCGCCGGCGAGGAATTCGGGCGTATCGCGCGCGGCGATGACCCTCGGGAAGATCTCGAGCATGGAATGATCGCTGGATGGGATGAGCCAGTATGCGGACCGGCGTCGCGTGCTGGCTGTCAGCCCACTCCTACATCAAACTACCGCCCATGGACCTCTCGCGCCGCAACGTCTTCCTCCTCGCCTGCTGCCAGGCGCTCCTCCTCACCAACGCCGTCACTCTCATCACGATCGGCGCGCTCGCGGGCTACAGCCTTGCCGCCAACAAGGTGTTCGCGACGCTGCCGGCAACGACCTACGTGGTGGGCTCGGCCCTGGCGACCGTGCCGGCGTCCTTCTGGATGCGCCGCGTCGGCCGGCGCAAGGGCTTCCTCACCGGCGGTCTCTTCGGGCTCGCGGGATCGCTGCTCGCAGCCGCGGCGATGGGCTGGCGAAGCCTCGCGCTGCTTTGCCTGGGAACCTCGTTGCTCGGTGTCTACAACGCCTTCGGGCAGTACTACCGCTTCGCGGCCGCCGATGCCGCGCCGCCCGACTACAGGGCCAAGGCCATCTCGTACGTGCTGGCGGGCGGCCTCGTGGGCGGCATCGTGGGGCCGGAGCTGTCGAAGCACACGCGCGGCCTGGTCGCCACACCTTATCTCGCTTCCTACGCCTCGCTGTTCTTCTTCGCGCTCGCCGCGATGGCCATCGTCTCGCGCCTGCGGCTGCCCGATCCGAAGGACGACGGCACGCACGGTCCCGCACGTCCGCTGCGCGAGATCGCCGCGCAGCCGGTGTTCCTGGTCGCGGTTTCGGTCGCGGCGCTGGGGTACGCGACGATGAACCTGCTCATGACCGCGACGCCGCTCGCGATGGGTTTCTGCGGCCTGCCGTATTCGGCCGCCGCGACCGTCATCGCGTCGCACGTGATCGCCATGTTCGCGCCCTCGTTCGTGACCGGATCGCTCATCAGGCGCTTCGGGGTCCTGCACGTGATGCTCGCCGGGGTGGGATGCCTCTTCGCCTGCATCGGCGTCGCGTTGTCGGGCCAGCTCATCACCCACTTCTGGACCGCGCTGGTGCTGCTCGGCATCGGCTGGAACTTCACGTACATCGGCGGCACGACGCTGCTCACGCAGGCGTACCGGCCTTCCGAAAAAGCCAAGGCCCAGGGCGCCAACGAGATGACGATTTTCACGGTGCAGGCGATCTCCGCGTTCTCCTCGGGCGTGCTGGTCAACGCCGCGGGCTGGCCCACGCTCAACTACGTGGCCGTGCCGCTCGTGGCCACGGCGGGCTTCGCGGCGCTCTGGCTGCTGCTGCGGATTGCGCGTCCGAAAACGGCGAGCGGCTGACGGCGCCGCGGCCGATAATGGCGTCATGCTCCTCGACGCCGACCAATGCTATAGCGCGCTCCGCACCCACGATGCGCGCTTCGACGGCCGCTTCTTCGTCGGCGTGCGGACGACGCGCATCTATTGCCGCCCGGTCTGCACGGCGCGCACGCCGAACCGCGAGCATTGCAGCTTCTTCGCCAGCGCCGCGGCGGCCGAGGCGCAGGGATTCCGTCCCTGCCTGCGCTGCCGCCCCGAGATGGCGCCGGGGCACGCCACGGTGGATGCGAACCACCGCCTCGCGCAGGCGGCCGCGGACCTGATCGAGGAAGGCCGGCTCGCGGAAACGGGCCTGCCGGGGCTCGCGACGGCGCTCGGCGTGACGGACCGGCACCTGCGCCGCGTCTTCCAGCAGGAGTTCGGCGTGGCACCCATCGAATACGCGCAGACGCAGCGCCTGCTGCTCGCCAAGCGCCTGCTCACCGATACGCAACTGCCCGTGATCGAGGTCGCGATGGCGAGCGGCTTCGCGAGCCTGCGTCGCTTCAACCACCTCTTCCGCACGCGCTACCGCATGCCGCCGCAGCAGTTGCGACGCGAGGCACCCCAACGCGAGGCACGCGACGGTTTCCGCTTCGATGTCGCCTATCGCCCACCCTACGACTGGGCGGCGATGATGGCCTTCCTCGGCAAGCGTGCCATCCCCGGCGTGGAGGTCGTCACCGCGCGCGCTTACCGGCGCACGTTGCGCATCGAACGCAATGGCAAGGCGCACGTGGGCACGGTCGACGTGGCCCCGGTCCCGCGACGCGACGCGCTGCGCGTGACCCTCTCGGCGTCCCTGGCGGCCGTGCTCCCCGCCGTGCTCGGGCGCGTGAAGCACCTCTTCGACGTGTCGTGTCATCCCGAGGCGGTGGCCGCGGTGCTGGGACCGCTCGCAGCGAATCCGGGGCTGCGCCTGCCCGGCTGCATCGACGGCTTCGAAGTGGCCGTGCGTGCGATCCTCGGCCAGCAGGTGACGGTGCGCGCAGCAACGACCATCGCGGCGCGTTTTGCGGAACACTTCGGCGAGCCCTTCGAGGGCGCGGCCGGACTGCAGCGCGTGTTCCCCACGCCGCAGCGCATTGCCGAAGCCTCGGTCGACGAGGTCGCCGCGCGCGGCATCATCGCGGCGCGCGCGCGGGCGATCGTGGCGCTTGCACAGGAGATCGCGCAAGGACGCCTGGTGCTCGAGCGCATCGCTCCCGTCGAGGCCACGCTCGCGGCACTGGAAAACCTGCCCGGCGTGGGGCCGTGGACCGCGCAATACATCGCCATGCGGGCGCTGGGCTGGCCGGACGCCTTTCCGCATCCGGACGTCGCGACCATGAAGGCGATGGGCATGAAGGCCGCGAAGGAAGCGCTGCAAGCTGCCGAAGCGTGGCGGCCGTGGCGCGCCTACGCCGTGATGCACTTGTGGAAATCATTGGAAACCGAGGGAGCCCTGCCATGATCTACGCACGCTTCTCCACGCCGCTGGGCAATGCCTACGTCACGCTGCACGGCGATGCGCTCGCGGGCCTCTACTTCGAGGGCGCCCGTCACGCACCCGCGATCGCGAGCGACTGGGAACGCGACGACGGCCACCCCGCCGCGAAGGCCTGCGCGCAGCAGCTTGCGGAGTACTTCGCGGGCACGCGCGATTCCTTCGACTTGCCGCTCGCTCCTCGAGGCACGCCCTTCCAGCAGCGCGTCTGGGCCGAAATCGCGCGCGTGCCTTTCGGTGCGACGATCACCTACGCGCAGCTCGCGGCCAGGGCGGGTGCGCCCGAGGCGATGCGCGCCGCCGGTGCCGCGACCGGACGCAACCCGCTCACCATCCTCGTGCCGTGCCACCGCATCGTCGGCTCCGATGGCGCACTCACGGGTTACGCGGGCGGCCTCGAGCGCAAGCGCCGTCTCCTCGAGCTGGAGGGGGCGTTGCAGCCCGCGCTCGTTTGAGGCCCGCCGACCTCGCGCGCCTCGTGGCCCTCGCCGCCATGTGGGGCGGCTCGTATCTCTTCATGCGCTATGCCGTGCCGCATCTCGGAGCGGTGCTCATGATCGAGCTGCGCGTGCTCATCGCCGGCGTGGCGCTCGCGGCCTTCGTCTACGCCACCGGGGCGCGCATCGGCTGGGCACGGCACTGGCGCGCGTATCTCTTCGTCGGTGCGGTGGGCCTCGCGCTGCCGTTCGTGCTGATCGCCCAGGCGCTCACCGTGATCGACGCCTCGACCGCGGCGATCCTCAATGCGCTCGCGCCGCTGTGGGCCTCGATCGTCGCCGCCGTGTGGATCCGCGAGCCGATCACGCCCGCCAAGGCCGCGGGCATCGCGCTCTGCCTGGTCGGGACGGCGGTGCTGGTCGGCTGGACGCCGACGCCGGTGAGCGGCCGCGAGCTCCTCGCAGCGTCGCTCTCCGTCGCCGCCACGGCGGTCTATGGCTACACGATCGTGTTCACGAAGGTGCACCTGAAGGGCGCGAGCCCCATGGGGACCTCGGCCGCGACGCTGCTGCTCGCCGCCGCATCGCTGCTGCCCTTCACGCCGCACCGCGATCTCTCCGCGGTTCCCGGCATGGCGTGGCTCGCCGTCGTCGGCCTCGCACTCGTCTCCACGACCGTGGCGTTCATTTTCTACTACCGGCTCATCGCGGACGTGGGACCCGTCAAGGCCATCACCGTCACGCTGCTCGTGCCCGTATTCGGGATGCTCTGGGGGGTGATCTTCCTCGGCGAGCCGATTACCGCGGGGCGCATTGCCGGCTGCGCGATCATCCTCGCCGGTTGCTC
>DATMJE010000426.1:0-2264 GCA_035553995.1 Usitatibacter sp. | reverse complement strand
GCACGGTCGGCACGCACCTTTACAACATCAAGCAGAAGCTCGGGGCGGCCAATTCCGCCGAGCTCATGCTGATCGCGATCCGCTATGGGCTGATCCACGCCTAGCCCGAAGTTCCACCCATTCGTAGTCACGTAGGGGGCGCCAAGTTCTTGGCGCCCCTTATAAATTCGCCTTCGCGGCCGTGCTTATTTGCGTTTTGATGTAGTCACTAAATGGACTTGACATCCCGCGGCTCCGCGCCTATCCTCCGGGTCATGCCAGCCCGAACCGGAGCAGTGCACGTCGTCACCACGAGCCGCAAGTACAAGGATCGGGTCTATCGCACGCACCTGCTGCGTCGCAGCTACCGCGAGGGCGGCAGCGTCAAGAACGAGACGCTGGGTAACCTCTCGCACCTGCCCGATTCGCTGATCGAGATCATCCGCCGCTCGCTACAGGGCGAGACCTTCGTGCCGCTCGATCAGGCCTTCGGAATCTCACTGTCTCGCCCGCACGGCCACGTGCATGCGGCTGCGCAGGCAATGCAGCGACTGGGCTTGGCCTCGGTGATTGCTTCCAAGCCGGGCCGCGAACGCGACCTGGTGTGCGCGATGGTGGCCGCGCGCATCGTGGCCCCGCACACGAAGCTCGCCACCACGCGCTGGTGGCACACCACCACGCTCGCCGAGGACTTCGGGGTTGTCGATGCGGGTGAAGACGACCTGTACGCGGCGATGGACTGGCTGCTCGAGCGCCAGGACACGATCCAGAAGAAGCTCGCCGCGCGTCATCTGCGCAAGGGCGGGCTGGTGCTCTACGACCTGTCGTCGAGCTACTTCGAGGGCAGCACCTGCCCGCTGGCCAAGCTGGGCTACAGCCGCGACGGCAGACGCGGCCTCTTGCAGGTCAACTACGGCCTGCTCACCGATGCGCGCGGCTGCCCCGTCGCGGTGTCGGTGCACGAGGGCAACGTGGCCGACAGCCAGACGCTGATGCCCGAGGTCAGGCGCCTGCGCGAGGACTTCGGCGTCGAGCAGCTCGTCATGGTGGGCGACCGCGGCATGGTTTCGAGCAAGGCCATCGACGAGCTGCGCGAGACCCACGGCGTGGGCTGGATCACGGCACTGAAGAATGCCTCGATTCGGGCGCTGGTCGAGCAAGGGCATCTGCAGCTGGGCTTGTTCGACGAGCGCAATCTGCTCGAGCTCACCTCGCCCGACTATCCGGGTGAGCGGCTGGTGGCGTGCCGCAACCCGGAGTTGGCGAAGCTGCGCACGCACAAGCGCGAGGAGCTGCTCGCGGCCACCGAGGAGAGCCTGCAGAAGATCAAGGCCCGCGTGGATGCGGGCAAGCTCGCCGGCGCCGACGAGATCGGCTTGCGCGTGGGCAAGGTCGTCAACCAGTACAAGGTGGCCAAGCACTTCGAGCTGGTGATCGGCGACAACACATTCGCCTTCTCGCGCAAGCGCGGGGCGATCGCCGCCGAGGCGGCATTGGACGGCCTCTACATCATCCGCACTTCGGTCGCGGCCGCGCAGATGGACTCGGCCGACTGTGTGCGCAACTACAAGGCGCTCGCCAATGTGGAGCGCGCGTTCCGCTCGCTCAAGACGATCGACCTCAAGGTACGCCCCATCCACCACCGCACCGCCGATCGCGTGCGCTCTCACATCTTCCTGTGCATGCTCGCCTACTACGTGGAGTGGCACATGCGGGAGGCTTGGCGCGAGCTGATGTTCGCCGACACAGTGCAAAGCGCCAAAGCCATGCGCGATCCGGTGGCCCCCGCCAAGCGCTCCCAGGCGGCGCGTGCCAAAGCTGCCAGTCACACGCTGGACGACGGCACACCGGCACACAGCTTCGCGACGTTGCTCGAAGAACTCTCCACCGTCGTGCGCAATACCTGCCGCACGCCCAACGCCGAGGCCGATGCGCCGACCTTCGATGTCCTCACCACGCCCAACGCGAAGCAAAAGCGAGCGCTCGAGTTGATCCAGCAGATTCGACTGTAGACAGAAGCCCGAACGAGTCCTTACGCCAAGTGCTTGGCGCGCAACACGAACTCGCTCAAGGGCGGCAGGAACTTCGGCCTAGCCGTTCCGCTATGCGGGAAATCGGGACGGACCCGATTTTCGGGCTAGCGCTCGAGCATCTTGAGGATGCTCTTCAATTCCTTGCGGATGTTGCCCGGCGAGATGGGCTGGGGGACGGTCATCGACTTGGTGCCGGTGACGATGACCGTCCCCCAGCCCATCTCGCCGGGCAACATCCGCAAGGAATTGAAG
>DATMJE010000425.1:0-26451 GCA_035553995.1 Usitatibacter sp. | reverse complement strand
CGGCATAGCGTCGCGGCAGCTCGTCGGGATCGTCGCCGCGCGCGCGGGCGCCCTCGCGCAGGTGCGGATCGCAGAGGTAGGCGAGGTTGGTGTCGTCGAGCTGCAGGTAGGTGCAGCCCGCTTCACCCAGGGCACGGATCTCCTCGCGATAGGCGGAAGCGACGTCGGCGAAGAATTCCTCCATGTCGGGATAAGCCTCGCGGCTCACCGCGCCGCGCCCGCCGCGGAAGTGCAGCATGGTGGGCGAGGGGATGGTGAGCTTGGGCGTGCGCTTCACCAGCGACTTGAGGAAGGTGAAGTCGTCGACCATGATCGGGCGCGCGTGGCGCACCTTGTCCGTGACTCTCAGTACCGGGGGCGCGAAATCCACTTCGCCTTTTGCGCTGTGGAAATGAATCGTGAGCCCGCCGCTGGTGGTCACGCCATCGAGCTGCTCGAGGAAATCGATGTGGAAATAGGTGCGGCGGAACTCGCCATCCGTGATGCCCTGCAGGCCGAGCCCTTCCTGGAAGCGGACCACGTCGCGGATGGCATCGTCCTCGACGGCGCGCAGCTCCGCGCGCGTGATCTCGCCGCGCTTGTGGCGGTCGCGCGCCTCGAGCAGTTGCCGTGGCCGGAGGAAGCTGCCGACATGGTCGGCGCGGAAGGGCGGCTTGTCGCGTTTCATGCTCCCGGGTCCCTCACGTTCTCGATGCGGTCGAACTCGACGTTGTACGGCTTGCCGCCCACCATCTCGCAGCGGCGCACGTAGACCGTCTGCACGACGTCGCGCGTCGCGGGATCGATCGACATCGGCCCGCGCGGGCTCGTCCATGCGAGCCCCTTCATCGCTGCGACGAGCTTCTCGCCATCGGCGCCGCTGCCCACGCGCTTCAGCGATTCGTAGATGAGGTGCGTGCCGTCGTAGCCGCCGACGGAGTGGAAATTCGGACGTATACCCGGGTTCGCTTTCGTGAATCTGTCCACATAAGCCTTGTTCTCGGGCGAGTCGTGCGCGGCCGAATAATGATGCGAGCTCACGACACCGATGGCCGGCGCACCGATGGCCTCGAGCAGGTCGTCATCGAGGACGTCACCGGTGCAGATGAGGCGGATGCCCGCTTCCTTGAGGCCCCGGTCGGCGAACTGCTTGAGCACCGCGGTACCTTCGCCCGACGGCACGAAGACGAAGAGCGCGTCCGGGCGGGCGTCCTTCACGCGCTGCAGGAACGGGCCGTAATCCGGATTGCGCAACGGCGTGCGCAACGATTCCGCGATCGTTCCGCCGCCATCGCCGAAGCGCTTCACGAAGGTCTTCTCGGCATCCTGTCCCGGCGCGTAGTCGCTCACCAGGGTGACCACCTTGCGGATGCCGTTCTTCGCCGCCCATTCGGCGATCGGCGCCGTCACCTGGGGGAGCGTGAAGCCCGAGCGCACGATGAAGGGCGAGCGCTGCGGGATGATGGAGGTGGCCGCGGCCATCACGATCATCGGCACTTTCGCTTCGGTGGCGACGGGCGCCGTGGCCAGCGCCAGCGGCGTGAGGCCGAAGCCTGCGAGGAAGCTCACCCGATCGCGCGCGACCAGCTCCTGGGCGAGGCGCTTCGTGGTCTCGGGTGCCAGGCCCGTATCGTCCTTCACGATGAGCTCGAGCTTGCTGCCGCCGGCCGTGTCGCCATGCTGCTGCATGTAGAGGCGCACCGCGGCCTCGACCTGCCTGCCGGTCGAGGCGAAGGGACCGGTGAGGGGAAGGATGAGCCCGATGCGCACCGGGTCCGCCGCGCGCGCAGGCAGGCCGGCTGCGGCCCCGGCAAGAACGGCGGATGCCTTGAGGAACCGGCGGCGGGATTCGCGTGGGGGCGGGCGCATGCGACCTCCGTGCGGTGATCGAGCGGCGATGCTACCCAATTCCGCGGCAGTCCGCTGCACTTGTTCCGCGGCAGTCCGCTGCTACTTGCGCTCTTTCTCGACCTCGAGCGCCACGAGCAGCCGCGCGACCATGTTGTAGGCGGCGATGGCCGCCGTCAGCTCGACCACCTCGGTTTCGGAAAAACGCTTGCGGACCTGCGCGTAGAGCGCATCCGGAACCTGCACCTCGCGCGTCATCGTGAATGCGTAACGCATCACGAGGCGCTCGTCGTCGCTGAACGTGTAGTCGTCGAGCGCGCGGACAGGATCGTCGAGCTTGTCGCGCAGCGCATCGTTGCCGCCGGCGCGCACGTACTCCGGCCAGTGGTGGATGAACTCGTAGTCGGCACCCGTGAGACGCGCCACCGTGCAGATCGCGATCTCCTTCAGCCGCGGCGAGACCGCGAACTCGCGCCGCACCGCGCCCAGCAGCGCATTCCAGCCGCGCGCGAGCGGCTCGCTCCAGAGAAGGGCGAGATCGAGGTTGATGAACTTGCCGCCGCGCCGCGCGCGTATGGCATCGAGGAGTGCCGCATCGCGCGGCGCCGCTTCATTCGTCCAGGAAGGAATGCGCACTTGGAAATCCGCGGGGAAGGGATCGGCAAGCTTACCAAAGACGCTATAATTGCCGCTCGTTGCGACCGCCGGAGAGGTGGCAGAGTGGTCGAATGCGCCTGACTCGAAATCAGGTTTACGGCAACGTAACGGGGGTTCGAATCCCTCCCTCTCCGCCAGATTCCCAGGGTACGGCCTGATCACATAGGTGACAGGCCGTACTTAAGACATAGGTGACACCAGCGAGCTTCGTCCCCTTCGACGCGGCATGGACCGCACGCCTGGGCAACTTAGGGGGTGCCGCCTTGGTCTCGCAGTAGGCGCAGGCGCCATCTTTTGCGTCGATCGCGATGGAAACCACCGTGATGTTCAAGGCCGGTGATAACGCAGTCCGTAGCGGCGCGCCGCCGGGGCAAAACTTAGCTCGTTTCCATCACATGCCGAGCCCGCACCTCGGCGATCCGCGCGGCAGCCTCGGCCGTGAAGGCCAGCAGGCTCGCGACCAATCGATCATGCTCGTCGGCGAAGCGCAGGCTGCAATGCGCCTGCGCGAGCTCGTAAGCCCATTGCCCGATGTCCTCGCCGTCGCGGATGCGTCCGGGCCGGCACTCGGCGGGGAGCTGTGCGATCTGCTCCGGGCTCCACGTGGCCACGTACTCGCGCGTGAGGCGAATAACGTCTTCCTCCGTGGGCGCGATCACGAGGAAGGCGCGCCAATCGTTCGTTGCATGCATGGGATCGCTCCTGCCAGCATTCTGCGCATGGATCCGGCTACAACGCTGTCAGGCCAACGCCGCCGCGACTCGTAGGAGCCCGCCGACAAGGACGGGGAGGGTCCCCTAGTCCGACGAGAGGATGTAGAGGTCCTGGAAGTCGCCGACCATGCGCGCCAGCGCAGCGGCGCAGCCGCATCCGCAGTCGGCCGGCACCTGCATTTCCCAGTTGCACTCGCCGCCATGCGCATCGACGCGGTAGGGGAGCTGCACGAAGCAGAGCCGGCAGGGCGACTTCCGGCGCCGGAATTCGCGCTCGAGCATCACGTAGAGGTCCGCAGTCGTGACCGCGGTCCTCCGCACCACCTTGCAGGCGATCGCGCCACGGACGGCCTCGGGAATCGCGGGCGGAGGAACGAGCTGGGCGAGCGACATGGTCGGCTCCTTTCAGGCGGTCTCGTCTTCGACCTGGCGCGGACCCACGATGCGCCGCTGCACGTCGTACAGCCGGTCGCGCCAGCGGTCGATGCGGAAGCCGGCAGCGGCGGCCTTGGTCTCGGTCGTCGTGTCGTCGTAGCGCACCTGGTCGAAGCGCACAGTGAGGAGGTGGCTGTCGAAGACGGCAAATTCCGCAAGCTTGTGCGCGCGCTTGCGCGAGGCATCCACCGAGCCCGGGTTCACGAAATATTCGCGCCGCGGGTCGAGCGCGACGGTGCCATGCGCGGGGATCTCGTTCACCGCATCGCCCGCGACCTCGAAGACCTTCTGCTCGTGCGTGTGGCCGAAGAAGCAGATGCGCCGCCCGGGAAAATCCGCGCGCAGGTAACCCGCGTTGGCCACGATATGGTGCGGCTTGGTCATGTATTGCTGCACGTCGCGCACGCCGCCGTGGGTGAGCAGCACGCGCTCCTCGAGGAGGTGATGCGCGGGCAGCTTGCACAGGTAGTCCGCGGTCTCCTCCGAGATGTAGCGGCGCGTGCGCTTGAGCGAGTGCATCGCCTTGTTCGAGCAGCGCTCGAAACCGAGGCGGCCGGTGCCGATGAGGTCGTGGTTGCCGGCGATCGAGATCGCACCGCGCGAGCGCAGGATGCGCGCACAGGCATCGGGATCGGCGTTGTAGCCCACCACGTCCCCCACGCAAAGGAGCCGCGTCACGCCCTCGGCGTCGAGGCGCGCGAGCACCGCCTCGAGCGCCTCGCGGTTGCCGTGGATGTCGCCTAGGACGCCGTAGATCGCCATTGCCGCACCGCGGTCATGAGCTTGCCGCCCGCGCGCCGGCCGCGCCGCGTGAAGCGCGCGCTCCAGAAGGCGAGCCACGGCCACGGATCCGACCACGAGAAGATGTTGTAGATGTTGCGCGAATCCACGATCGAGGCGATCCAGCCGAGCGTCGTGATCTCGCCGCGCGCGCGCAGCTCGCGATAGGCCTTCGAGTCGAGCTGGAACGAGAGCCAGCGGCACGCGCGCTGCGCCTCCCGCTTTTCGGGTTCTGGCAGCTTTCCGTCGACGAGATACTCGTAAGCAGCCTGCATGAGGTTGACGCCGTTGGCCGCGCCGAGGTAGTTCCACAGGTTGTAGCGGGCATTGATCTCCAGCAGGTGCCAGCTTCCGTCGCGCGGGTCGCGCTTGAAGTCCATCTTGAACGGGCCCTTGAGCGGGCAGCGCGCCACGACATCGCGGCCCACCTGCTCGAGCGACTCGTCGTGCGCGAGCTCGATGAAGGCGCTCTCGCCGTTGCCCGCGGGATAAGTGCGGATCTTGCGGCCGACATAGGACATGAGCACCTTGCCTTTCTCGTCGGCGTAGCCGTGATACGACCACAGGCACGTGTCGTCCCCGGGAACGTATTCCTGGAAGAGGAGCTGGTCGTGGAACATCGCGACGGCGGGATTCGAAGCCGCTTCCGCGCCGGAGGCGAACACGCGCGCCTTGCCGTCGCCGTTGAAGAGGCGCTCGCAGAGCTGCGAGCCGTGCCAGTCCATCTTCGTGCGCGGCTTGGCCAGGACCTGGTGCGAGGTGCCGCGGACGGTGCCGGGACCGGTGCCTTCCCACTCGAGCGCCTTCGGCACGGGCAGGCCGCGATCGCGCGCGAAGCGGTCGAAGCTGTCCTTGGCGATGAGCGCGGTGCCCACGTCCCGGTCGCAGAGCTGGAACAGGTAGTAGCGTTGCAGGCGCTCGCGATGGGCGTTCACGATCTCGAGCGCGTCGTCGCTGCCGTACATGAGCGGCACGCGCCGTCCGAGATCCGCGCTCAGGCGGTCGCCGAGGGCCACCAGGGCGTCGACCACGGCCTCCGCGTTGTCGAGCGGCGGCAGGATGCAGCGCCCCATGCAATAGCGCGAGGCGAAGGCCGGCTCGTACGGATCCGACGACACCACGATCGCGGGGATGCCCGCAAGGCCGAGCGCACGAACCAGGTTGATTCCGCCCATCAGCACGACGGGCGGGCGTTGGGGGGAGAAATTCTTCACGGGGATGTGCAAGCGCGTGGCCATCGGATCGACGGGTTTGTCAGAGGATGCCCACACGATACGAGGTCATGAATACGTGATCTGCGGGGCGAAGGGCCACGGAACTGGTCCCTCCGGACTATGCCGGGCTTGCAGGTGCGAAAGATTGGCTCTCTACGCTGCAGTCATCGATCAGCTACAGACGCGTCCAACAAGGGAGGACAAATGCTCGTCGCGATCCACCAGCCGCACTTCATCCCCTGGCTGGGGTACCTGGACCGCATGGCCCGGTCCGATCTCTTCATCATCCTCGATCACGTGCAGTTCGAGCGCCGCAACTACCAGAACCGCACGATGATCCGCTGCGAGGGCGAGGAGAAGTGGCTCACGGTGCCGGTGGTGCAGCTTTCGCAGAAGGAAAAGATCGTCGACAAGCTCGTGGACAACACCGAGGCCGGCACGCGCGCCTGGGGCCCCACGCATTTCAAGACGCTCAAGTACGCCTACCGCAAGGCGCCGTTCTTCCCCGTCTACGAGCAGCGCCTGCGCGACATCCTCGAGGCCAAGTGGGACAAGCTCGTGGACCTCGACCTCGCGATGCTCGATTTCCTGCGCGACGCGTTCGAGATCCGCACGGCGTTGAAGCGCAGCTCGCAGATGAAGGCCGAAGGCGCGCGCTCGGAGCTGCTGCTGAACCTGTGCCTCGAATGCGGCCCCGGCACCGTCTTCCATGGCGGCATCGGCGGATCGCGCCGCTACCTCGACACCGAGGCGTTCGCGAATGCGGGCGTGGGCGTGCAGTGGCAGGAGTTCAAGCACCCGACGTATCCGCAATGCGGCGAGGGCTTCACGCCCGGACTCATGTCGCTCGACATGCTTTTCAACTGCGGTCCCGTCGCGCGGGACATGCTCTGGGAGCGCACCACCCGTGGAGACGAGCTGCTTGCAGCCTGAGGGCGCCACGGCGCGCTGGTACGCGGACAAGGTCGAGCGTTACGGCTACGACCACCGCGGCCTGGGCTTCCGCACCCAGACCTCGCAGCAGAAGCGCTTCGAGGCGGCGCTGGCATTGGGGGACTTCAACGGTGCCACGGTGCTCGACGTGGGTTGCGGCTTCGGCGACCTGCTCGCGTACCTGGGCGAGCGGCATATCCGGCCGCGCCACTACATGGGGCTCGACGTGTGCGAGCCGATGATCCGCCGCTGCCGCGAGCGCTTTCCCGCGCACGCGAAGGATTTCGTGGTCGCCGATGCCCTCGGCTACCGGCCCGCGCAGCCTTTCGACTACGTCATCGCGAGCGGCATCTTCGGCCTCGACGCCGAGGGTGCACGCGAGCGCATCCGTCCCACGCTCGAGCGCATGTTCGCGTGGGCGGGCATCGGGTTGTCCGCGAACTTCCTGAGCCGCCGCTCCCCGGCGCCGGCCGAAGGCCGCGTCTATGTGGAGCCGGCCGAGGTGCTCGCCATGGCGCTGGATATCACGCCCGCGGTGCGCCTCGACCATACGTACCTTCCCAACGATTTCACCGTGCATCTGTTCAAGACGCCTGCCTGGCAGGGCGAGAAAGCGAAAGCACCATGAAGAGGGCCTGCGATACGGAAGTGCGGCCGGCGAGCGAATCGCTGGCCAATCGGTACTCCGGCAAGACGGTCGTGGCCGTCGGCGCGCATCCGGATGATCTCGAGATCGGTATCGGCGGCACGCTCGCCAAGCTTTCGCGCGCCGGCGCCCACGTGGTGATGGTGGTCGCCTCGATTCCCAAGGACTTCGACGTCCGCCTCGCGGAAGCGAAGCGCGGCGCCGAGATCCTGAACTGCGAGCTGAAGATCCTCATGGACGACGGCCCGAAGCGGCTCGAGGACGTGAAGACCTGCGACATCGTCGGCATGCTGGACGCCGTGGTGCGCGAGTACAAGCCCGCCGCCTTCCTCACGCACAGCAACTCGGACTTCCACAACGACCACCTGCTCATCTATCGCGCGTGCGTGCCGACGCAACGCCTGGCCCCGTTCGATTTCTTCTCCTACCACCCCACCAACTGCCGTCCGGTCCCGGTGGATTTCCATGCGACCGCCTACGTGGATATCAGCGAGACGATCGACGCCAAGATGCACGCCATCAGCGCGCACGCGAGCCAGTTCGGCGGCCGGGGACTGGATACCGAGATGTATCGCGAGCATTCGCACGTGCAGGGACGCATCATCGGCGTAACTTACGCCGAGGGGCTGCAGGTGCAGAGGTTGCTGCTGGCCTGAGCGCGCCTCTACGGGCAGTCGGCGGGGTCTGGCGGGGTACTGCTGCAGATGGCATCGTCGGCCTTGCACGCGGCCGCGCTGGCCACGGCGAAGTCCGAGGCTGCGTTCGCCCCCCAGATTTCGACTTTGGTGAAGTCGATGGGCTGATGGGTTATGGCGTTTACAGGCGCGATCCGGAACTGGGCCAGCGCATCGCTGCCGTGGCTGCCGGTGTGGCAGGCCAGTTTCTCGATGAGGTAGACCAGCGTCGTGCCGTTGAAGAAGATGAACCGCGCCTGCTCGGGAATTCCGGTGCTGTCGTCGACGCGAAACTCCGTGAGCTTCACCTTCAGCACGCGGCGCGTCACGCGAAAATCGAGCGTGAGCCGTTCGTTGCCGGTCTGCGTGATGGTGTCGTTGCCGCCCGCGCTGGTGCAGACGGACGCGCCCTGGACATCCTCGTTCAGCACGCATACGGACCGCGCGGTGTCCCCTGCTGCGGTCAACATGACCGGGCCCCCGGCCGGCGTGACTTTGTACGAGGGAAGGTTCGTGGTCCAGTTGTTGCCGGTCAAACCGAACGACGCCTGGTTGAACACCGCGGAAAGCGGCCATGGACGCGGCAGGTGCGCCGACTTCACGATATTGCTCGCAGAGGCGTAGCTCACCACGTCGTCGAAGTGGTTCACATCCGTGGCGGGGATGCTCGGGTCGCTCGGCATGAGGATCCAGTAGGTCCCGGCAGAGCCCGCGTTCAGCAACTCCTTCGAGGCCGCGGGAGGTGCCGCGAGGGGCGCGGTGGCGTGGGGATAATACGCACCGTTGCCGGTGGCACCCGCGCTGATGAGCACGTAAGCCACCTTTGCCTGCGCCACGCCCCGGTCGTTCACCGTGAGGCCCTTGTTCACGAAAAAGTCGCTGATGGTGTTTTCGTGAGTGTTCTTGTTACAGGTGCCGCCTGGGCCGCTCATGAGGTAGACCGTCGGGACCTCCTCGTCGAGGCAGTTCTCGAGCGATAGCCCGTTGGTGACGGTGAACCCGGCGTAGACGCGGTACGAGATGAAATGGCCCCAGGCATCGAGCGCGTCGGAGGCCGAAAGGCCGAGTGTCGCCCACGGCACGACGCCCGCCGGGCTGTTGCACGCGGCGGGGCCCACCGTGGGGTCCGCGGGATTGCCTTGCGGGTCCTCCAAACCAGTTTGCAGCGTGCCACTCGCAGGGCAGGGCAGCCGCTTGTACGTCATCACGAAGCGCAGAAGCGCGTCGTCGACCGCCTTGAACGCGGTGATGTTGCCCGCATTTGAGTCGACGCGCTTCGATACGCTGCTGAGCGCGCTATAGACGAGATAAGCCGTGAGTAGCGCGGCGATGGCAAGCACCAGCAGGACCAGGCCGAATCCGCGCATTTGCCGAGGGCACGAAGCGCGCATATCTAATGGCTCCGCGGCCCGAGCTGGGCCTTGATGGCGAGGGCGAGAATCCCCGGGTGCGACAAGATATCGTCGAAGTGCGCGTTCGTGGCGCTGCCGTTGGGCGTGTCGTCCACAAAGTAGACGGTCGGAATCGCCGGCAGTGCCGGTGGCGGTGAATACGGCTTGTTGGCGAAGTTGTTCTGCTCTATCGTGCCGGCCGCGACAGTCGAGCCGAGCAGTTGCCCGCCGCTCGAGAATGCACCGCCGCCTTCGGGGCCATGGCTGATCACAACGTATGCAGCGCCAGTGGAAGTCGGCAGTGAAGACGTTCCACGCGGATCCATGAGCGGCGGATTTGTGAGTGTGAGCGGCGAGGCATTGCCGACGACCAGTCCCTTGGTCCAGGGCGATGCGGCTTGGAGCGCGTTGTTCGGCGAAGTGCAGGCCGCGGTCGGACCGGTGAGCGTGCCGTTATTGCACTGCGTGGTGCCGGAACCCGAGGGCGTGCAGTACGGTGGCGTGGTGGGATTGATCGGCCCAGTGCCCCCAGGGTCGCAGCTAGTGAAATCCATCGCACCGTCCTGCACCAGCTCCGGCCCGACGCGGTAGGTGAGGCGGCCGCCCCAGCCGTCCTCGATATCGGTGGCGCTCAGTCCCAGCGTGCTCCAGGGCACGACGCCGTTCTGCTGTGTGCCGCAGCTGCGCACACCGGACGGCAGGGTGACCGCCTCGACTCCCGCGCCCGCGGCGTTCGATGCCTTGGTGCCGTCGGCGGGGCAGGGAAGACGCCGGTATTGCGTGACATAGGCGAGCAACGCGTTGTCCACGTTTGCCATCCGCGCACGCGTGAGCGCATAGCGCTGCTGGACCACCACCGATCGCGTGATGCCGATGAGGATCGTGAAAAGCACGCCGAGCACGGCGATCACCACCGCCAGCTCGATCAACGTGAATCCGCGGCCCCGCATCGTCGCTCCATTTCTTCGTATGGCGCCAATGATACCGGCCACGGCGCCCAGCCTCGCCGCCGCTCGGCGGCAGCCTCCCCGCACTCGTCGGCAGCCGCTCGCCAGGCTGCCCGGTTCGACAGGCGAAATTGCGTTCCACATGATCGTAACCAACTGACGCGAAAGCGCAATCACCAAAAGCTTGCCCAAAGCTTGCGCCGCACGGCCTGCGAATTGATTTTGTGCCAAATCATTCCACGAACGCACACTTGTGACAATGGCCTTCCCACCCTCGTTTCAGAGGGAAAAGGGGCGCATTCCGGAATTTGGCCGAAGCAGTGATCTTTGTCATGCGGTGGATTGTAAAACCTTGAAGCGTAAGGGTGAGGCCGATCAAATGGTCGTCAAGCCGTTGCAACTGTAAAGACCGGCGCTTTCATCTGTAAGCCGGCGCAAAGATCCGTGTGACGCGGATCACACGGCGGCATCGCTCGCAGCCCTACGCTGCAGGCATGACAAACCAGAACCGTTCATGACAGGGAGCGTTGAGATGAAGACGATCGCCCGGGCCCTCGCGGCCCTCGCATGCATTGCCGTGGTGCTGCCCGCCGTGGCGCAACAGAACACCAGCCCGCTCGTGACGCAGCTCGAGGCCCGCAAGGTGGTGCGCGCGGCCGACGGCAAGGAGAGCTTCGTCGCGGCGGACAGCGCGAAGCCGGGCGACGTGATCGAGTACGTCGCGACCTACCGCAACACGGGCAAGCAGCCGATCCGCAACCTGGAGGCGACGCTGCCCATCCCGCAGAACACCGAGCTCGTCGACGGCAGCGCGCGTCCCGCGGGCGCCAGGGCGAGCCTCGATGCGAAGACCTTCGCCGACATGCCGCTCAAGCGCCAGGTCGTGCGCGACGGCAAGCCCGTCGACGAGACCGTGCCCACGCGCGAGTACCGCTCGCTGCGCTGGTACGCAGCCGAATTGCCCGGCGACAGGGTCGCTACCTACACCGCCCGCGTGAAGGTGCTCGACGACACCACGACCGCGGCGAAGGCGGCGCAATGAAACCCCATTCACACGACGAGACCGGCCCCGAGCCGGTTTCGTCCGTTTTGCAGCTTGGTTCGACGCATCAAGGCACGCAGCACCCGCAGCACTCACCGCAAGAAGGCAACAACGAAAAAGGGAGATTCAAAATGACCACGACCACCGCCAGGCAAGGGGAAACCCTGCGCTACTGGGCGGCCGTGCTGATCGTCTTCGCCATGAGCACCATGCTCCTGCTCGTGTCGAGGAACGCAGCCGCCGCTCCGGCAGCGGGCACCGTGATCGGCAACCAGGCGACGGCGACGTACAACGACGCCGGCGGGACCCCGCGCTCCGCGACGTCCAACCTGGTGCAGACCACGGTTTCGCAAGTCAAATCCTTCACGCTGACCGCGGATGGGCAACGCACTGCCGCACCCGGCCAGACCGTGTACTACCCGCACACGATCACCAACACCGGCAACGGCAACGACAGCTATGCGTTCAACACGCTGACCTCGTCGAACTTCGCCGGCGCGGCCGCACCGCACTCGGGCATGGCCTATTACATCGACGCCAACGGCGACGGTGTGCCCGACAATGCCACGCCCATCACGAGCACCGGCTCCATCCCCGCGGGCGGAATCTTCCGCTTCGTGGTCGCGGGCACAGTGCCGGGGGCGGCAGCCAACGGCAACACCGCGGCGATCACGGTCTCGGTGCAGGACACGAACGTGACCACGCTCACCAACACCGACACGACCACCGTCGCGAGCTCGGTGATCACGGTGACGAAGGCGCTGTCGGTGACGAGCGGTCCCTCGCCCAGCGCGGGCCAGATCGTCGTGACCCTGTCGTACACCAACTCGGGCACGGCCGCGGCGAACAACGTCGAGCTGCGCGACACGATCCCCGCCGGCATGACGTACGTGCCGGGCAGCGGCACGTGGAGCGGCTCGGCCACGGCGCTCACGGATGCCGCACTCGGCGATCCGGCGGGCATCGCATACGACTACAACGTCACGGCTGCGAACCGCGTGACCGCGGTCATCGCGTCGGTCCCGGCGGGCTTCTCCGGCAACCTCACCTTCAAGGTGACGGTGAATAGCGGTGTGACGCCCGGCTACATCAACAACACGGCCTCGTACCTCTGGGGGACGCCGGCGAACACGGCGGTCAACACGAACACCGCGAGCTACCAGGTCCTGCAGACGGCGAGTGTCGTGGCGAACGGCTCCATGACCAACAGCGCCAACGGCACGAACGAGCCCCTCACCGTCCCGGCCGCCGCGGCCGGCTCCACGATCACGTTCACCGACGTGATCTGGAACCTCGGCAACGCGACCGATGCGTTCGGCATCGCGCTCTCGTTCCCGTCGGGCGCATGGCCCGCGGGCACGACGTTCACGCTGCTGCAGTCCGACGGCGCGACCTCGCTCATCGGCAACTCGACGCCTTCGATCCCGGTGTACGGTCCGAGCTGCCCGGCAGGCTACGCCGCGGATGCCACCAACAAGTTCTGCGGCTACCCCGTGGTCCTCAAGGTGCAACTGCCGTCGAATGCCTCGGGCGGCCCGTACTCGGTCACGATGACGGCGACCTCGGGCTTCGACAACTCGAAGACCGACACGGTCATCGACACGTTGACCGCGGTCACGGCCAACACGGTCGACCTCACGCTGACCACCGCGCGTAGCGACTCCACGCCGGCCG
The DNA here is from genome assembly GCA_035553995.1 of Usitatibacter sp. GTDB lineage: Bacteria > Pseudomonadota > Gammaproteobacteria > Burkholderiales > Usitatibacteraceae > Usitatibacter. The sequence goes on along the minus strand of DATMJE010000425.1, from coordinate 13,518 downwards.
GTACGGCGAACTCGGGCAACTCGACCACGACGGGCTTCGGCACGACCGGCACGACCGTGATCGGCACCAACACGGTCACGCCGTCGCCCACGACGAGCACCATCACCCGCTTCCAGCTCTTCGTGAACAACACGGGCGCGGTCAACGACAACTTCACGCTGTCGACGGCCGGCACGCCCGCGGGCTGGGCGGTGGTGTTCCGCGCCGACGGCGGGTTGGGCAACTGCTCGACCGTGGGCTCGAGCCTCACCTCCACGGGCACGCTCAACGCAGGCGCCAACCGGCTGATCTGCGCGGAGGTGACCGTTCCGGTGACGACCTCGGGCCAGGCGGCCCCGGGCACCGGCCCCTACAACCTCGACTTCAACGTGGCATCGGCGACCAACCCCTCGGGTGTCACCGATGCGCTGCGCGTCGCGGTCGTGGTGAATGCCGTGCACAACGTGACGCTCACGCCGAACAACTCGCAGCAGACGTTCCCCGGCGGCTCGATCACGTACAGCCACACGCTCACGAACCTGGGCAACGTGTCCGAGGGCATCACCTTCCCGGCGGGATTCCTCACGGACTCGCGTTCGGGCTCGGGCTGGACCAGCGCGGCGTATGTGGACGGCAACGGCAACGGCGTGTTCGAGCCGGGTGTCGACGACGTGCCGGCGAACCTGGTGTCGATCTCGAAGAGCTTCTCCCTCCCGGTCAACGGGTCGGTGACGATCTTCGTGCGTGTGTTCGCGCCGCCTTCCGCGGTCGGTACCGATCCGGCGAACGTGACCACGCTGACCGCGAGCTACAACTCGGCGACGGCGTCGGCCTCGGCCACGGACACGACCTCGGTGACCGACGGCCTGGTGCTGCTGAAGGAGCAGCGCACGGTCGCCTGCGACGGCACGAGCCCCGGCACGTACTCGACGGGCTCGATCCCCGCGGGTGCCGCCACGGCTCCGGGCAAGTGCCTGCAGTACCGCATCACGGCGACCAACAGCACGGCGAGCGCCATCTCGGCCGTGGTGGTGAACGACAACATCCCGGCGAGCACGCACCAGTGGAACTTGTGCGGCGCGCCGGCGACGACGGCGGGAACCATCACCTCGCCGGGCGACAACGCCACCGGGACGATCAGCGCATCGATCGGAAGCCTCGCCTCGCTTGCGAGCGCGCAGGTCACGTTCTGCGTGCGCATCGACCCGTAACGACGATGTCACTCCACCCGGGCGGCTTGCCTTCCCTGATGGCTTCCGGGTGATTTCGGGGGCGCCGGAAACGGCGCCTCCTCTTTTCGGTGCGGCTTTCGCGAAGGCCGCAGCGAAAAGGCGGCAGTGATCCATAACAAACAAAATGACGACAAGCGACAGGGGATGGGCAGGGAGGGCAGGGCGCCTGGCGCGCCACGTCGCCGCCTGCGCGCTGGCCGCCGCGTGCGTCCTCGCCTCCGTCGCGCACGCCGCCGACCCGGGCAGCGTCATCCACAACCGCGCGAACGCGATCGGCCACGTCTCCGGTGCCCCCGTCGCGCGCGATTCCAATGTCGTGAGCGTCATCGTCGGCGCCGGCGCGTCCGCCACGGTGAGCGCGGTGCTCGCGGCCAACACCACCACCGAATCGCAGGCGGGCGCCACGGTCCTCGTGGCGCACACGCTCACCAACACCGGCACCGCGACCGAATCGTTCACGCTCTCGATCGTCGACAAGCTGAACGGCGGCTGGGGCTTCTCCTCCGTGGCGCTCTTCGCCGACGCCAACGTGGACGGCCGGCCCGACAGCACGACACCGCTTGCAGGCGCCGTGTCACTACCGCCGGGCGCGGTCTTCCACTTCGTGGCGCGCCTCGTCGTGCCGGCGACGTTGCAGGGGCCGGCGCAGAACGACGCATGGGTCGAGGCCGTTGCCGCCAACGGCGCGCACGTGAGCCCCGTCATCGACCGCGTGCAGCTCAGCGTGCAGATGCCGGCGGACTGCGGCACGGTCGCGAAGAGCATCTCGAGCTTCACGGGCCCCACGCCGAGCGCCGGGCCCATCCACATCGCGCTGGGCTACGACGCGTGCGACAAGCCGCGCTCGCGCATCGCGATCACGGACGTGCTTCCCGCCGGCATGCGCTACGTGCCGGGCAGCGGTCGCTTCAGCCTCGCGCCCCAGGTGCCGCTCACCGATGCGATCGTGGGCAACGACCGCCAGGCCACGGTGGGCCCGACCGAGATCGCCTACGACTTCGGCGCGACGACCCCGGGTGCCGTCACCGCCACCGTCTTCAACCTGCCTGCGCACGCGGCCGGCAGCGTGAGCTTCGACGTGGAGATCGTCCCCGGTCTCGAGAACGGCGCCGTGGTCGCGAACACCGCGCGCTACACGTTCTACGACGTGGGCAACCGTTATGCATTCGAAGGACGCACCAATACCGTCACCTACACGGTGAACGGCCGCATCGACTTCGACCTCACCGGCGATCGCCTTCCCACCGCCATCCCCGGCACGACGGTGAGCTTCACCAACGTGCTCACGAACCGCGGCGACTATGCCGACACGTTCGAGGTCACGCTCGCGGGCAGCACCTTCCCCGAGGGCACGACGCTGGCGCTCTTCAAGGCCGACGGCGTGACGCCGCTCGCGGACACGAACGGCAACGGCGCGCCCGACACCGGCGTGGTCGCGGCGCACGGCGGCACCTATCGCATCGTCGTGAAGGCCACGATCCCGGCCAACGCCGCGCCCGGCTCGTACAAGGTCACGAAGACCGCGCGCTCGACCGCGTGGCCGGGGCATTCGGCGAGCGCCGACGACGTGGTCGACTCGCTCGCCGCGAAGTGCGCCTTGACCCTCGAGCCCGACAATGCGGCCCAGGTGGGCTTCGGCCAGCACGTCACCTACGTTCACTGGCTCACCAACCGCGGCAATTGCGACGAGGTCGTGCTCGCGAAGCCGGATTACCTTGCCGACAGCCGTCCGGGCTGGAGCTCCTCGGCCTATGTGGACGACACCGTGGGCGGCAACGGCTCCGTGCCGGGCGCGGTCGATCCGACCGACACCCCGGTCAAGCCGGGATGGACCACGACGATCAAGCCGGGCGAGTCGCTGCGGCTCCTCGTGGACGTGCGTGCGCCCAGCGCCGAAGCGGCCGCGGCCGCGAAGGCCAAGGCGCTGGCCGAAAGCAACGTGACGACACTCACCCTCACGCGCGCGCAGGGCGCAACGCTCGCCGTGCACGACACGACCAGCGTGAAGGCCGGTGACGGTGTCCCCGGCATGCAGGACGTCGTGCGCAACTTTCCCGACGACACCTACGGCGCGCCCACCTCGTGGGCACCGGTCGGCGGCAGCCTGTGGCTGCGCGCCGATGCGCCGTCGTGCAACGCGCAGCCCGGCCAGGTCGAGACGCGCACGGTGGTCGTGACCCATGCGAACGGCGACCGCGAAGAGCTCACCGCGGTCGAGACCGGTCCCGATACGGGGATCTTCGTGGTGCCGCAGTTGCCGGTGCGCGGCGGGGCGGTCGTCGTGGGCGACCATGTCATCCAGGGCCGCGTGAACGACGTGCTCGGCGTCGAGGTGCTCGGCTGCGGGCGGCGCATCGAGACCGTGGTCACGCTGGTCGACGCCTGGAGTGTCGTCTTCGACAGCCGCAGCAACGAGCCGATCGAGGGCGCCACCGTGATGCTCGCGCTCGCACAGGACGGCCAGTGCACGCGCACACCCGTCAAGTGGAGCACCAACTCCGCGGCGAGCAACCCCACGCTCACGAAGAAGGACGGCCGCTTTGCCTTCCCTTCGGTGGGCGCGGGCGACTACTGCCTGCGTGTCGATCCGCCCAACGGCTACCGCTTCGCTTCGCAAGTGCCGTGGACGCGCCTGCCCGAGGGCCACAACCTGCGTGTGACGGGCACCACGCACGGCGGCTCGTACGGCGAGCCGTTCTCGATGGCGGGTGTCGGCCTCATGGTCGTGGACCTGCCGGTCGACGCGGTCGCGCAGGACGGCCTCTTCGCGCAGAAGGCCGCCTCGCGCGCGGTGGCCGAGGTGGCCGATTTCGTCGACTACACCGTGAAGGTGCGCAACGCCACCGGGCACGCGCTCGGCCAGGGCCCGGTCACCGTCACCTACGACCTGCCGATGGGCTTCTCGTACCTGCCCGGCAGCGCCCGCCGCGACGGTGTGACACTCGCCGAGCCCGTCACCGCCGGTTCGCGCCTGCTCTTCACGCTGGGCCGCCTCGAGCGCGACGCCGAGGTCGCGATCACGTATCGCGTGCGCATCGGCCCGGTCGCGCTGCAGGGCGACGGCGTGAACCGCGCACGGGCCCGCTACGTCGCCAACGGCACGGCGACGCAGTCCAACGAAGCGACCGCCAGGGTGCTGGTGACGGGCGGCGTGTTCACGGACAAGGGCTTCATCCTCGGCAAGGTGTTCCTCGACTGCAACGCCAACGGCGAGCAGGACGCGGGCGAGCGCGGCGTCCCGGGCGTGCGCCTGCTGCTGGAAGACGGCACCTACGTGCTCACCGACGGCGCGGGCAAGTTCAGCTTCTACGGCATCTCCAACCGCACGCACGTCCTCAAGGCGGACCGCACGACGCTGCCCGCGGGCGCGAAGCTCGAGGTCGTCAGCCAGCGCAACCTGGGCGATGCCGGCAGCCGCATGATCGATCTGAAGGCGGGCGAGCTGCATCGCGCCGACTTCGCCATCGCCGGCTGCGATGCGGGCGTCGTGCAGGAAGCGACCGACCGCGCCGACGCCCTCGCCAGGAAAGCCGACGAGCTGGGCCTGCTCGCGAGCACCAAGCTCGAGCCCGACCGCATCCCCGTCTCCGATCCGCGCGCGCTGCCGGCGAGCGGCGTCGTGAGCGTCGTCCCCGCCGCGAATGGCGCTGTCACCCCCGGCGCGAATGGCGCCGTCGCCCCGGCGAAGGCCGTCACCCCGGCGCAGGCCGGGGCCCAATCTCCGGCCGTCACCCCGGCGAAGGCCTCGGCCCAATCACCGCCGGAGCTCGAAGACCTCGTCCCCGCCCTCGACAACAAGCTCGGCTTCATCAACCTCACCGACGGCGAAACGCTGCCCTATGCGCAGACCACCGTGCGCGTGAAGGGCACGGCCGGCGCCACCTTCGCGCTCAACGTGAACGGCGCCGACGTGAGCGACAAGAAAGTCGGCAAGCGCTCGGTGCTGGAGGACAAGCAGGTCCAGGCGTGGGAGTACATCGGCATCGACCTCGTGGCGGGCGACAACACGCTCACGCTGTCGCAGCGCGACTCGTTCGGCAACGAGCGCGGCAAGGTCGCGATCCACGTGAAGGCGCCGGGCAAGCTGGCACGGGTCGCGATCGAGGCGCCGAAGTCCGCGGTGGCCGACGGCCGCACGGCGGCGAAGATCGTCGTGCGCCTGCTCGACGCCAATGGGCTGCCCGTCACCACGCGCACGCCGGTCACGCTCGAGGCGAGCCGCGGCGCGTGGGAAGCCGAGGACCTCGATCCGATGGAGCCGGGCACGCAGGTGATGGTCGAGAACGGCGAGCGCGTGGTGGCCCTCGCGGCACCGGTCGAGCCGGGCGAGAGCGTGGTCGTCGTGACCTCGGGCACGATCAAGGCCGAGGCGAGGCTCGACTTCCTGCCCGAGCTGCGCAGCCTCGTGGCCGCGGGCGTGATCGAGGGCATCGTCAACGTGCGCCACATCTCCTCCGGCGCGCTGCAGGCGGCGCGCGCGGGCGACGGCTTCGAGCAGGAGCTGCAGCGCCTGTCGCGCACCAGCGCCAATGGCGAGCGCGAGGCGGCCGCGCGTGCGGCCTTCTTCCTCAAGGGCAAGATCCGCGGCGACTATCTCCTCACGGCCGCCTACGATTCCGACAAGGACACGCAGGAGCGCCTCTTCCGCGACATCCAGCCCGACGAGTTCTATCCCGTGTACGGCGACGCGGCGGTGCGCGGCTTCGATGCGCAGTCGACCTCGCACCTCTACGTGCGCGTGGACCACCGGAAGTCGTACCTCCTCTACGGCGACTTCACCACGCAGGCGGACACGAGCGTGCGGCGGCTGTCGAACTACAACCGCTCGCTCACGGGTGCGAAGGAGCACTACGACGACGGCCGCGTGGTGGCGAACGTGTTCGCGAGCCGCGACACCACGCGCCAGGTGATCGACGAGGTGAAGGCCAACGGCACCTCGGGCCCGTTCATGCTGTCGGTGGCGAGCGGCCTCGTGAACAGCGAGAAGGTCGAGATCCTCACGCGCGACCGCAACCGCCCGACGCTGATCCTGCGCTCGGTTGCGCAGGCGCGCTTCTACGACTACGAGATGGAGCCGCTCACCGGGCGCATCCTCTTCAAGTCGCCGGTGCCCTCGGTCGACGCGGACCTGAACCCGATCTCGATCCGCATCACCTACGAGGTGGACCAGGGCGGCGAGGAGTTCTGGGTCTTCGGCGGCGACGCGCAGGTGAGGGTGACGGACAACGTCGACGTGGGCGCTACCGCGGTCGACGACCGCAACCCCGTGGCACCCTTCAAGCTCCTCGGTGCGCATGCGATCGTGCGCCTGGGCGAAAAGACCGTCGCCGCGGTGGAAGTCGCGCGCGCCGAGCATCCCGATCGCGAGCTCGCGGGCAACGCCGAGCGCGTGGGCATCAAGCACGACGGCGACAGCCTCAAGGCCGAGGCCTTCGCCGCGCGCACCGATACCGGCTTCGACAACCCCGGCGCGTACCTGAGCCAGGGGCGCGGCGAGAGCGGCGCGCGCGGCTCGTACAAGCTCGACGAGGCCACGACGCTCAAGGCCGAGGCGCTGCGCACCGAGGACATCACCGCCCACAACCGGCGCGACGGCGTGATGGTCTCGGCCGAGCACGTCTTCGCCAACGGCGTGAAGGCCGAGGTCGGCGTGCGCCATGCGCACGAGGACGGCGGTCCCGCGATCCCGCCCACGATCGTGGGCGAGGGATCGGTCGCGCCCAACGACGTGACCAGCGTGCGCACCCGCCTCACCGCGCCGGTGCCCTTCGTGAAGGCCGAGGCGAATGTCTACGGCGAGGTCGAGGTCGACACGCAGGATACCGACCGCAAGGTGGTCGCCGTGGGCGGCAACTACATGCTGCCCAACCACGGCAAGGTCTACTTCCGCCACGAGCTGATCTCGTCGCTCACGGGCCCGTACGGCCTGAACGACCAGCAGCGCCAGAACGCGACCATCCTCGGCGTGGAAACGGAATACATGAAGGACGCGCGCCTCTTCAGCGAGTACCGCCTGCACGACGCGCTCGACGGCGGCGACGCGGAGGCGGCGATCGGCCTGCGCAACCTCTGGTCGCTGGGCCAGGGGCTGCGCCTGGGCACGAACGTCGAGCACGTGCACTCGCTTTCCGGAAAGGCCGACAACGAGAACAGCGCCGTGGCCCTCGCCCTCGAGTACGTGGGCAGCCCGCTGTGGAAGGGATCGACCCGCATCGAGCTGCGCGACGCCTCGTCGCAGGAGTCGCTGCTGCACACGATCGGCGTGGCCTCGCGCATGAACGACGACTGGACGTTCCTCGGCCGCAACACCTACTCGCTGCAGAGGAACAAGGGCGGCGCGACGGACGGCGCCGAGCACGTGCTCGACCGGTTGCAGGCGGGCGTGGCGTACCGCGACACCGCGACCGACAAGGTGAACGCGCTCGCCCGCATCGAGCACCGCGAGGAGCGCGACGACACCCAGGTGGGCATCGAGCTCAGGCGCTCGACGGAGCTCTTCTCGCTGCACGCCGACTGGAAGCCGCGCCGCCCGTTCGTCTTCACCGGTCATTACGCCGCCAAGTGGACGCGCGACGATTCCAACGGCCTGTCCAGCCGCTATCACGCGCAGCTCGTCTCCGGCCGCGCCACGTGGGAGTTCGCGCCGCGCTGGGACGTGGGCTTCGCGCTCGCGGGGCTTTTCGGCGAGCCGTCCGGCGCGCGCCAATACGGCCTCGGCCTCGAGCTGGGCTACCTGATGACCACGAACCTGTGGGTCTCGGCGGGCTACAACGTGCTCGGATTCCACGACGACGACCTCGCCACCGGCGAGTCCACGCGCAAGGGCGTCTACGTGCGCATGCGCTACAAGTTCGACGAGACCACGCTCGGCATGGGCGAGGAAAAGCAATGACCCGGGCACGGCGCGCGCTGTCCATCCTCGCGCTGCTGCTGGCGACGCTCGCCGCAGGCCTCGCGCAGGCCGCGCTCAGCTTCTCGCGCACGTCTTCGGCCATCTTCTTCACCGACACCAGCGTCTCGCCCGCTGTCGTCTGCAATTACCAGTCGTTCGCCGTGACCAGCTCGGGCAGCGCGGCGGACGCCTGGGTGCGCGCCGCGGGCTTCAGCGGCGGCTTCTACCTCGGCGGCAACGACGACGGCGTGCAGCACGTGGGCGCCTTCACGCCGGGCCAGACGAAGTACGCGTTCTTCTACGTCTGCTCGACCTTCACGGGCGGCACCACCTCCGCGTCGCTCGACGTCACGGGCTACGACCGCAACCCGTCGCTCCCGGGCGCCGTGACCCTCGGCGGCCCCGGCACGTTCTCATACACGATCGACAACACGCTGATCCAGGCCAACCCCAACAAGGTGACCGTGATCTTCGCCGGACCGAACCCGGCGGTCATCGGCGGCCTGGTGACGATGACGGTCGAAGGCGATACCGGCGTCATCGGCGACGCGCCGGGCCCCCATGGCCCGCTCTCGTTCACGCCGGCGAGCTTCCCCACCTGGCGCGCCGACGCGTACGAGCTCTTCGCGACCAACATCAGCTTCACCGGCGGCAACTCGGGCAGCTACGACAACACGCTCGCGATCGCGTCGATCCCGTCCGACAACGACACGCACTACGTGGCGACGTACTACTTCCGCGCGATGGGCGGCACCATCGGCTACACGCAGCTCTCGCCGATCGTCGACATCGCGAGCGGCACGCAGGTCAAGCACACGGACACCAAAAGCGGCGCCTACGGCTCGGGGCTGCTGCCCCTCGCGCCCGCGAGCAACAGCTTGCTGCTCGCGAAGCTCGTGAGTGCCGCGACGCTGCCCGCGCAGGGCGGCACCGTCACCTACACGCTGCGCGTCACGAACAACTCGAGCTCGTCGGCGGTGCTGCTCGACGACTTCGTGGACACGCTGCCCCCCGGGGCGACCTACGTCGGCAACTCGTCCACGTTCCCGGGCTTGACCAACCTGAATCCCACGATCCAGGGACAGACCCTCACGTGGAACGCGCCGTTCGCGATCGCGGCGGGCGGGACCGCGGACCTCGTCTTCAAGGCGACGCTGCCCGCGACACCGGGTCTCTACACCAACTCGGCGGTCGCGCACATCGGCTCGACCGTCATCGACACCACCTTCAGCACGACGGACTCGGTGCCCGCCACCGCGTCCACGCGCGTGCTCGCGGCGCCCACGGTGGCCAAGGCCTTTGCACCCGTGGCCACGGCGGTCGCCAGCACCTCGACCCTCACGATCACGCTCACCAACCCCAACGCGACCACGGCGCTCACCGGCGCGGCCATCGCGGACACGTACCCGGCGGGGCTCGTGAACGCCGCGACACCCGCCGCTGCAACGACGTGCACCAACGCGGCGATCACCGGCGGCACCGCCGGCGGCAATACCATCGGCCTCACGGGAGCGACGATCCCCGCGGCCGGCTCGTGCACGCTTTCGGTCGCGGTCACCTCGTCCGTCGCCGCGGCCTACAACAACACGACCGGCGCGGTGAGCTCGATCAACGGCGGCACGGGCACGACGGCTTCGGCTGCCATCACCTTCACGACCCAGCCCACGCTCGCCAAGACGTTCACCCCGGCTTCGGTCCCGCTGGGCACGCTGTCGCGCGTGGCGATCACGGTCACCTCCAACAACAGCCTGAGCCTCACGAGCCTCGCCTTCAGCGACCCGCTGCCTGCCGGCCTTGCCGTGGCCGCGACGCCGAACCTGGCCAATACCTGCGCAGGCACGGTCACGGGTGCCGTTTCGGGATCGGCTTCGGTCGCGCTCGCGGATGGCGCGATCACGCTGCCGGCGACCACGTGCCAGCTCGCGTTCGACGTGATCGCTTCGGCCGCAGGGAGCTACGCGAACACCACGACGGGCGCCACCAGCGACCAGACGAAACCCGGCGCAGGTCCCCCGAGCAACACCGCGACGCTCACGGTGCTGGCACCCCCCGCGGTCGCGAAGTCCTTCGGCGCCGCCACGGTGGAACGCGGGCAGGCCACGACGCTCACCATCACGCTCACCAACCCGAACGCGGTGGCGATCACGGGTGCCGCCTTCACCGACAACTACCCGTCCCGGCTCGACAACGCCTCTTCGGGTGGCGCGACCACCACGTGCACGGGCGGCACGGTCACGGCGGTCGCCGAGACGGGCACGCTCACGCTCACCGGCGGGACGATCCCCGCCAACGGCTCGTGCACCGTCACCGCGAATGTCTACTCCAGCACGGCGGGCACTTATATCAACACGCTCGCCGCGGGTGCCGTCACGACGACGAACGCCGGCAGCAGCACGACGCCAGCCACGGCGCAGCTCGTCGTGACCAGCGCGCCGACGATCGCGAAGTCGTTCTCGACCAACGTGACGACCGGCATCACGACGATGACGCTCACGATCACGAACACCGCGGCCAGTGGCGGCGTGAGCGCGCTCGCCTTCACCGACAACTTCCCCACGGGGCTCACGGTCGCGGCCACACCCGCGGTCGCGAACACCTGCGGCGGCACGGTCTCGGCCGCGGCGGGCTCGAGCGCGATCAGCCTTTCGGGCGGCGGGATCGGGTCCGCGGGCGCCTCGTGCCAGGTCTCGGTCCCGGTGATCGCGGCCGTGGAGGGCGTGTACAGCAACACCACCAGCGGCGTCTCGTCCAGCCTCGGCACCGGCCGCCCTTCGAACACCGCCGTGTACATCGCGCCCGGCCTCGAGAAGTCGTTCGCACCCGACATCACCGGCGTGGGCGACGTGACGCGCATGACGATCACGATCTCCAACCCGAGCTCCAGCACCGAGATCGGCAATCTCACGTTCTCGGATACGTATCCGGCGAACATGACCAACACCGGCTCGCCCTCCGTGACCAACACGTGCAGCAGCAGCGGCGGGTCGATCACGGGCGGTGGCCCCAATGGCAACAGCATCGGGTTGTCGGGTGGCAAGGTACCTCCCGGTGGCACGTGCTCCGTCTCCGTGAACGTCTCGGCGTCCGCGATCGGGTCGTACTACAACCAGACCGGGACCATACGCTCGAGCCAGGGCGTGGGCGGGTACGCGGCCGACACGCTCTACGTCACCGCGAAGCCGCTGATCACGAAGTCGTTCGCGCCGGCGACCGTCACCGTCGGCGGCACTTCGACGCTGGGCATCACGGTCGAGAACAACAACGGCGCCAACGCCATCTCCGCGCTCGCCTTCAGCGACGCGTTTCCCACGGGGCTCGTCGTCGCGGCTTCACCGGCCCTCACCAACACTTGCGGCGGCAGCGTGAGCGGGGCCACGGCAGGCTCGGGCACGATCGCTCTCGCGGGCGGCACGCTCGGCACCAACGCGCGCTGCACGATCACGGTGGCGGTGACCTCGGCCACGGCGGGCGCGTACGCGAACCAGACCAGCGGCGCGACCAGCACGGAGACGGGCGCTACACCCGGCCCGAAGAGCAACATCGCGGTGCTGACCGTGAACCTGCCGGCCATGACGGTCGCCAAGTCGTTCGCCGCCTCGCCCGTGGGCATCAATACCGACGTGGCGATGACGATCACGCTCACGAACGCGAACGCCACGCCGATCACGGGCGTGAGCTTCACCGACACTTATCCCGCGGGCCTGGTGAACTCGGGAACGCCCAACCTCGCCTCGGACTGCTCGGGTGCCTCCACCGCGGCGGCCGGCAGCGGCTCGCTCACGCTCGCGGGCGGCACCATCCCCGCGTCCGGAAGCTGCACGATAGCGGTCAACGTGCAGTCGCCCGCCGCGGGCACGTACATCAACCAGACGGGCGCGGTTACGGCGGCGAACGCCAACAACGGGACCAGCGCCAGCGCCACGCTCACGGTGCTGGCTCCCCTCACCATCGTGAAGTCGTTCGCCACGGCCAACGCCGGACCCGGTGTCCCCGTCGTGGCGACGGTCACGCTCACCAACCCGAACGCGCTCGCGGTGACGGGTGTGGCCTTCAACGACGCCTATCCCGCGGGACTCGCGAACACGGCGGCTCCTGCGGGATCGACGACTTGTTCCGCGGGCACGGTCACGGCGGCTGCCAACGGAACGAGCCTCGCCTTGAGCGGCGGCACGGTGCCCGCGAACGGTTCCTGCACGGTGACCGTGAACGTCGCGGCGGCGGCCAGCGGCAGCTATACGAACCTGCTGCCCGTGGGGAGTGTGACGACGGCTAACGCGGGCACGAACAACGCCGCGGCGAGCGCCACGCTCAACGTGCTCGGGACGCTCGCGGCGACGAAAGCGTTCTCGCCGGCCACGATCGGCTCGGGCGATGCGAGCCTGCTCACGATCACGCTCACCAATGGCAACGCGAGCGCGGTCACCGGCGCGGCATTCACCGACAACTATCCGCCGGGCCTCGCGAACATGTCGGCGGCCAACGGCTCGACCACCTGCGGCGGCACGCTCACCGCGGCCAATGGCGGCACCAGCGTCGCGCTCGTGAACGGAACGGTGCCCGCGAACGGCTCGTGCACGGTGACGGTCGCCGTGACCAGTGCCACGCCGGGCACCTACGTGAACTCCACGGGGACCATCACCTCGGCGAATGCAGGCACCGCCCCGGCGGCGAGCGGCACGCTCAGGGTGCTGGCCCACCCCACGATCAGCAAGGCGTTCTCGGTCTCGCCGATCAACCCGGGCGGCACCTCGACCCTCACGGTCACGATCGCGAACGCCAACGCCGCCGCGATCGCGATTACATCGGTCACCGATACTTTCCCGTCCGGGCTCATCGTGGCCGCCACGCCCAACATCGTGAACGGCTGCAGCGGCGGCGCGGTGACGAACACCGCGGGCAGTGTCACGCTCACGGGCGGCAGCGTCGCGGCGAACGGCTCGTGCAGCTTTGCGATCGACGTGACGTCGTCGGCCGGCGGCGCATCGCTCGTGAACACGATCCCCGCCGGCGCGCTCGCCTCCAGCGCGGGCAGCAACACGGTGGCCGCGAGCGCCACGCTCGACGTGCGGCCCGAGGCCGACCTCGCCGTCACGAAGACGGCAGCGGCGACGGTCGCGGCCGGGGGCAGCGTCACGTACACGATCGTGGTCTCCAACGCGGGGCCGCAGGCCGCCAACGGCGCGCAGCTCAACGACGCGCTGCCCGGCGTGCTCACCGGCGTGGCGGCCTCGTGCGGCAGCGTCACAGGCGGTGCGGCATGCGGCGCGGTGAACGTCTCCGGCAATACCATCACGAGCGCCATCACCACGTTGCCTGCCGGCGGCAGCGTCACCTTCACCGTGACCGCGACGGCACCGGCCGCGGGCACGTTCGCGAACACGGCGAGCGTCGTCGCCCCGGCCGGCGTTTTCGACC
>DATMJE010000424.1:0-2158 GCA_035553995.1 Usitatibacter sp. | reverse complement strand
CATCGTCTCCCACGACTGGGACATGGGCGAATGGGCGCCCGACAGGACGCTCACGCTCGACGTGCCCGACAAGACAATCGGGCGCGAGAAGGTGTCGCGCGTGCACCTGTGGATCGTCCCGGCGCGCGTCGAGGGCGCATGGTGCGGCACGGGCAAGGCGCGCGGGACGCGCATGGAAATCACGCAGTCGTTCCAGAAATTCTCGGCGCAGCTCGCCGGGCCCGAGCCGCGCACGCTCGAGGGCAGGCTCGAGGGCGCGACGCTGCATGCCACGAACGGCGTGCGCTTCACGTACGAAAGCGACCAGCTCAAGAACACGCACGCGAGCGGCAAGTTCGCGGCGATCCACGGCGCGCTCTTCCGCCGCGCGCGCGGGGCGACATGCCGCTGAAGGCCGCCAGGGCGCGCAAGGCCGCCGCGGAGCCGCCCCTCATGCTCGACGTGCTCAAGCAGTTCCGCGTCCTGCTGCGCGCGATGGAATCGCACTACCGGCAGGTCGAGAGGCGCTCCGGCCTGGGCGGCGCGCAGCTCTGGGCGCTCGCCGAGATCGCCGCGGCCGACCTCACGATGGGCGACCTCGCGGCAAGGCTCGCCATCCATGTCTCCACCGCGAGCAACCTCGTGCGGCGGCTGGAGGAGCTGGGCCTCGCCACGCGCACGCGAACCCGGGCCGACCAGCGCGTCGTGCGCATCGCGGCCACGGCGGCGGGCCGGCGCAAGCTCCGCCTCGCCCCCAAGCCCTCCGTGGGGTTGCTGCAGAAGGTGCTGATGGAAACGCCGCCCGAGCGGCTCGCGGTGCTGCACAAGGAGCTGGGGCGGCTCGTTCGCCGCATGGGTCGCATCGAGCCGGGGGCTGCGACGAGCCTCATCTCCGAGATGATCGCGGCGCGCTCGCGCGAGGGCTGAGCGGCCGGGCAGCGGCTAGGAAACGAGCACGCTACGCCGGGTGCTCGCCCGGGCGAGCACCGATTCCAGCACCGCCACATCGACCGGCTTGGTCACGTGGTCGTGGAACCCGGCCGCGAGGGCCCGTGCGCGATCCTCCGCGGAGCCGTAGCCCGTGAGGGCCACGAGCATCACGCGATCGCCCAGCGAGGCGCGCGCGCGCCGCGCGAGCTCGAGGCCATCCATGAGCGGCAGCCCCACGTCCACCAGGGCCAGGTCCGGCACGATCGCGAGCGCCATCTCGAGCCCGCTCAACCCATCCCGCGCGGTCTCGACGCGATGGCCGAGGATCTCGAGCAGCGCCTTCAGCGTCTCGCGCGCATCGTCGTTGTCCTCGACGACGAGGACCACGCGCGGCATCGACGCCAGCGCGGACGGGCCTTCGTGCGCCAGGGCGGCCGGCCGCTCGATCGCGGGAATGCGCACCGTGAACTCGCTGCCCCGCCCCGGGCCGTCGCTTGCGACGGTGGCGCTGCCGCCGTGCAGCTCGGCCAGGCGCCGCACCAGCGTGAGGCCGATGCCGAGGCCCCCCTGCGAGCGATCGAGGTCGCGCTCGCCCTGGACGAAAAGATCGAATGCCCGCGCCGCGAGCTCGCGCGAGAGCCCCACGCCGTCGTCGGCCACGCGCAGCACCGCGTGGCCTTCCTCGCGCACGAGCGATACCGCCACGTGCCCGCCCGGCGGCGTGTACTTGAGCGCGTTCACGACCAGGTTCTGCACCACCTGTTCCAGCCGCACCGCGTCTCCATCGACCCACGCTTCCCCGAGCGACACGGTGAGCGTGTGCGCCGCCGCGCGCCCCGTCGATTCCAGCGTGTTGACGGCGGCACTGACGACCTGGCCCAGGTCGACGGGATGGCGGCGCAGCTCGGTCTTGCCCAGCAGCGCCCGCGCCGCATCGAGGAGGTCGTCGGTGAGGCGCGAGAGGTGGCCCACCTGGCGCTCGATCACCTCGCGGCTGCGTGCGAGCATCGCCGCGGGCGCCCGCTGCTCGCGCAGCACCGCGGCCGCGTTGGCGAGCGCGGCGAGCGGATTGCGCAGCTCGTGGCCCAGCATGGCGAGGAACTGGTCCTTGGCGCGGTTCGCCGCCTCGGCCTCGCCGCGTGCCTCGCGCTCGCTGCGCTCGCCAACGCGGCCGCGGTGCTGCGCGAGCAGCGGGCGCCCGCGGCGATGCTCGCACGCAGCCGCGAGGTGATCGAGCGCCAGGTGGGCC
>DATMJE010000423.1:0-2262 GCA_035553995.1 Usitatibacter sp. | reverse complement strand
CTCGGTCGATGCCCTCGACCGCATGTCGCGCAAGGGTTTCGCGGTCACGAAGGAAGCCACCGTCGTGGGCCGGCCGCAGAAGCCCACCGACATGGCGGTGATGCCGGTCAGTTACACCGCGAGCGTGCGCGAGGGCGTCATCGCCGCCGGCGGGAAGCAGGGCGCCCTCGAGCCGGTCGTGTTCATCGCTTCGGGCGTCGCGGTGCCCACACGCCCGGTGCCGGGCAAGGTGATACACGTTCCCTACACGCAGCTCCTGAAGGCCGACGGCATGCCGAAGGAGGCGAAGGACATCTGGACGGTGCTCGCCAAGGCGGGCGTGCCGCGCTACGCCGGAATCGTCACCTTCTCGGATGATCCCGGCGAGGCCGCGGCGAACTATTACGTCCTCCAGCTCATGGGGTTTACGGAGGTGAGGGTGCTCGTGCCTTAGCGGCGGCTCGGGGGCTGCAGAAACGTGGTATTTCAGCTACCGTTGAGCGCATGAAGTCCACACTCACGCTCAACAGCCGCGGCGACATTGCGCTTCCCGCGAAGATGAGGCTCGCGTTGGGGCTGAAAGCCGATGACACGCTGATCGCCGAGCTCACGCCGGAGGGCATCCTGCTGCGTCCGGCCTTGAGCGTTCCGATCGAGATCTATACGCCGAAGAGGCTCCGCCAGTTCGACGCGGCGGAGCAGGACCTGGCGAAGGTGCTTTCAACCAGGAAGGCAAGGCGCGTGCGCTGAGCGTGCAAGCCTACGTTTCCTTGTCGTCGATGTAGCTCTCTCGCGGCGGATAGACTCCCGCAAGCCGCGCGATCAGGATCGCGACGAACAGGGCCCCCGTGATCTGCTCGACCATGCAGATGCCCCGTGCCGGCCGCGTAAGCGGCGTCACATCCCCGAAGCCCGTGCTGGTGAGCACGGTGATGCTGAGATACAGGGCGTCGGCATAGACCAGCTGTCCCGGCGTGCCGACGATCATGAACGACTGGGGATAGAAAGCGCCGATGATCGCGTAGAGATAAGCCCAGAAGACGCCGATCAGCAGGTAAGCCGCAGCCGCGCCGAAGAGCTTGTCCTGCGTCATGATGCGCGGCTGGAACACGTAGCGGACGAGGTACACGATCGTGATGAAGTAGAGCGTGGCGCTGAAGATCCAGGACCACGCCAGGTCGATGTCGCTGTCCTTCCAGAGCCCGATGTACTGGTACAGGACCGCGGGGACGGCGAGCACGACCGCGATGATGAAGGAGAGCGTCGATCGCCCGACGGCGGCGATCGTCGCGATCAGCAGGAGGATATTGACGCCATTCAGGAAAAGGCGGCCGTGGTCGCTCGCCGGCACGAAGGACACCGCACCGATGAGGATGAGCAGGACGGAGAACAGCCAGAAACAGCGCTGGTAGAAGATGCGCGATACGGCGTCACGCGTCGTGTTGATTGGCATCGCTTACCCCTGCCCGCTGGTGGCCTGCTCGAGTCGAAAACAAGCCACTCAGTGTCGAGTGACGACGATGGGTTCGCCCCTGGTGATGATCATCGTGTGCTCGTATTGCGCCGACAGGTTGCCATGCGCGCCAACGAGCGTCCATCCATCGGGCGCCTCGGTCACCATGCGGGTCTTTGTCGAGAGGAAGGGCTCGATGGTGATCACCATGCCATCCGAGAGCATGCGCCTGTCCGCCGGATCGAAGTACCCGGGGATGTGCTCGGGTGCTTCGTGTAGCGCGCGGCCGACACCAT
Organism: Usitatibacter sp.; assembly: GCA_035553995.1. Classification (GTDB taxonomy): domain Bacteria; phylum Pseudomonadota; class Gammaproteobacteria; order Burkholderiales; family Usitatibacteraceae; genus Usitatibacter. The sequence continues at coordinate 534 of DATMJE010000423.1, read as the reverse complement.
GGCTGCCGAGGTTCTCGATGACCTTGAAGCCGAACTGCTTCGCCGTTCGCTGGATCGCGGCACCGATGCCGTTGATGGGCTCGCCGGCGCGCGCGTGCTTCATGGCCTGTTCGAGGGCGGTGCGCGTTGCATGACACAGGCGCGTCTTCTGCGCGTTGGTCGGGGGCACGACCTTCGTTCCCCCGGTATCGGCGAAGTAGCCGCCCAGCTCGGCAGACACATCGACGTTCAATACGTCGCCTGCCCGAATCACGCGGTCACCCGGGATGCCGTGGGCAGCCTCCTCGTTGATGCTGATGCAGGTGGATCCCGGGAAGTCGTAGGTGAGTCTCGGCGCCGATCGTGCGCCATGTCTCTCCAGCAACTGCGCGCCCAGCGAATCCAGCTCGCGCGTGGTCATGCCGGGTTCGGCCGCGTCGAGCATCTCCTGCAGCACCCACGAGACGATCCTGCCGATGCGCTTGAGTGCAGCGACGTCATCCTCGCTCTGGATGGTCATGTGGACTGGCCCTTTTCAACGCGCCGGTACCGCAG
>DATMJE010000422.1:0-16104 GCA_035553995.1 Usitatibacter sp. | reverse complement strand
GCCGCACGCCGCGCGCGCCCCGGACGACTTCGCGCGCAGCCCGCTCACGCTCGCCATCTTCGGCCTCCTCGCGGGCTATTACGTCGCCTATGCGATCGGGCTGGTGCGCTGGCGGGGACGGGTGATGGCGGCGAGGCGCGCGGGCGAAGCGGCACCCACGTCGACTGCGTCCTAGCCGGGCCGCCGCTCGCGGAAATAGCGCTGCACCCCGGCACCATCGGGTGTGGCGGCCGCAAGCCCCACGTAACCGTCCGGCCGCACGACGTAAAGGGCATCTTCCGCCAGGCTGGCCCGTGACGCCGCGTCGTTCCACGGGAAAACGTGCAGTGCGAGGCCGATCTCGCGGCATGCCGCCGTGAGCGAGGCTGGCGCCGTGCCGTAGACGTGCGCCTGCCAATCCATCGACTCGAGCGGCTTGAAGTTGTCGCCCGTCCACGGCAGCCGGTCGCCGCCGTGGATGGCGCCGGCATGGCCCGCGCTCAACGCGCTGTGCGGGTAGTGGATGAGGATCTGCGACAGCGTGCGGAAGAAATAGCGGCGCGATGCCTCGATGGAGAAGAGCGCGGGCAGCGCGTGGGGCACGAGGTCCATGCGCACGATGCGTGCAAGCGGGCCATCGCTCGAGGCGAAGGTGAACGCGCGATCCGTGGTCGCGACGAGGCGCTGCGCGAAGGCGATGCGCTCGGGCTCGTACGTGTCGAGCAGGCGCGCGTCGGCCTGTCCCTTCACCACCATCGCGAGCTTCCACGCGAGGTTCACCGCGTCGCCGATGCCGGTGTTCATGCCCTGGCCGCCGACCGGGCTGTGGATGTGTGCCGCATCGCCGAGCACGAATGCGCGTCCCACCCGGAACCGGTCGGTCACGCGATGGTGCACCCGGTAGGTCGAGAACCAGCTCACGTGCCCCACCGCGATACCGAGGTGCTCGAGGATGCCGCGGCTCACGTCGTTCCAGGAGAGCCGGTTCGCCTGCTCCTCCGATTCCGCGCGGATCGTGCCGATGAGCCGCACGTTGCCCGCATCCACGAGCGGAAAGACCGCGAGCAGGTCGCTCTCGTCGAGCGCCACGTTGAGCTCGCCGTTGACCACCGGCCCGGTCGCCTGCACGTCGGCGACGTAGAAGAGGCGCTCGTAAGTGCCGCCGGGAAAGGCGAGGCCGAGCGTCTCGCGCACCTTCGAGTGCGCCCCGTCGCAGCCGGCGAGCCACGCGCATTCGCAGGTTTCCTTCGTGCCGTCCGCGTGCTCGAGCCGCGCCGTGATCGAATCGCCGCGTTCCTCGAAGCCGGCGAGCGCGACATTGCGCTCGATGCGCACGCCGAGCGAGGCGAGGTGCTCGCCCAGGATGCGCTCGTGCCGATCCTGCGCGAGGATCAGGACATAAGGGAACGGGCTCAGGCCCGCGCCCAGGTCGCCGAGATCCACGTGCGCGGCGCGCTTGCCGCGCGCCCATAGGTTGAGCGCCTCGAGCTTCACGCCGTTGGCGATCGCCACGTCAGCGAATCCGGCCTGTGCATAGAGCTCGAGCGTGCGCGCATGCACCGCGAGTGCGCGCGATTCCGCCGCGGGCTGCGGATGCCGGTCGATGATGCGGAAGGGGACCTGCAGGCGCGCGAGCCATAACGCCATCGCGAGCCCCGTGGGGCCTGCGCCGGCGATGAGGACTTCGGTGCTCATGTCGTGGAAATTGGGAAATTGGGCCCCGGGCCATCGCCGCGGTTGCGGCGCCCGGGGCGACGTCATTACGGCGGTTGCGGCGCCCGGGGGCGACGCACTACGCCGGTTGCGGCGCCCGGGGCGACGTCATTGCGCGGTCACTCGGGCTGGATCTTCGCGTCGCGGATGACCTTGGCCCACCGGTCGTGCTCCTTCTGCAGGTGGGCGCCGAGCTGCGCGGGTGTCATGGCGTCGGCCTCGACACCCTGCTCGCGGAGCTTTTCCCGGATGGCCGGCGATTCGGTGATCGCGACGATCTCCCTGTTCAGCTTGTCCACGATTTCGGGGGGTGTCCCGGCGGGGGCCACCAGCGAGTACCAGGTGGTGACGTCGTAACCCTTCACCGTATCGTTGATCGGCGGCACGTCCGGCAGCGAAGGCGACCGCTTCAGGCTCGATACGCCGAGCGCGCGCAGCCGGCCCGCCTGGATGTGCCCCAGCTCCGACGGCAGCGCGTTGAACATGTACTGCACGTTGCCGGCGAGAAGATCCGCGGTGCCGGGCGCGCTTCCCTTGTACGGGATCTGCACGGCATCGATGCCGGTCATCATGTTGAAGAGCGTGCCGGCGAGGCCCTGGGTCGTGGCCTGGCCCAGCGAGGCGAAATTCAGCGTTCCCGGCTTCGACTTGCCCAGCGCCACGAACTCCTGCAGGTTCTTCGCCGGGACGCTCGGATGTACCACCAGCACGAGCGGCGTGAAGCCGATCATCGCCACCGGCGTGAAGTCCTTGAAGATGTCGTACGGATGCGTCTTCATCAGCGACGGCGTCATGACGAACACCGGCGTGGCGAGTCCCAGCGTGTAGCCATCCCTGGCCGCATGCGCGACCGCGGACATGCCGATGGTGTTGCTGCCGCCGCCCTGGTTCTCGACGATGACGGGCTGCTTCAGGCGATCGCCGAGCCGCTGGCCGAGGAGGCGCGAGAGGATGTCCGCGCCGCCGCCCGCGGCGTACGGCACGATGATCCTGATCGGCCTCGAAGGATAGTCGCCCTGCGCGAATGCGGTGGTGGAGGCGAGGCACAGCAGCGCCGCCGCGAGCGCCTTAATCGTGCGAGTGATCCGTGTCGTCATGTTGGTGGGTGTGCGTGTGCTTGTGTGGGGCGTGGCCATGGTCATGGTCGTGCATGAGCTCCTTCGGCACATCGGGGAACATCTGCCGCGCGGTCGGAGCGGCGCCGCCGGCCCACTCCACGCCGCCCTGCTTGCGGGCCGCCTCGAAGAAGTCGTCCCAGGTGGCGAGCGCCGGGTTGCGCGCGACCTCCAGGCGTTGGGCCAGCGCCGCGAGCACGAGTTTCCGGATGCGGCGGCCATCCCAGCCTTCGCACATCGCCGCCAGCTCGCCGAAGCGGTCCGGCTCCTTCGTGAGCGGCAGGAGGGCCGGCCACTGTACGGCAAGCTCGCCGATGGCGTTCTCGAGGATCCTCGCGATGGTCTCGCGGTCGGGCAGCGCGAAGCGCATCACGAGGTCGGCCCGCGAGAGGAAAGCCGAATCCACCGCCTCGATGAAGTTGGTGGTGGTGACGAACAGCACCGAGGGGAGCTTGCGCGCGAGCTCGTCGATGCCGAGGAGCACCGCATCCGTCGCGCGATGCACGTCCACGGGATTCGCCTCGAAGGACGCCGCCGAGCGGCTCACCGCGAAGCTCTCCACCTCGTCGATGAGCACGACCGTAAAGGGCCGCCGTGCGGCGATCTCCGGCACGGTATCGGCGAGGAGCCGTGTCACGTTGCGCTGGCTCTCGCCGAGCATGTCGCTCGGGAACGCGTGCGGATTGATTTCCAGCAGCGTGGTCGCCCCTTCACGCGCGAGGGCGAGGGCGGCCACCTGAGCGAGGCCTCTCGCCATCGTGGTCTTGCCGGTACCGGGCGGGCCTGCGAGGACGATGAGCCCGTGAGGCAGGCCCGACAGCATCGAGAGCTTGCGGCCGTGCTGCAGCACGAGCAGCGCCTGCGCGAGGAGCCGCTCCTTCACCTGCTTCGGGACGACGATCGCGTCCCAGTCCTTGTCGTGGTGCTCCGCCGGGAGGACGTGCATGGAGAGCACGCCGGGGGGAAGCGCCTTGTTCATGCGCCTTGCGCCCTCATTCCCGCGGCCTCTCGTCATCCGGCCACTCGATCTGCGACAGCTCCTGCATCGACAGGAGCGTGTCCTCCGCCTCCTCGAACAACACCATCGGGTCCATCAGCGCGCGCATGGTCTCGAGGATCGAGTCGAACATGTGGATGCGCACCAGGCGGCACTGGTTCTGCGGATCGTCGTTGAAGTGCTGGTGCCACAGGAAGTGGTCGACGATGATGAGGTCGCCCTTCTTCCAGCGATGGTGCTCGCCCTTGTCGGGCGCGGTACCCATGAAGCTGTGGCCGTAGCCTTCCACCACGTAGAGCCACGCTTCTCCCGGATGGCGGTGCAGGGACTGGGTCTTCCCGGGCGCGAACTGGATCATGACCTGCGTGAGCCCCGAGGCCTCGTTGCCGATGGCGCGGTCGTTGAGGAACTTGGTGCGCGTGCCGCGCGGCGTGGCGAGGATCTCCTGCTCGTCGTACGGCGTGTGGATGCGCCCCGAGCGGCGCTTCTGCGCTTCGTTGGCGACCCGGCGCAGGCGGCGCGCGTAGGGATCGTCACCCGGGATGCCGCCACTGAATTTCGGCTTCGGCGGCAGCTTCGCGAACGGCTCGTGGCCCGCGTCCTCGATGAGGCTCATGCCGAGCGTCCAGAGCGTGGGCTCGGAGGAGTAGCTCATGAAACGCCCGGGCTTGTCGCCGTCGTTCCCGTGGCGATGCCAGCTCCACGCGGGAATATGGATCGCGTCCCACGCCTTCCAGTCGTAGCGCACGCCATCGACCTCGGTCCAGCCGCTGCCTTCGACCATGAAGAGGATGGCATCCCACGAGTGGCGGTGGACGGTGGTCGTGACGCCCGGATCGACTTCGTGCACCAGCGCATCGAGGCAGCGCGTGGGACGATCGCCGTCCCAGCCCATGTAAACGCCCGTACGCAATCCCCGCACGGTCTTCTCGAGCTTCACGTCTTCCTTGCGGATGACGCTCTGGCGGTAGTTGCGCCATTCCTCGAGGAACTCCTTACGGCGCTTCTTCTGGATGTGGTAGTGCGTGGTGGTGGTCTGGGTCTTGGTGGACATGGAAGCGTGCCGGAGGCGGGGGACGTAGGGGCCCCGGAAATCGCTGCAGGAAGCGGCAGCCGGGACGGCGGGAACGACGTTCCTTCATGCTGAACATCGTTCCATTTATTTGGCGCGTGGATCGATTTTGCATAGAATGGGGCCCAGGGTCAATTTCCCCATCCTGCCTTGCACCCGCTCCGGATGCCCCGAAAACTCCTCGCGCTGCTGCTCTTCGTCGCATTTCACGCGGCGTGGGCCCAGGCGCCACGCGACGACGAGCTTTTCCGCTACAAGGGTGCCGATCGCGAAGCGAAGCTCGTCGAGGCGGCGAAGAAAGAGGGCACGCTGGTGCTCTACACGTCGCTCGCGCCGACGGAATCCAAGCCGCTCGCCGAGGCGTTCGAGAAGAAGTATGGCGTCAAGGTGGAGCTGTGGCGCGCGCTCTCCGACAAGGTGCTGCAGCGCACGATCGCCGAGGCGCAGGCCCATCGCAACGCCGTGGACGTGGTCGAGACCAATGGTCCCGAGATGGAGGCGATCGCGCAGGAGCATGTCCTCGCGGATGTGTTCTCGCCATACCTCGCCGATCTCCCGGAAGGCGGCACGCCCGCGCACCACACGTGGTTTCCGGACCGCCTCAATTTCTTCGTGGTGGGCTACAACACGCAGAGAGTGAAGCGCGCGGAAATTCCGCCGACGTACGAGGGCTTCCTCGATCCCAAGTGGAAAGGCCGCATCGGCCTCGAGGCCACCGACAGCGAATGGATGGCCGCCATCGTGAAGACGTGGGGCGAGCAGAAGGGCATGGACTTCTTCCGCAAGCTCTCCGCGATGAAGCCGGACATGCGCAAGGGCCACGTTCTCCTCGCGCAGCTCATCGCCACGGGCGAGGTGCCCGTGGGGCTCACGATGTACAACGCCAACATCGAGTCGTTGAAGAAGAAGGGCGCGCCGATCGACTTCGTGCCGGTGCAGCCGGTGATCGCACGTCCGCAGGGCATCGGTGTCGCCAGGGCCGCCCCGCATCCGGCCGCGGGACTTCTCTTCCTCGATTTCGTGCTCTCCCCCGAGGGGCAGAAGCTCTACGAGTCCATGGGCCGGGTCCCGGCGAGCAGGAAGGTGAAGAGCCACCTCAACAACTTCCCCTTCGTCATGACCGATCCGGGCACGATCCTGCGCGAATCGCAGAAGTGGGACAACCTCTGGAACGAGCTCTTCCTCGTCAAATGAACCCGCTTCCCACACAGTGGCTCTCGCTCGTCGCCGTGGTCTTCCTGCTGGGCCTCAAGCACGGCCTCGATCCGGACCATCTCGCCGCCATCGACGGGCTCACGCGCTACAACGCGGGCCGCAAGCCGCGGCTGTCGCGCTGGTCGGGACTGCTGTTCTCCGCGGGGCACGGCGTTGTGGTGACGAGTGTGGCCGTCGCGGTGGCGACCGTGGCCACCGAATGGCGCGCACCCGCATGGCTCGAGCATGCGGGCACGTGGATCTCGATCGCATTCCTCACGTTGCTGGGGATCGCGAACCTCACCGCGGTCCTGCGCACGCCGCGCGGCGAGGTCGTGCGCACGGTGGGGTTGCGCAGCCGTCTTTTCGCGCGTCTCACCCGCGCGGAGCATCCGGTGCTCGTCGCCGCGGTGGGCGCCGCCTTCGCGCTTTCGTTCGACACCCTCAGCCAGGCGGTGCTTTTCTCGATCACGGGCTCGAGCCTCGCGGGCTGGCTTTTCGCGGCGGCGCTCGGGCTGGTATTCACGGCGGGCATGATGGCCACCGATGCGCTGAACGGCCTCTGGGTGAGCCGTCTCGTGCGCGGCGCCGATGCGCGCGCCGCCGCCGCCTCGCGCGTGATGAGCTTCGCGATCGCGCTCGCGTCGCTCGCGATCGCGGCGCTGGCGCTCGCGCGGCAGGCCTCGCCCGCGCTCGACGCGACGCTCGAGAGTTGGACGCTGGCGGTGAGCGGCGCGGTGATGCTGGTGGTGGTCGCGGCGTACGCCGCGGCGATGAGACTTGCCGCCGCGCCCGTGCTAGAGTGATTCGATTCCGCATAACAGAATGACGGCCCGCGATATGGAACGTACTGCCCGCAAACCGAAAGCCCGCCGGATGCGCCTTTCGTCCGTCGCGAACTCCATCCGTCTCACCAAGGCGTTCTCCGAGCACCAGAACGAGATGGGCATCAGCGCGCTCGCCGCGCGTCTCGGGCTCGCCAAGAGCACGGTGCACCGGCTCGCCTCGACGCTGGTCGAGTACGACATCCTCGAGCAGAACCGCGAGACCGGGAAATACCGCCTGGGCCTCGCGCTCTTCGAGCTCGGCGCGCTCGTGCGCCGCAACATGGACACCGCTTCGCAGGCGCAGGGCGAGATCCACACGCTTGCCGAGGCCACGGGCGAGACCATCCAGCTCGCGATCCTCGATCACCTGAGCGTGCTCTACATCCGCGTGCGCGAAAGCCGCCAGGCGGTGCGCATGTCCTCGGGCCTGGGCTCGCGCGCGCCGGCGCATTGCACCAGCGTCGGCAAGGCGCTCCTCGCCTACCAGCCGCCCGAGATCATCAAGGCCGTGATCGAGGCGGGGCTCAAGCGCTACACGCCCAACACGATCACGGATGGGGACCTCCTCATGCAGGAGCTCGCTTCGGTGCGCGCGCGCGGCTACGCCATCGACGACGAGGAGATCGAGGAAGGGCTGCGTTGCATCGCCGCACCGATTCGCGACCACACCGGCCAGGTCGTGTCGGCCATCTCCGTGGCGGCCCCCGTGCAGCGCATGAGCAAGAAGACGGTGCAAACCACGGTTCCCTCCGTGGTCGCCGCGGCTACGGCCATCTCGCGCCGCCTGGGCTACCTGCCTTCCCTTTCGGCCTCGTACGCCGCGGACTGATGCATTCGATCAAGCTGGCCGACGGCGCCGAATACCGCTGCGCCGCTGAGGACACGCTGTTGCGCGCCGGCCTGCGCGCGGGGCTGGGCTTCCCGTACGAGTGCAACGCCGGCTCCTGCGGCACGTGCAAGGTGGATCTCCTCGAAGGACAGATCTCCTCGCTGCGTCCCGATGCACCCGGGCTGGGCGAGCGCGACCGCGCCAAGGGCCGCGTGCTCGCCTGCCAGGCGCGACCGCTCAGCGACTGCAGCATCAAGGTGCGGCTGCGCCCGGAGAACGTGCCGGCGCATCGGCCCGCACGCTTCAAGGCCACGCTCGCCGCCACGCGCGATCTCACGCAAGACATGCGCGAGTTCCGCTTCAAGGCCGCCGCGGGATCGCCCGGTTTCCTGCCCGGGCAGTACGCGCTCTTCTACCTGCCGGGGCTGGACGTGCCGCGCACGTATTCGATGGCGAACATCGACGACGGCAGCGGCGAATGGCATTTCATCGTGCGCCGGGTGCCCGCTGGCGTGGGCACCGTCACGCTCTTCGACAAGGTGCCCGTCGGCAGCACCATCGAGCTCGACGGGCCCTACGGCCTCGCGTACCTGCGCACCGAAAGCCCGCGCGACCTCATCTGCATCGGCGGCGGCTCGGGCCTGGCGCCGGTGTTGTCCATCGCTCGCGGCGCGATCGCGGAGCCGAAGCTGGCGGGGCGAAGGATCCACGTCTTCTATGGCGCGCGCACGACGCTCGATCTTTGCGGCGATGCGGACCTGAGCACGCTGCCCGGCTACGGCGAGCGCCTCACCTTCGAGGCCGTGCTGTCGATGCCGGAGCAGAGTCCCGCCGCGTGGACCGGTCCCACCGGCTTCGTGCACGACCACGTGCAGAAATTCATCGGCGAGCGCTGGGCGGACTTCGAGTACTACTTCGCGGGGCCGCCGGCGATGGCCGAGGCGGTGCAACGGATGCTGATCGAGAAGCGGGTGCCTTATCCGCAGGTGCACTTCGACAGCTTTTACTAGTTGCAGGCGGTGTATTCACCACACTAGTCGCAGGCGGTGTGTTCACCACAGAGGAACGGAGGACACAAAGGGTGGCACAGAGGAAAGCGTTCGTTTCAATTCGTGGCTTCGTTTACCGCAGCCACGAATCATGCAAAAGCCGTTTCCTCTGTGCCACCCTTTGTGTCCTCCAGTCCTCTGTGGTGAATTCCCCTGTTTCCATCAAGCAAACGTGTCGAAACTGCGACTGACGCTCGGTTGCTGGAACTACGACCGCACGCGTGCACTGCTGGAAGGCCGCGTGCAGCCCGAGGGCATCGAGCTGAACTACCTCAGCATGCCGGTGGAGGAGACCTTCTTCCGCATGCTGCGCAACCAGGAATTCGACGCGGCGGAGCTGTCGCTTTCGTCGTACACGGTGTCGCTCTTCCGGGAGCAGAGGAATTTCATCGCGATCCCGGTGTTCCCGTCGCGCTTCTTCCGCCATTCGTGCATCTACGTGAACGCGAAGAGCGGCATCCGGGAGCCGAAGGACCTCATCGGCCGGAAGATCGGCAACCCCGAGTACCAGATGACCGCGCCGGTGTGGATCCGCGGCATCCTGCAGGACGAGTACGGCGTGCCGGTCGATTCGCAGACCTATTACCAGGGCGGGGAAGAGTCGCCCAACCGGCCGGAGAAGCTCAAGCTCGAGCTGCCGCCGAACATCCGGGTGGCGCAGATCGGCGAGCGCGATACGCTTGCCGCCATGCTGCGGGACGGCGGCATCGATGCGCTTTACACGGCGCGCATGCCCTCCACCTACCGGGCGGGGAAGCTGGAGCCGGTGCGGCGCCTCTTCGAGAATTACATGGAGGTCGAGCAGGCCTACTACCGCAAGACGGGCATCTTCCCGATCATGCACACGGTGGCCATCCGCCGCGACGTGTACGAGAAGAACCGCTGGGTCGCGATGAACCTCTACAAGGCGTTCGTCCAGGCGCAGCGCGAGTGCTACGAGGATCTGTACGTGACCGCGGCGCTCAAGGTCTCGCTGCCGTGGCTCACGAAGCACGTCGAGGACACGCGTGCGCTGATGGGCGACGACTTCTGGAAGTACGGCTTCCACGAGAACCGCAAGACGCTCGACACCTTCCTGCGCTACCACCACGAGCAGGGCCTGTCGAAGCGCCGTCTCCAGCCCGAGGACCTCTTCGCGCCGGAAACGCTCGAAAGCTACGTGATCTGAAAATGGGAACGCAAAAAATGGGGACGTACCCCATTTCCCGCATGGCGGCACGACGTTCTGTTATACGGGAAACCGGGTCTGTCCCGATTTCCCGTATGCCGGGACGGCGTTCCTTTATATGGAAAATGGGGTACGTCCCGATTTTGGCGGGCCATGGCTGAGCCGATAGGACAGAAGAAGCATTCGCTGCTCGACCACATGATGGGGGCCGATGGCTCGCACGTGCATGGCGAGGGCGACTACGACCACGACCACGATCACGACGACTTCGGCGACTACGACCTCGAGCACGACGCGCTCTGGCAGCAGGACCACATCCAGCTCGTATCGGTCGGCATCGACATCGGCTCGTCGGGCACGCAGGTGATCTTCTCGCGCGTGCAGATGCGCCGGCTGGCGGAGGACCTCACCAGCCGCTATTTCGTGGTCAACCGCGAGACGCTGCACCAGTCGCCGGTCGCGCTCACGCCCTACCAGAGCGAGGAGCGCATCGACGAGCGCGCGGTGGGCGACATCATCGATCGCGCCTACGAGGAGGCGGGCATCCATCCCGACAACATCGACACGGGGGCGGTGATCCTCACGGGCGAGGCGCTGCGTCGCGACAACGCCAAGGCGATCGCGGACGTGCTGGCGGAGATGGGCGGCGAGTTCGTCTGTGCCACGGCCGGCCACCACATGGAGGCGCTGCTCGCGGCCTACGGCTCGGGGGCGGCAAAGAAATCGCACGAGCTGCAGCAGCCGGTGCTGAACGTGGACATCGGCGGCGGCACCACGAAGCTCGCGCTGGTGGAGAACGGGCGCGTGGTGCATACCGCGGCGATCCACATCGGCGGAAGGCTCGCGGTGGTGAGTGACGGCGCGGGGGTCTCCCCGGCGCATGCCGGGGCCTTCAGGGAGATTGGATCCCGGACCATTGCAGCAGATGCTGCGCCCGGGATGACCGATGCGGCGGCAGACGCTGCGTCCGGGACGACGCTGAGCCTGACCCGCCTCGATCCCACCGGCAAGCAGCTCGCCAGGAACGCGGGCTTCGACTGGTCCCTCGGATCGAGCATCCGCGAATCCGAACTCGACCGCGTGACCGAGTGGATGGCCGATGCGCTCGTGGCAGCGCTCACCCAGGACAAGCCGCCAGTGGAGGTCGAGGCTTTGTGGCTCACCGATCCGCTGGAGCCGGTGGAGGGCATCGCGGGAGTCATGTTCTCGGGCGGTGTGGCCGAATACATCTACGGACGCGAGCAACGCGACTTCGGCGACCTCGGGCGGCGCCTGGGCCGTGCGGTGCGCCAGCGCCTCGACTCGGGCAAGCTTCCGTACGCGCTGCTGCCCGCGGGCGAATGCATCCGCGCGACGGCGATCGGCGCCTCGGAATACAGCGTGCAGCTCTCGGGCAACACCGTCTACGTCTCGAATCCGGCGGACCTGTTGCCGCGCAAGAACCTGCAGGTGCTTCAGCCGGACGTGGCGCTCCAGGGGCCCATCGATGCCACGCGCGTGGCCCAGGCCATCCGCCGCCATTACGAGGCCTTCGACCTGGTGGAAGGCGAGGCGGAAGTGGCGCTCGCCTTCCGCTGGCACGGGCCGCCCGCGTACTCGCGCATTGCCGCGCTCGCGCAGGGCATCGTCGAAGCGCTGCCGATGACCCTCATGAACGCGAAGCCGATGTTCCTGGTGCTCGACGGCGACATCGCCCATTCGCTCGGTGCGCTGCTGAAGGAAGAATGGGCCATCGCCTCCGAAGTCCTGGTCATCGACGGCGTATCGCTCTGGGACTTCGACTACGTGGACCTGGGCCGCGTGCGCATGCCGTCGAACACCGTGCCCGTCACGATCAAGTCGCTCGTATTCAGCGAGGACCCGCGCGGCCCGAAGATGCGCGGCGAGGGCCACGACCACCACCACGGCCACGACCACGAGCACGGCGGCGGCCACCACCACCATCACCATCCGCGGCGCGCGGCAGGAGGTGCGGCATGAACGACATGAGCGCTCCGGCGCTGGAGCTCAAGCAGCAATTGGTCGACGCGCTGTCGATGATGGAGCGCGCCGAGGTGATCGACTTCAACGGCCACATGAGCTGCCGCCTGCCGGGCACCGGCCACATCCTGATCAACTCGGGCAAATCGGTGCGCAGCGCGCTCGCCGTGGAAGACATCATCGAGATCGATCTCGACGGCAATCCGGTCGGGACCGATGTCGTGCCGCCGATGGAGTTCCACCTGCACAGCGCCATCTACCGTGTGCGCCCGGACGTGAACGCGGTGGCGCATACGCACCCCTTGTGGTCGACCCTCTTCAGCATGACCGGGCAGGCCGTGGAGCCCGTCACGATGCAGGCCGCGGTCATGGGCCCGGTGCAGATGTTCGCGAAGACCGCCTCCATCAACCAGCGTCCGCTCGCCGAGGAGCTCGCCGCGGCACTCGGGCCGCACCGCGTGTGCATGCTCAAGTCCCACGGGGCGGTCACGGTAGGTGCCGACGTGGTCGAGGCGTTCGTCCTCGCGATCTACCTGGAGGAGACCGCGCGCCGCCAGTACCTCGCCCGCGCCGTCGGCACGCCTTATGTCCTCGCCGCGGCGGAGGTGGAGAAGATCGGGGCGAACCTGCGCAAGCCGCACCTGCTGCGGAAAGTGTGGGACTACCACCGCGCGAAATTGACGCGCGTTGATTGAAAAAAGCCGCGCCGCCCGCTGCGAAGCCCCGCGCTTCGCCCCTATACTCGTAACTATCCCCTATGCAGACCGACGTTCTACATGAAGGAACACGCATGAGCGCGATCGCCGTGCAGCCCGAGGAGGGCCGGCGCCGCATCGAGTGGGGCTGGATCGTCATCGCGGTGTGCGTGGTCGTCACGGTCTACCTGGCGCTGGTCCCGCTGGGCTTCCTGCTGTGGCAGAGCTTCTTCACGCCGCAAACCGCCGACGAGGCCGCGCGCTTCACGTTCGGCAACTACAAGGAAGCCTACGGAACGGGAGAGACGTTCCGCCTCTTCTGGACGTCGATCCAGTACGCGTTCGGCACCTCGCTCTTCTCGTTCGTCGTGGGCACCGCGCTCGCGTGGATGAACGAGCGCACCAACACGCCGTTCAAGTCGGCCTTCTATGCGCTCTCCATCATCCCGCTGATCATCCCGGGCATCCTCTTCACCGTCGCCTGGATCCTGCTCGCGAGCCCGAAGATCGGCATCGTGAACCTGGTGGTGAAGGACCTCTTCGGCATCGAGGCGCTCTTCGACATCTACACGATGAAGGGCATGATCTGGGTCGACGGGCTGCACTACTCGCCGATGGCCTTCCTGCTGATGTCGGCGGGCTTCCGCGCGATGGATCCGTCGCTCGAGGAAAGCGCCATGATGAGTGGCGCGAATGTGTTCCAGGTGGCATGGCGCGTCACGCTGCGGCTCTCGTGGCCCGCGATCTTCGCGACCATCCTGATTCTTTTCGTGCGCGCCATCGAGTCGTTCGAGGTGCCCGCGCTCCTCGGGCTGCCGGTCGGGATCCAGGTCTTCACCTCCTCGATCTACCAGGCGGTGCACAAGTATCCGAGCCAGGTCGGGCTCGCTTCGGCTTATGCGGTCACGCTCCTCCTCATCACCACCGTCGGCGTCTATTTCCAGTCGCGGCTCTCGAGCCGCGGATCGAAGTACGCGACGATGACGGGGAAGGGGTTCCGGCCGCGCCAGATCGACCTCGGGCGGTGGCGCTACTTCACGGCGGGCATCTTCATCGTCTACTTCCTGCTGATCGTGGTGCTGCCGTTCCTGGTGCTGCTGTGGTCGTCGCTGCAGAGGTTCTACTCGGTGCCGTCGATGCAGGCGCTGAAGAACCTCACGCTCGATCCCTACCGCTTCATCGTGACCTACCCGAACCTCGTCGGCGCGGTGTGGAACAGCCTGCTGCTTTCGGTGGGGACGGCGACGATCATCATGCTGGTGACGTCGGTCATCTGCTGGATCGTGGTGAAGACGAAGCTGCCGGGCCGATGGCTGCTGGACAACATCGCCTCGCTGCCGATGGTGTTCCCGGGCCTCGTGCTGGGCCTGTCGATCATGATCTTCTACCTCAACTTCGACATCGGCGTGTACGGCACGATGTGGATCATGTTCATCGCGTACGTCACGCGCTTCATGCCCTACGGCCTGCGCTACAACACCACGTCGATGCTGCAGATCCACCGCGAGCTCGAGGAATCCGCGGCGATGAGCGGCGCCTCGTGGGGCACCACCTTCTGGCGCGTGATCCTGCCGCTGCTGAAGCCCGGCCTCGTCGCCGGATGGATCTACGTGATGATCGTCTCCATCCGCGAGCTGTCCAGCTCGATCCTGCTCTACAGCCCCGGCACGGAAGTCGTCTCGATCGTGATCTGGGAGCTGTGGGAGAACGGGCAGTACGTGGAGCTCTCCGCGCTGGGGGTGATGTTCATCCTCGCGCTGCTCGTGCTGGTGATGGTTGCTCAGTGGCTGGGGAGGAAGTTCGGCGTGAAGGAGTGATTCGGGCGAAAAGCATCAAACACGGATGAACACGGATGAACACGATGAACACAGATGAAGGAATGTGTTCGTGCACGTAATTCGCCATGAGCGTGATTCGATCGAAAGGCTTTCTGACGCAGATGAACGCAGATGAACGCAGATGAAGAAATGATGGTCGTGCACGTAATTCGCGATGAGCGTTGCCCTGGCATTACAACGGTGAACGGACTTTATCCGCGTTCATCTGCGTTCATCTGCGTCAAAAGCCGTAACCCGCGCGATGCGCGGCAACGAGTGATTCGAGCAAGAAGCATTGAACACAGATGAACACGGATAAACACAGATGGGGTAGGCGTTTCATGCCGTTGTTTCGCGATCTCGACAGGTCCGGCACGAATACATTGAATCGCTTTTATCCGTGTTCATCTGTGTTCATCTGTGTCCCAGCAGTAACCCGCGCGACGCGCGGCAACGAGGAGGAGTGAAGCCGTGCTGAGAGTAGAAGGCCTCTACACGGAGTATCCGAACGAGCACGGCGAGATCGTGCGGGCGGCCCAGGACGTGACCTTCACGGTCCCGGAGGGGAAGCTCTTCACGCTCCTGGGGCCCAGCGGCTGCGGCAAGACCACGACGCTGCGTTCCATCGCCGGCCTGGAGAGGCCGCGCGTGGGCGAGATCGCCGTGAACGACCGCGTGGTGTACTCGTCGTCGAAGGGCATCTTCGTCACGCCCAACCGGCGCGGCTTCGGCATGGTGTTCCAGTCGTACGCCATCTGGCCGCACATGACCGTCTTCAAGAACGCCGCGTTCCCGCTGGAAGTCGGGGAGAAGAAGTACTCGCGCCAGGAGCTGCGCGACAAGGTGATGGGCGTGCTGGCGGCAACACAGCTCGACCACCTCGCCGACCGCGAGGCGACCAAGCTCTCCGGCGGCCAGCAGCAGCGACTCGCGCTCGCGCGCGCGCTGGTGATGGAGCCGCAGCTTCTCCTGCTCGACGAGCCGCTCTCGAACCTCGATGCGAAGCTGCGCGAGAAGATGCGCTTCGAGCTGAAGCGCCTGCAGCGCGAGCTGCGCATCACCACCATCTACGTGACGCACGACCAGAGCGAGGCGCTGGCGCTCTCGCACGAGATCGCCGTCATGAGCGAGGGGCGCATCCAGCAGATCGCCGGCCCGCGCGAGATCTACGAGCGTCCCATCAATTCCTTCGTGGCCGATTTCGTCGGCAGCACGAACTTCCTCGATGGCTCCGTGCTGGGCCCCGACGGCCACGACGGCCGCTACCGCGTGCGCACCGAGATCGGCGATCTCACCGTCCTCGCCACGGAATCGCTGCGTCCCGAGGACAAGGTGCTGCTCTCGGTGCGGCCGGAAGACGTCGAGCTGCAGGAGTCGAAGCCGGAAGGCATCAACGTGCGCGAGGCGCGCGTCGACCAGAAGGTGTTCCTCGGCGAGTGCGTGGACTTCCAGGTGAAGCTGGGCGAGCGCACGTTGCTCTCGCGCCGCCACCCGTCGCTGCGCACGCCGATCGGCCAGCCGATCTTCGTGAACTTGGATCCGGAGAAGTGCATCGCGCTGAAGGCGGCGTAGAGGGCGCAGGGCGAGGGGAAACGGGCACAAGGCACAAGGCGCAAGGCGCAAGGCACAAGTCGCAAGGCACAAGGCACAAGGCGCAAGGCACAAGGCG
>DATMJE010000421.1:0-10060 GCA_035553995.1 Usitatibacter sp. | reverse complement strand
GGTGCCGGTCCCGCAGAGCTCGCGAAGGTGCTGGGCGACGTGCTCGCCGAAGCGCGCAAGCGCAATGAAATCGGGTTCGTGTTCAGCGGTTTCGATCCGCGCATTCCGCAGATCGAATACGTGGTCGATCGCGACAAGGTGAAAGCGCTGGGGATCGCGCTTTCCGATGTGTTCTTCACCCTGCAGGCCTTCCTCGGCAGCTTCTACGTGAACGACTTCAACCTGTTCGGCCGCACCTATCGCGTGACCGCGCAGGCGGACGGGTCGCAACGCAGCCGGCCCGAGGACGTCGAGCGATATTACGTGAGGAGCGCGTCGGGAACGATGGTGCCCCTGAGCACCATACTCGCGAGCCGGCCCATCAACGGGCCTCAATATCTCGAGCGCTTCAATGTATATGGCGCTGCCACGATCAACGGCGCAAACGCACCCGGCTACAGCACGGGGGAGGCGATCGCGGCGATTGAAGGCATTGCGCGGTCCTTGCCGCCGGGATTCGGCTTCGAGTGGAGCGAGGCGACCTACCAGGAGAAGAAGACCGGCGGGCAAACCGGCTTCATCTTCGCCGTGTCTCTCGCGTTCGTCCTTCTAGTGCTGGCAGGGCTGTACGAGAGCTGGGCGATGCCGGTAGCGATACTGCTCGTGATCCCCTTCGGCGTCTTCGGCGCTTTCGCCGGCCTGGCCCTCAGGTCGCTCGAAAACAACGTCTACACGCAGATCGGGCTGATCATGCTGATCGGGCTCGCCGCGAAGAACGCGATCCTGATCGTCGAATTCGCCAAGCTGCAGCGCGAGCAAGGGGTGCCGATCGTGCAGGCTGCACTGGAAGGCGCGAAGCTCCGGCTGCGCCCGATACTCATGACCTCCTTCGCGTTCATCCTCGGTACGCTTCCGCTCGCCATCGCGACGGGTGCCGGTGCCGCTGCGCGCGTCGCCCTGGGCACGACCGTCGTCCCGGGCATGCTGTGCGCCACGCTTGTCGGCGTGTTCTTCACGCCGGTGTTCTACGTGTTGCTGCAGCGCCTGAGCGAGGGCGGCTGGCGGCTCGTACGCAGGGTCCCGTGCACAGCGGACGAATCGGCATGAAGGCCCGTCATTCACCCGGGGTACTCCTCGCGATCGCGCTCGCCGGGTGCACGCTCGGCCCCGATTACCGCCGCCCGGAGGTGACGGTCCCCGCAGGGTGGCGTATCGGCCCGACGGAATTGGCGGCAATCTCCAATGCTGCCTGGTGGGATCAATTCCAGGATCCCTCGCTCACGCGGCTGGTGCGCGCGGCGCTCAGTGGCAACCTGGACCTCGAGATCGCCACGGCACGTGTCGACCAGGCTTTCGCGCAATTCGGCATCGCGCGTTCGGCGCAATTGCCGCAGGTCGACGCAGGCGCTTCGGCCGCGCGCCTCCGCGGCAGCGAGAATGCCCTTCCCAAGGGAGGCGAGCCCTTCAACGACTTCGTGCTCGGCCTTTCGGCGAGCTTCGAGATCGACGTGTGGGGACGGCTGCGCCGCGAGACCGAGGCCGCGCGCGCGACACTGCTCGCCACGGAAGAGGGCAGGCGCACGGTGATCCTGACCCTCGTCGCATCGGTCGCCGACGGCTACATCCAGCTTCGCTCGCTCGACCGCCAGCTCGAGATCGCACGCTCGACGTCCGCGAGCCTCGACGAGGCCGCACGGTTGCAACGCCGTCGCTTCGAGGAAGGGGTGGTCCCCGAGAGCGACTATCGCCAGGCGCAGGCGCAGTTCCAGGCAGCCGCAGCGCAGATCCCGGAGCTCGAAAGACTCATCGCGCGCCAGGAGAACTTCATCAATGTCCTGATCGGCACAAATCCGGGTCCGATCGAGCGGGGACTCGAGATCGACGCGCTCGCATTTCCCGCGCCGCCCGAGGGATTGCCTGCCGATCTACTCGAACGCCGTCCCGACATCCGCGAAGCCGAGCAGGGCCTCGTCGCTGCGAACGCGGACATTGGCGCAGTGAAAGCGGCATACTTTCCGCGCATCGGACTTACTGCCCTTCTGGGCCTTCGGAGCGCTGCGCTTTCGCAACTGTTCGAGGGACCTTCGCGCACATGGTCGTACGGAGTCGGCGCGAGCTTGCCCGTGTTGGACGGCGGCCGAATCGGCGGGCAGGTCGCGCAGGCCGAGGCCGTGAAGCGCGAGGCGGTCGCGACCTACCGCAAGTCGATCATCGCCGCGTTCGGGGAAGTCGAGAACGCGCTCGTCGACCGCGCCAGGTTCGCGCAGACTCGCGACGCGCAGGCGATCAACGTGACGGCGCTGCAGCGATTCCGCGACCTCGCGGCGCTGCGTTATCGGGAGGGCGCGACGATCTATCTCGAGGTGGCCAGCGCGGAGCAGTCCCTGTTCAACGCGCAACTCACGTACGCCGCGACGCAATCGCAGCTCTTCCAGTCGTACGCCAACCTGTACAAGGCAATGGGCGGCGGATGGGTCTCGGAAGCGCAGAAGCTGGCCGTCATCGCAGCCCCTCCGCCGCCAGTGCGTCGCCCGTGAAGAACCGCGCCGGCTGCCGCTTCGCCGGCTGGAAATAGCCGCGCGCATAGTCGGCCTGCACGAGGTAGGCACCCGTCTGGAAGTCGATGGTGATCGTGCCGTCGCCGAATCCCTGGTCCGTCGTTTCGTAGAATGGGAAGTAGAGGCCGAACACCGCACGATAGAGCTTGCCTGCGGCGTCATAGTTGTCGGACGCGCCGACCTCCGGCTGGTCTTCGTCGAAATAGAACTTGCGCTTCGTATATACATGCCTTGATCCGGCCTTGAGCGTCGCCTCGACTTCCCATACCCGGTGCAGTTCCCAGCGCAGGCAGTCGGGAGCCGGGTACCCCTTCGAGTAGCGCTTCGATTCGGGGCAGGCCGCCTCGTCGAAGAAGTTGAAGGCGTTGTAGGGGATCAGCATTTCCCTCTTTCCGATCAGCTTGAAGTCGAAGCGGTCGAGGCCCCCGTTGAAGACGGTCGCCTCGTCCATGACAGCGGTTCCGCCCGAAGCGGGATTTGGGGTGTCGTACGCCACCTCGGGCGTGAGCTTCACGCGTCGTTGTCCGGGCAGGTACTGCCAGACCTTGCGACGGTTGCGGACGGGATCCATGTAATCGACGAGGACGAGCTTTTCGCCCACCCTCCGCGCCGGCCCGATCCAATCGACGTGGACCATCCAATAGGGATCCGCGGGCATGAGAACGGCGTTGTTATCCGGATAAAAGCTCGGATACTCCTGCCAGATCTCGAGGTCGGCCTCGACATTGAGGTCGCCTCCGGCGTCGATCATGATGTTCCGGAAGTTCGCGACGTAGGACGGGGACTGGTAACGCGTATTGTGGTTCCACATCACCTCGTTGCCGGTCTTCGGGATCGGGAACGGCACGCCGCCGTAGCAGCCCTCGAGGACGAGCCCATCCTGGATCGACCTGCATGAAGTCGCATTCCTGAGCGAACGTTCGTTCACGTAGGCGGGATAGCGCTGCGTGCGGTGCGTCGGGTACACATCCATCCGGAAGTGCGGATACCTTTGAAGGAGCGCCTTGGCGCCGTCGCTGAGCTTGGCCGCGTGCTGAGCCATGTTCGATGCCGTCACGTTGTAAAGAGGCTTCTCGCCCGCGAACGGGTCCGGCCGTGAGCGCGGATTCCTCGGATCGAAGGCCGCTGGCGGCTTCACGTAGCCGTCGGTATAGGCGGGAATGGTGCCTTCCTGGTTGCCCGCCTTCTCCGCACCCCATGGCGTGAGAGTCGTACCGAGCAGCCTCGCCTCGTCTGCGGTGACCGCAGCCGTTGCGGCGAGCGGACCGCCGATCAGGACGAAGATGGTGATCGATCGAAGGATGGGGGTCATGTTCCGTCTCCTTGGCCGTGGTTGGACCGGCCGACGTCGCGCAGGAGGAAGTGCGAGAGCGCCGGTACCAGGATCAGCGCGGCGAGCATGTTCCACAGGAACATGAATGCGAGCAGCACGCCCATGTCGGCCTGGAACTTGATCGGGGACCAGGCCCATGTGATGACGCCGGCGGCCAGCGTCATGCCGACCAATGCGACCACACTGCCGACGAAGGACGTGGCACGGCGGCTGGCATCGCGCAGCGATGCGCCCGCGCGCTGCTGAGCCAGCTGCACGCTCAACAAGTACAGCGCGTAGTCGACCCCGATCCCGACGCCGAGTGCCACGACCGGCAGCGTGGCGACCTTCAGTCCGATGCCCAGATACACCATCAGCGCTTCGGCCATGGCGGACGTGAGCAAGAGCGGCAGCAACGCGACGACGACTGCGCGCCAGCTTCGGAATGCGACGAAGCACAGCAGGACGACCGCCCCGTACACGGACGCGAGCATGGTGCGATTGGATTTGCTCACGACGATATTCGTCGCCGCCTCGACGCCCGCATTGCCGGCCGCGAGCAGGAAGCTGCGATCGGGAGCGTCATGGGTGGCGGCGAACCGGTCCGCGGCCGACACGACACCCGCGAGGGTCGCGGCCTTGTGGTCCGACAGGTAGGCGACGACCGGGATCACCGAGCATTCGGGCGTGAGGAACTCGGAGTTCCACGACACCGCGTTGCTCACTTGCGAGTCGATGACGCGCTGGTCACCGCTCAGGGTCTGCCACTTCGGATTGCCCTCGAAGGCCCCGGCGGTGTAGGCGCGTACCGTGTCGGCGAGGGACTCCACCTTTTGCACGCCGGGCAGTTGCCTGAGCGTCCAGCCAAGGCGATCGGCCTCGACGAGGTTTTCGTACGTCCCGCATCGGTCTCGCGGTGTCTTCACCATCACGGCGAAGACGTCGCTCGATATGCCGTAGTGGGCGGCGATGTGGGCTGCGTCCTGGTTGTACCTCGCGTCCGCACGCAGCTCCGGTGCGCCGGCGTCGAGGTCGCCAACCTGGAGCCGCGTTCCGAGGGCCAATGCCATGGCCCCGAGCGCGGCAGCGGTCACGATGGCGCCGGTCGCCCAACGTCGTTCGGTGAACCGATCCAATGTCCCCAGGCAGCGCGCGAACCCACGCGCGACCCATTGCTCGTGGCGAATGGCCGCCGTCCGGCTCACGCCGATGTATGACAGCAGCACCGGGAGCAGGACCAGGTTGGTGGAGATCAGCACCGCCACACCGAGGCTAGCCGACAGGGCCAGCTCGCGGATAGCCGGGATGTCGATGATGGTCAGCACGGCGAAACCGACGGCGTCCGCGAGCAGCGCGGTGAATCCGACGGCGAACAACCGCCGGAACGTGCGGCGCGCGGCCACGCAACGTGATGCGCCGCGACGGATGTCACGCATGATGCCGTTCATCTTCTGGGTACCGTGGCTCACGCCGATGGCGAACACGAGGAAGGGAACCAGCACCGAGAAAGGGTCCAGGCCGTAGCCGAGCAGGGCGACCAGGCCGAGTTGCCAGCAAACCGCAACCAGCGAGCACGCAAGCACGACCAACGTGCTGCGCCAGCACCGCGTGTAGAGCAGGAGGATGCCGCTCGCGATGCCGGCGGCGAGCACGAAAAAACCGAGGACCGTCCGCACGCCATCGATCAGGTCGCCCACGAGCTTGGCGAATCCGATGACGTACATACGCACGCGCGCTGCGCCCGGTGCCGCGCTGCGCTCATACTCGGCACGGATCGCTTCCAGCGAGGATGCGACCCTTCGGTAATCGAGTGGCCGTCCATCGCCATCCCGGTTCAGTAGCGGAATGATGAGCGCGCTGGAGCGAGAGTCGTCCGACACCAGATCGCCGACGAGGCCGGCGCGCGCGATATTGAGACGCAGCGCCTCGATCGATTCCGCCGAGCCGTTGTAGGCCTGCGGCATCACCGGCCCGCCCACGAAGCCTTCTTCGGTGACCTCGGTCCAGCGAACGACCGGCGACCAGAGCGATTTCATCCACACGCGGTCCACGCCCGGCAGCAGGAACACCTCGAGGTTGATCGCCTGCAGGACGTCGAGATAATCCCGGTCGAAGATGTCTCCCTTCGGATTCTCGACCACGATACGCACCGATTCGCCCAGTCCACGCAGCTTTCCCTTGTTGTCGAGCCAGTTCCGGATGTACGGATGCGTTTGCGGCAGCGTCTTCTCGAGGCTCGCCGTGAGCACGAGACGCGGAAGCTGCCAGGCCAGAAGCGCAGTCAGCAGCGCGCACGCCGCCAATACATACGGGCGGTGGCCGAAGATGAGCCGCTCCAGCCGGGTCCCGCTCGCCGGGTCGAAACGCTCGTTCTCGGGAGCGGCCATGGCGCCTTCGTCGATCATCGCGATGTTCATGGGCTACGGAAGGGCGACGCGCGCGATGCCCGCGGCTCCGGAAACGATGACCGTGCCGTTACCACCCGCAGCGAGGCCATAACAGGCCATCGGGCGCTCCATCCTGCGCGCGGCGAAACTCTTGCCACCGTCCGTGCTGACGTGAAGGCCGCCGCCCTGGTCGACCAGCACGATGCGGCCGTCGGCCAGAGCCGTACCCGCCGCCACGCCCGCGCCCGTCCTCACGGTTATCTTGTGCCACGTCTCGCCGTTGTCGGCGCTGCGATAGACCGCGCCGCGCATTCCGAACGCAAGCACGGTTGCGGGATGCACGAGGATGAGACCGAAGAACGTGCCCTTGTATGGCGTCTCGATGGGCACGAACCGGTTCGCCCCGGGCAGCAGGCGCCACACCTTGCCTTGCTCCCCGGCGAGGAAGACGCGTCCGTCCCGCGCGCGCACCGCGTAGAAGTGCAGCTCTTCGGGATTCGACGTCCGCTCCATCCATGGAACCCAGGACTTGCCCCCGTCTTCGGTCCGGAAGATGGTGTTGAAGGCGCCAACGACGAATCCCGAGGTGTCGCTCTCGAAGAACACATCCAGGAACGGTTGCGCCGCACCTCGGGCAGCCCCGTCCTGTTTGCCGACGAGCTGTTTCGTCCAGGTCGCGCCGCCGTCCCGTGTCGCCAGCACCACGCCGGCGTGTCCGACGGCCCACCCGATCTTCTCCCGCGGAAAGCTCACCCCGGTGAGGTCGACGCTGACAGGCACGGCTGCTTGCCGCCACGTGCCGGCATTGTCATCGGAATAGACAATGTGTCCCCGCGCACCGACGGCGACGACGCGATTGCCCGCGCGGGTAATGGCGAGCAATGGCGATCGTGCCGCCAGTGCGCTGGGTTGCGCAGGTTGGTCGATGGGGTCGACGAAAGCGGCGGCGAGATTTGCGGTCATGAGCGCCCACACGCAAAGCGCGAGTCGCCTAGAACGTCGCCTTAAAGGTGAACGAGACCCAGCCGCGGTCCCACTGTGCACCGATCCCGCCGATACCGCCCACCTGCGGCTGGCCGAATGCGTTGACCGAATCATTGTGGTGTCTCGCGTACGAGCCGTTATAGGCAAGCGCCAGGTTGTACTTTGCCTTCAGGTCGAGCGCGAGGCCCGCACTGTAGCTGCTCCCGCCTTCGTACCCTCCGAACAGGACCGGCGAGGCGCCGTGAAGGCCGATGGAGTAGAGCAGCGGCATCGAAAGGTCCCCGCCGGGCATCACCTGGAACCATGTCGGCACCAGCATGGCGGTCAGTCCCCACGCATTGCGGGTCGCACACCCCAACTGTTCGCCCGCCCCTTTGCAGCCGTAATCCACGGAATTGAAGTTGGCCGCGTTCTTCTTCACCTTGTCCAGGTGACTGAACGTGAGCTCGACGGTCAATGCAGCGGAGTCGAAAGCCGCGGTCTTTCCGAAGTAGTCGATCGCATTCACCAAGGCGTGTGTCGTGTTCCCGCCGGGCTCGGAACCGAGGAAGGTTGCCGGGCCCATGAGCAGTGGCGTGTCGCTGCGGTGTGCGAGTTCGGCGCTCACGCTCACGCCCTCGATTGCGGTGGAAAAACTGCCGCCGACGAGCGTGACCTGCTTGGCCTGGTAGCTCAAACCGAGGGAGGAGGGAATCGGCACGCCGATCGCAAGCGGCGGCGACTGAAGTCCTCCGAGCACGATCTGGGGCAACTTGTCGGTGTACTTGCGGAAGTACAGCCCGGCGGTTCCGTTCAGCCATGTGGGACTCCAGCGCGCCATCAAGCCCCAATCAACCGCTTTCTTCGGATCCCTGTAGCTCGGGATGAAAGGCACAGGAGTGACCGGAATTCCGCCGATGGCCCCCGAGATTGCGGCCGCCTGCGCCGGATTGACGACGTAGGTGCCACCTCCTTGCGTCAACGCATCCAGCACGCCGAAGTACGTGCCGCCATCGGGAAATGCGCTCGGCTTCCAGTCGAGGAAGTACTGCCCGGCCATGGCAAGCTCGTTGCTGAACTGGGCCGTCGCGGACAACTGCGGAAGCGGCTTGAAGACCTCCTTGGCCGTAACGCCCGGATTCGCCAGCGCCTTGCGGATGTCGATCGGGCCTTGCGAATACGACACGCCGTGCACGAACGAGAAGAGCGACTCGCCCCAGTAGATCGTATGCTGCCCAAGCTTCACGTTGACCGGTACGGTCCCGACATCGAAGCCGGTGAAGATGAAGGCATCGAGAAGCTCCCCCGAAGGCCCACGGTTCCAGCGCTTTGTGAACCCCGTGTACCGGTTGTCGGGATATGCGGAGCTGATATCCCCAAGGCCGGGGATCACGAAGCTCGCGTTGGCCGTCTTCTCCGCGTCGCTATGGTATGCCTGGTCGTACCAGAGTGCGGCGCTGACACGTGCTCCCGATCGCCTCTTGTAGACGAGATCGGACTCGGTCAGGAGATCCAGCCGATTCGCGACGATGTTGCCGCGCTTGAATTTGCTGTCGGAGTTGTCGTAGGTCGTGTTGTTCAGGATGTCGGGATCCTGCGCCTGTGCGCGCACGCCCAGGTTGTACCGGACGCTGTTGTCCCATCGAAGCGCGATGTCGGGATTTCCGGTGTCGATCGGGAACGCATATGCGGGACATGTGCCGATGGCAAGGGCAATCGCGAGCGACGCCGATTCCCACGGGTTAAACGCCTTGGCTCTCGTCATCGGCCTCTCCTACGAGAAGCGGACGCTATATCAGCCGGGGCGGGCGGGCCATTGCACGTTGGTATCGGTTCCGGGCGATGCGTACGGTATACGATGAGCGCTCCCTGCCAGGTGCAGGAGGGTGCGTGACTCCGGATTCCCCACTCCTATCGGGGGCGGATGAAACACTTCCGCTAGCGGCGTGCGTGAGGGGCTTGCGCGCGCTGATGGCGCACGGTCGACTGGCAGCCGGCGGTCGCCATGAAATTGCCGCCACGCTCCTGGACGCGCTGCACGAGAGCCTGCCGGGCACATTTGCTTTCGTGCGATTGAATGATTCGAACGGCGCGGGCCCCGTCGAGGCGATGCGGGCCGCGGCATCGTGGAGCGGTACGCTGCAGGCCGGGGACCTCGGATCCGTGCTCACCGGAGCGCTCGGAAACGCGTCCTCGAAATGGCCAGCGAATGGGCGAGCCGTTATCGAAGATGTCGACTTCCATCTGGCTTCGGCCCGCCTTGGGCGCAAGGGTGAATTCGGTTGCTGCGTGGTCGGATCGCCAAGGTGGGGCTTTCCGGCGGATGTCGAGAGGCTCGCGCTGGACGTTTGCGCCAGCGGTGCCACCCTCGGGCTGCAGCGCGCCCGGCTGGCTGAAGTCGCCGCAACCGGCAACGAGCGCGAGACACGCCTGATCGTCGACAGCATCCCCGGGCTCATCGCCGTACTGAAGCCGTCCGGCGAGGTCGACATCGCCAACAACACCTTGCTCGAATATACCGGCAGAAGCCTGGAGGAGATCAAGGGATGGGGCACGAGCGACATCGTGCATCCCGAGGATATGCCTCACGTCATGCAGCTGTTCATGCAGGCGCTCGCCTCCGGCGAGCCCTATGAATGGGAGATGCGCACCCGACGCTTCGACGGCGTCTACCAGTGGTTCCATCTTCGCGGCTTTCCCGTTCGCGATGGCCGCGGATGCATTACGCACTGGTATGTCCTGATGACGCAGATCGACGACCTCAAGCGCGCGCAGGACGCCATTCGCGCGAGCGAGCGCAACCTTCGCCTGATCATCGACACGATGCCGGCTCTCGCGTGGTCCGCGCGTCCGGATGGCAG
>DATMJE010000420.1:0-4278 GCA_035553995.1 Usitatibacter sp. | reverse complement strand
GGGCACGCGTACGGCCTTGCCCGACGGGAACATGAGGGCGGAGGCGATGAGCGTCGAGGGATCCGCGCCCCACACGTCGTCCTGGCACTGCCGCGGCCACAGCGCGAGCATCCAGTGGTGCACGGCCCAGTTCGCCCAGTTCCACGCGGTCGAGCCGCAGCCGCGCGCGAGCTCCGAGCTCACGTCGATGAGCGCGACCCAGTCGGCCTCGGAGCCGCCCAAACGGCGCGGCTGGAGCAGGCGCATGAGCCCGTTCTCCTTCAGCTCGCGCACGGTCTCGTCGGGAATGCGGCGCAGCTCGTCGGCCTGCGCGGCGCGCGCGCGAAGCCGCGGCACCATCTCGCGCGCGGCCGCGATCGCCTGCTCGGCGGTGAGGATCACGCGGCCTTCGCCACCTCGGATGCGGGAAAGTTGAGCTCGATGGTCACGCCGTCGGGATCCTGGACGAACACCTGCCGCAGGCCCATGAGGGGGACGTCGCGCTCGTGGAACTTGACCTTGAAGCGACGGCACCTTTCGAGCATCGCCGCATGGCCGCTCGCCGCGAACGCGACGTGGTCGAGCGCACCGGTGCCGCCCTGCTCCGACACCTTCCGCTCGCCCACGTAGGCATCGAGCGAGCCGGGATTCGCGTCGTCCCATCCCATGAGGTGCACGAGCCCGTAGTTGCGCGCGCCGTTGTGCAGGTCCGCGGGCGGCTCCCCGCTGTAGAGCCAGTAGCCGGGAAAATCGAACGGCGGCCGCGGGCCCGCGTTGAGCCCGATCACCTCGGTATAGAAACGGCGCGAGGTCTCGAGGTCGCGGGTGCGGATCGAATAGTGGTCGACGCGCTTGATGTCCATGGAGCCTCCTATTCGACTGTGATCTGGTTCTCGCGGATGAATTCGCCCCAGGCCTGGGTCTCCGCACGCACCTGCTCGGTCCACTCCTGCGGCGAGGCCGAAGTGTTCACCACCATGAGCTGGCGCGCGAGCATCGCCTTCATCTCCGGTTGGTTCAGCACCTGCACGACGGCCGCGTGCAGCTTCTCGACGATGGGCTTCGGCGTCGCGGCGGGCGCGAACATGCCCTGCCATGCGTTGGTGCCGATGCCCGGATAGCCCTGCTCCGTCATCGTGGCCACGTTGGGCAGCTCCGGAACGCGCTCCGGCATGCTGGTGGCGAGCGCCTTGAGCTTCCCGGCCTTCACGTGCTCGATCGTCGAGGCGAGGTTCATGAACGCGACCTGCGTCTCGTCTGCGAGGAGTGATGGCACCATCTGTCCCGCGCCACCTTTGTACGGGATGTGCGTCGCCTCGATGCCCGTGGTGCGCGCGAACTTGCGGAAATCGAGGTCGGGATAGCTGCCGATGCCGGCCGAGGCGTAGTTGAGCTTGCCGGGGTTCTTCTTCGCCCACTCCACCAGCTCCGTGATGTTGTTCGCGGCGAGCTGGCTGCTCGCGATCACCATGTGCGGCGTATCCACCAGCCGGCTGATGCCCACCAGGGCGCGCGACGGCCTCGCCTTCAACTTGTCGGCGAAGGTGTTCTCGTTGATCGCGTTGGTGGTGACGTTGCCGACGAAGAGCGTGTAGCCGTCCGGTGCGGACGCGGCGACGAAGTCGAGCGCGATGTTGCCGGAGGCCCCCGCCTTGTTCTCAACGATGAAGGGCTGCCCGAGCGCGTCCTGCAGCTTCGGGGCGAGGTGCCGGGCGATGATATCGGTGACGCCCCCGGGCGCGTAGGGCACGACGATCTTCACCGGCCGCGCAGGGTAATCGGTCGCCTGCGCGAGCGCCGCGAGGGGCAGGAGCAGTGCGACGATCGCCATCGCGAAACCGGCGGTGCAACGACCCATGGTCGCCTCCTCGCTTCGAGGGATGCCGCGGATTGCCTTTCGGGGCATGATAACCCGTGCGCCGGCGGCGACCTTCAGTCCAGAGCGTTTACGCCCGGACAGCTAGCGATGCATCAGCTCCCGGGCAAAGATCCTCAGCGCCGGTGCAACGAGCGATGCATAGCGCGGCCCGAGCCTGCGCGGCTCGCTCGCGACGCGGTGCAGCCATTCCAGGCCCAGCGCCTGCACCGCGCGCGGTGCGCGCGGCTGCACGCCGCCGAACCAGTCGAACGCTGCACCCACGCCCATCATGAGGCTGTGCGGCAGGAGCTCGCCGTGGCTCGCCATCCAGTATTCCTGCTTGGGCAGGCCGAGGCCCACCCAGATCACGTGCGGATCGCGCGCGGCGATGTCCGCGATCACGGCGGGGTCCTCCATCGCTCCCGCGGGGCGCAACGGCGGACTGCAGGCGCCGGCGATCGCATCGGCACCCACGAGGTCGGTCGCGCGGGCCACGATGCGCTCGAGCGCCGCAGGCGAGCCGCCGTAGAAGTAATGGCGGATCGAGCGCGCCCGCGGATCGCGCAGCACGGTCTCCATGAAATCCGGCGCGGTCACGCGGTCGATGGCGCATCGCTTGGCGCGGCCCAGCCACACCGTCGGCATGCCGTCGGGCAGCGTGAGGCGCGAGCCGTTGAGGATCGCGCACAGCCGGGCGTCGCGTTGCGATTCGACGATGCCGTGCGCACAGGTGAACGCGAAATAGCCGCCGCTGCGATCGTTCGCCATCGAGAAGAGCGCGTCGATCGCGCGGGCCATGTCGACGCAGGAGATGCCGACGCCGCCGAACGAATAGCGGCCCGCTTCAGGCTGCACGGCGCACCTCTGCCGGTTGCGTCGTGCGAGGAGCGCATGCCGCCTCGCGGCGCTCCCGCACCTGCGCCTCGATCCACGCGTACGTGCGCTCCAGCCCCTCGATGAGCGGCCGCGACGGCGCCCATCCGAGCCGCTCGCGGATGAGGCGATTGTCGGAGTTGCGCCCGCGCACCCCGGTGGGGCCGGGCACGTGCTCGAGCGACAGGTCCTTGCCCGAGATGTCGATCGCGAGTCCCGCGAGCTGGTTGATCGTGACCATCTCCTCCGAACCGATGTTGACCGGACCTTCCCAGTCCGATCGCGTGAGCAGGATCGTTCCCTCGACGCATTCGTCCACGTAGAGGAAGCTGCGCGTCTGGCGCCCGTCGCCCCAGACCTGGATCGCGCCGCCGCTGCGCGCCTCGGCGACCTTGCGGCAGATCGCGGCCGGCGCCTTTTCCTTGCCGCCCTCCCACGTGCCCTCGGGGCCGAAGATGTTGTGGTAGCGCGCGATCCGGCACTGCATGCCGTGGTTGCGCGCGAACGCGAGATACATCCGCTCGCTGAAAAGCTTTTCCCAGCCGTATTCGCTGTCGGGCGCGGCGGGATACACCGAATCTTCCGTGCAGCGCGGATTGTCCGGATCCATCTGGTTGTACTCGGGATAGACGCACGCCGAGGACGAGTAGAAGACGCGCTTCACGTTGCGCCGGCGGCAGGCGTCCAGGACGTTCAGGTTGATCGCCGCGGAGTTGTGCATCACGTCGGCATCGTGCTCGCCGGTGAAGAGGTAGCCCGCGCCGCCCATGTCCGCGGCAAGCTGGTAAACCTCGTCGAAGCGCCGGTCGATCACGCTGCGGCAGAAGGCCGGATCGCGCAGGTCGCCGATCACGAAGTCGTGCGCGGCCGTCTCGCGGAATTCGGTCGCTTTCAGGTCCACGCCGCGCACCCAGAACCCCTCGCGATGGAGCCTTTTCACGAGGTGCGAGCCGATGAACCCGCCGGCACCCAGGACCAGGGCGTTGCGCTCCATTTGGACCTCCAGCAGCGTGCGATCCGGAAAACGCTAGGGCGCGTCCGTTTCACACGGCGGATACGCGGATGCTCCGTGCGGATCAGTCCGGGGCGGCGAGCACCGCGACCGAACATCGTGGCGCCGGGAACTCACCGCGCGGTTCGGCGTCCGATGCGCGAGCAAAAGGAGGTGGCCATGGCGACGAAACGCGGGAAGGCTGCGAGAAGCAACGTGAAGAAGGCGGCGGCGGCGGCGAAGCGCAAGAAGACCATCGCGCACCTGCCGAAGAAGACGCGCACGGCGCTTTCGAAGCAGGCGGCGAAGGTCGCGAAGCAGAAGCGTGCCACGCGCAAGACCACGAAGAATTCCGGTGCGAAGAAGCGCTCCACGAAGAAGGCATCGGCGAAGAAGCGCGCCACGACGAAACGCTCGTCGAAGAAACGCAACTCGCGCGGCTCGTGACCTCCTGCCTCGTGGTCGGCGCCGGCGTGGGCCTCGGGGCCGCGTTTGCACGCGTCTTCAGCGGCGAAGGACTCCAGGTCGCACTCGCCGCACGCGATCCCGCGAAACTCGCCACGGTTTGCGAGGAAAC
>DATMJE010000419.1:0-6937 GCA_035553995.1 Usitatibacter sp. | reverse complement strand
TCCATCACGGAGAGCTTTTCCTGCGCGGTGCCCTTGCCGCCGGAGATGATGGCGCCCGCGTGGCCCATGCGCTTGCCCGCAGGGGCGGTCACGCCCGCGATGAAGCCCACGACCGGCTTCTTCATGTTCGCCTTGACCCAGCGCGCGGCGGTCTCCTCGTCGCTGCCGCCGATCTCGCCGATCATGATGACCGCATCGGTTTCCGGATCGTCGTTGAACATCTTCATCACGTCGATGTGCTTCATGCCGTTCACCGGATCGCCGCCGATGCCGACCGCGGACGATTGCCCGAGCCCGAGCGCGGTGAGCTGCCCCACGGCTTCGTAGGTGAGCGTGCCCGAGCGCGAGACCACGCCGATGCGGCCCTTCTTGTGGATGTGGCCCGGCATGATGCCGATCTTGAGCTCGCCCGGCGTGATGAGGCCCGGGCAGTTGGGCCCGATGAGCTTCGTCTTCCTGCCCTGCATCTTGTAGCGCGTGCGGATCATGTCCCGCACGGGGATGCCTTCGGTGATGCAGATCACGAGGTCCATGCCGGCATCGACCGCCTCGTCGATCGCCGCTGCCGCATAGGGCGGCGGAACGTAGATCACGGAGACCGTGGCGCCCGTCTCGGCCCTGGCTTCCTTCACCGAGTTGAAGATGGGGATGCCGTCGAAATCCTGGCCGCCCTTGCCGGGCGTGACACCGCCCACGAAGCACTCCTTGCCGTTGGCGTAGTCGCGCGAGCCGCGCGTATGGAACTGCCCGGTCTTCCCGGTGATGCCCTGCGTGATGACCTTCGTGTCCTTGTTGATGAGGATCGACATTCCGCTCTTCCTTAAGCTGCGACTTTCTTCTGCGACGCGGCGGCAACCACCTTCTGCGCCGCATCTCCCATGTCGTTCGCCGAGATGATCGGCAGGCCCGAGTCGGCCAGGATCTTCTTGCCGAGGTCGACGTTGGTGCCCTCGAGGCGCACCACCAGCGGCACGCTGAGGCCCACCTGCCGGGCCGCGGTGACGACACCGGTGGCGATGACGTCGCACTTCATGATGCCGCCGAAGATGTTCACGAGGATCGCGCGCAGGCCGGGATTCTTCAGCATGATCTTGAAGGCCTCGGTCACCTTCTCCGCCGTGGCGCCGCCGCCCACGTCGAGGAAGTTGGCCGGGCTGCCGCCGAAGAGCTTGATGGTATCCATCGTCGCCATCGCGAGGCCCGCACCGTTCACGAGGCAGCCGATGTTGCCGTCGAGCGAGATGTAGTTGAGGTCGAACTTCGAGGCCTCGACTTCCGCGGGATCTTCCTCGTCGAGGTCGCGCATCGCGACGACATCCGGATGGCGATAGAGCGCGTTGGAGTCGAAGTTGAGCTTGGCATCGAGGGCCACGATGCGGTTGTCGCCGGTGACGATGAGGGGATTCACCTCGACCAGGGAGCAATCGAGCTCGTCGAAGCACTTGTACAGGCCCTTGAAGAGGTCGCGCGCCTGCGGCACGAGGGTGGCCGGCACGCCGATCTTGCGCGCGATGCCTTCCGCATCCTCGTCCTCGAGGCCTTTCATCGGATCGATGGCGACCTTGTGGATCTTCTCCGGCGAATGCTCCGCCACTTCCTCGATGTCCATGCCGCCTTCGCTCGAGGCCATCAGCACGACGCGCTGCAGGCCGCGATCCACGACCAGCGCCACGTAGAGCTCCTTCTTGATATCCGCACCTTCCTCGACGAGGAGGCGGCGCACGAGGCGGCCCTGCGGGCCGGTCTGGTGGGTGACGAGCGTCATCCCGAGGATCTGCTGCGCGAGGCTCTTCACCTCGTCGATCGAGCGCGCGAGCTTGACGCCGCCGCCCTTGCCGCGGCCGCCCGCGTGGATCTGGGCCTTCACGACCCACACATTGCCGCCGAGCTGCTTCGCGGCCGCCACGGCCTCGTCGACGGAGAAGGCCGGGATGCCACGTGGAGTGGTCACGCCGTACCTGCGAAACAATTCCTTGCCCTGGTATTCGTGGATATTCATGGTGGGAGCACCGCCGGGGAGAAAAACGAGTGGAAGACTACTGCGACCGATCCAGTTTAGAACTGCTGCCGCGCAAAAACCCTTGACTTCGGTCATCCTCGCGGACGCGAAACGCTAATGCTCCTCGCTCTCCGCGGCCGGGTCCACCGGCTCGGTTCCCTGGTACCAGCGCGGATAGTGCAAGGCGACTACGGGGCCGGTCGCATCGAGGGCGTGGCAGCGATCGAGCTGGAACGGCCGCCGGGCCGGATCCTGGGCGCGCTGGCCTGCAAGGGTCTGGAACGCCGCCGTCGCAAGCGCCGCCGCGAGCTCGCTCACATGGGTGCAGCCGCGCACGCCGCCGAAGAGCTCCTTCAGCTGCCTGAGATAGCCCGGACGGATGGCGAGGCCCACGAGCTTGCGATAATCGGGCGCGATCTTCTCGCAGTAGCCCGAATAGGGGGTCGCGTCCATCGCGGCATCCGCATCGACGATGGTCAGCGTGCGGTCGATGGTGATGCGCAGCCACATGCCGTGCACCGCCTCCCCCGCATGGCGCACGCCCGCCGCGAGCTTGAAATCGTACGACTTGGTGTCGACGAGGTGCGCCTCGATGTCGTAGAGCCCGTCTTCGCGCTTGTAGCCGCGGATCTGGATGTTGCGGTGGTGCAGCGGCTGGCGCGCCGCCTTCGGCTCAGGCAGGGGCATCGGCGGCGGCTCCGCTGTTGCTGCGTACCTGCCGGATGGCCTCGGCAAGCTCCGCGCCCGACTGGAAACGCCTCTCGGCTTCCTTTTCGAGCGCACGCTCCACGATCGCCTCGACGCCTGCAGGCAGCGCCGGGTTGTGGCGGCGAAGGGGCACGTGGGAGCCGCTCGCGATCGCGGCGGTCAACTGGCTGATCGATTCCGCCTCGAACGGCAAGCGGCCGCTCAGCAACTGGTAGAGGGTCACGCCGAGCGCGAACAGGTCCGCGCGCCCGTCGATCCGGCGGCCGGCGAGCTGCTCGGGCGACATGTACGAAGGTGTGCCCACCGCGCTCGCGGTCCTCGGCCCTGCGGAAGACGGGATGCGCGCGACGCCGAAATCGGTGACCTTCACCGTATCGGTTTCGGGCGCATACAGGATGTTCGCCGGCTTGATGTCGCGATGCACCACACCGGCCGCGTGCGCATAGTCCACCGCTTCGGCCACGCGCTCCACGATCGAGAGGACCTTCGCAGGCGGCAGCAATCCGGGCTGCTTCGTGTGCGCAACGAGGTCCCTGCCCTCGACCAGCTCCATCACGATGTAGCACAGGTCGTGCTCGACGCCCGCGTCGTGGATGGCGACGATGCCGGGATGCACGAGCCGGCCCGCCGCCCGCGCCTCGCGCAGGAAGCGCTGCTTCGCGTGCTCACGCTCCGCGGGCTCGAGCGCCCTGGGAAGGACCATGGTCTTGATCGCGACCTCGCGGGCGATCACCGGATCGCGTCCGCGGTAAACCCTGCCCATCGCGCCCCTGCCCAGCTCGCGCTCGACCTCGTAGCGGCCGAGCATCGCGTTGCCCGCTGCCAGGTCCGGCACGCCGGTGCCGGGGACCGCCAGGCGCTGCGGCAGGTCGCGGAATTGCGGATCGTGCGCGGCGATGTGGCGGAACACCGCCTGCGCCTTGTCGAATTCCTCGCGGCGTTCGAAGTCGAGCGCGAGCGCGTAAAGGTGCTCCATGACCGCGCCATCGAGCGGCACGCGGCGCAGCTTGTCGAAGGCCATGTCGAGAAGGCCCTGCTGCTGGAATGCGAGGCCGAGCACGTGATCGGCCTCCACGCTCTCCCGTGCCGCACGTTCCCGGGCACGTTGGTTTTCGACGAAGCGCTTCGTCACCAGCATTCCCAGCGCGATCGCGACGACGAGGAGGAGGAACCAGTCGGAATTCCACGCGGCATTTTCCATCAGAGCCTCCCCGGTCCATCCTGCGTGCGAGAGCGCACCAGCCGCGCTCCTGAAGACCCGCTACGAGCCCAGGTCCACCTCGCTGCCGACGCCCTGCGCGCGCGCGAGCTTCGCCAGCTCCGCCGCGATGATGAGATCCTGCATCGCCATGCCCTGCGACTCGAACAGCGTGACCTGCTTCGCGGAGGTGCGCCCCGGGCGTGTCCCGGCGATGACCTCGCCCAGCTCGACCAGCGCGCCCGCATGCAGGCGTCCCTTCTCGAGGGCGGGCAGGATGTCGCCCGCTTCCTTGATCGCGGTCGGGCGCGAATCGACCACCACCACTTCGGCCTTGCGCAGCGCGGTCTCGTCGATCTCGCGCCGCAGCAGCGAGTTCGAGCCCGCGGCATTGATGTGCGTGCCGGGCTCGAGCCACTCGCCCGAGAAGACCGGCGTGGCGGAGGTGGTGATGGTGACGACGACATCGCTGCCACGCACGGTGTCTTCCGCCGAAGCCGCGGCAACGACATCGAGGCCGGTTCGCTCGCGCATCTCGGCGCAGAACTTCTCCAGCTTCTCGCGCGTGCGCGAGTAGACCTTGACGCGCTCGAGCTTGCGCACGGCGGCGAGCGCCTCGACCTGGCTGTGCGCCTGCCAGCCCGAGCCGAAGACGCCGGCGACCTTCGCATCCTCGCGCGCGAGCCATTTCGCGGCCACGCCGCCCGCGGCACCGGTGCGCATCATGCCGAGGTGGTTCGCCTCGACGATCGCATCGAGGTTGCCGCGCTCCGCATTGAACGCGTAGACGATGAAGCGGATGCCTTCCCTGCTCGAGGTGTACGCCTTGTAGCCCAGCACGTTCGCGGACGGCACGGCGCCCTGCAGGATGTGCAGGGCGGACTTGGGCAGCCGCGTGCGCTCGCGCGGGACGTCGATGGCCTGGCCCGTGGAGTACTCGCGATGCACGCGCTCGACCAGCTCCAGCGTGGTCTTCATGGTGAGCAGGCGTTCGACGTCGGATTCGCGCAGGAGGAGGGCCATGTCTCGTGTCGGATGGGTGGTGCGTCCCCGATTCTATCAAGCGGTGCGGCGGGAGCGCGGCAGCGCGAGGGGCTGGCGCATCAGCTTTTCGACGAAGGCGCTCCCCTCGGCGATCATGAAGCCGCGGAAGGCGAGCGCCGCGGGCGACAGGCGCTTCTCGCGCCGGTGCACGAGGTACCACCGCCGCACGATCGGCGTGCCCACGACGTCGAGCGTCGTGAGCATGTGCGTGGCGAGCTCGAGGCCGACGGTGTGCAGCGACAACAGGCTCACGCCCATGCCGGCGATGACCGCCTGCTTGATCGTCTCGTTGCTGTTCATCACCAGCGTCGGCCGGAAGACGCGCTGGCGTTTCGCGAACAGCTGCTCGGTGAGCTGGCGCGTGCCGCTGCCGGGCTCGCGGGCGATGAAGGTTTCCTCGAGCAGCTCGGTAGCGGGGATGTGCCGGCGGCCCGCAAGGCGATGCCCGGGTGCGGCGATGACCACGTGCGGGTTGGGCGCGAACGGATCCGCCTGCGTCACGATCTCGGCGGGCGGGCGGCCCATGATGGCGAGGTCCACCTCGTCGCGCTCGAGATAGCCCACGATCGCGTCGCGGTTGCACACGTCCAGGCGCAGCTGGACATCGGCATGGCGACGGCAGAACTCGGCCAGCAGGCGCGGCGCGTAGTACTGCGACGTGCTGATCACCGCCACGGTGAGCAGCCCGCCGCGCAGGCCCTTCAGCGCCGAGAGCGCGTCCTCCGTGGCCTTGAGCTCCTGGTCGATGTGCAGCGCCGAGCGCAGCAGCTCGCGCCCCGCTTCCGTGGCCCGCGTGCGGCGGCCGGCCCGCTCCAGGAGCGCCAGGCCGCAGTCGCGCTCGAGCTCCTTCATCTGCAGCGAGACCGCGGGCTGCGTGAGGTGCAGGGCCTTGGCGGCGTTCGAGAAGCTGCCCTCCTCCACCACCGCACGGAAGATCCGCAGCTGCCGCAGGGTCACGTGCTTCATGCGGCCCAGTATAAGCGCCGCTTATGGACATCCACAATAGAATCAATTTTTCTTTTGGGCTCGCCCGGCTTAGCCTTGGTCGCTCGGGGCCCGGGAAGAGGCCTGTGCTGCAGTTCCCAACAAACTCAACACAAGGAGATTCCCATGGCAGGCCGCCACTTCCTCTTCGTTCCCGGTCCCACCAACGTGCCCGATCGCATCCAGCGCTCCATGATGGTCGCGATGGAGGATCACCGCTCGTCCAGGTTCCCCGAGCTCTCGCGCGCGCTCTTTCCCGGGCTGCGCCGGCTTTTCCGCTGCACCGAGGGCGAGGCCTTCATCTTCCCGACCACGGGGACGGGCGCGTGGGAAGCGTCGCTCGCCAACACGCTCTCGCCGGGCGACCGCGTCCTCGCACCGCGCTTCGGCCAGTTCAGCCATCTCTGGATCGACATGATGCAGCGCCTCGGGCTCGACGTTCAGGTGCTCGAGTGCGAATGGGGGTGCGGTGCGCCCGAGGAGCGCATCGAGCAGGCGCTGCGCGAGGACCGCGAGCATCGCATCAAGGGCGTGATGGTCGTGCACAACGAGACCGCCACGGGCGTCACCAGCGACATCGCCGGCGTGCGCCGCGCGCTGGATGCGGCGCGCCATCCGGCGCTGCTGTACGTGGACAGCGTGAGCGGCCTGGGCAGCATCGACCTGCGTTTCACCGAGTGGGGCATCGACCTCGCCGTCGCCGGCTCGCAGAAGGGACTCATGATGCCGGCGGGGCTCGGCCTCGTCTGCGCCAGCCCGAAAGCCCTCGAAGCGGGCAAGAGCGCCGGCCTGAAGCGCGTCTTTTTCGACTTCGCGGACATGCGCCGCGCAAACGCCGACGGCTACTTTCCCTACACGCCGTCGCTGCCGCTCCTCTACGGCCTGCGCGAATCGCTCGCCATGCTCGAGGAAGAAGGCCTCGACAACGTCTTCGAACGCCATGCACGCCTCGCGTCGGGCGTGCGCGCGGCCGTGCACGCCTGGGGTCTCCAGACCTGCTGCCG
>DATMJE010000418.1:0-13484 GCA_035553995.1 Usitatibacter sp. | reverse complement strand
GGGCCGGGTGCCACCGCATTCACGCGGATGCCCTTCTCCGCGAGCTGCTTCGCGAGGCCCTTGGTGAAGATCATGATCGCGCCCTTGGTCGCGGCATAGTCGATCATCGTGTCGTTCGGGTCGTAGGCGTTGACGGAGGTCGTGTTGATGATCGCGGAGCCGGGCTTCATGTGCGGGACCGCGGCCTGCGTGATCCAGAACATCGCGTACACGTTCGTCTTGAAGGTCTCGTCGAATTCCTCGGGCTTGATGTCGAGGATCGACTCGCGTGCGATCTGGCGGCCGGCGTTGTTCACGAGGATGTCGAGGCCGCCGAGGTCCTTCGCCACCTTCTCGACCATCTGCCTGCAGAAGGTCTCGTCCTTGATGTCGCCGGGGATGGCCACGGCCTTGCGGCCGGCCGCGCGGATGATGTCGACCACCTCCCTTGCATCGGGCTCCTCGGCCGGGAGGTAGTTGATCGCCACATCGGCGCCCTCGCGTGCGAACGCGATGGCAGCCGCGCGCCCGATGCCGGAATCGCCGCCGGTGATGAGCGCCTTGCGTCCCTTCAGGCGCCCGCTGCCGCGATAGCTTTCCTCGCCATGGTCCGCCCTGGGATCGAGCTTGCTCGCCAGGCCCGGCCACGGCTGCTGTTGCTTCGGAAAGGGCGGCTTCGGGTACCTGTCGGTGGCCGGGTCGTTGGGTCCGCGTCCAGCGGGGATCGGGGTGTCGGGAGGCATGGCGTGGTCCTTCGCGGGGTTGATCGATGTTGTGACGGCGGTAACGGGGGACGGTTCTTTTCGTAGGAAGCGGCCTACATCCAAGCCCACGATTGCGCATCCATACTCCGGAATGGACTCCGCCGCCGAACCTTCCTTAGCTGCCGGCACTCCCCGGGACGAGCTCGCGGAGGCGCGCGAAGCCCTGCGTCGCAGCAACGAGCTGCTGCTCGCGACCTTCGAGCAGGCCGGCGTCGGCATCGCCCTCCTCGCACTCGACGGCTACTACACGGACGTCAACGACAAGTTCGCGTCCATCGTCGGATACACGGCCGACGAGCTGCGCTCGCGCCGCTATTCGGACATCACGCACCCCGCGGATCTCGACACCTCGCGCAGCTACGTGGCCGACCTCCTCGCCCAGCGCGTGCGCGAGGTCGTGCAGGAGAAGCGCTACGTGCGCCACGACGGCTCGGCCGTCTGGAGCCGCACGTCGGTCTCGCTCATGAAGGACGCGACCGGTCATCCGCAACGCCTCATCTCCGTCATCCATGACATCACGGTGCAGAAGCAGGCGGAGGAGGCGCTGCGCGGCACGGCCGAGATGAACCGCGGCATGATCGAGTCGAGCCGCGACTGCATCAAGATGCTGAGCCTCGAGGGCGACCTGCTGTGGATGAGCCAGGTCGGCCTGCAGGCCTTCTGCATCGACGACATCGCGGAAGTGCTCGGCAAGTCGTGGATCACGCTCTGGTCCGGCGAGGAACGCTTGGCCGCCGAGACGGCGGTACGCACGGCGCGCGAGGGCGGCACGGGTGCCATGGTGGGGCGCTACGACGTCGCGGGCGAGACGCACTGGTGGGACGTCGTGGTCACGCCGATCCGCGATCCCCAGGGCCGGCCCGAGCGCCTGCTCGCGGTCTCACGCGACATCAGCGAACGCGTGAAGGCCGAGGCGGAACGCAACCTGCTCCTCGAAAGCGAGCGTGCCGCGCGTGCCGCGGCGGAGCGCGCCAACCGCATCAAGGACGAATTCCTCGCGACACTCTCGCACGAGCTGCGCACGCCGCTCGCCGCCATCCTCGGCTGGACGCACGTGCTGCGCTCGGGCGCCGCGGCGGCGGACCTGCCGCGCGGCCTCGAAGCCATCGAGCGCAACGCGCGCATGCAGACGCAGCTCATCGAGGAGCTGCTCGACATGAGCCGCATCATGTCCGGCAAGATGCGCCTCGACATGCAGCCGGTGGACCCGGCGGCATTCGCCGAGGCGGCTTTCGAGACGGCGCGTCACGCGGCGGAGCTCAAGGGCGTGCAGCTCTCGCGCCAGCTCGTGTGCCACGCTTGCCTGGTGCAAGCCGATTCGCATCGCCTGCAGCAGGCGGTCCTCAACCTGCTTTCCAATGCCATCAAGTTCACGCCGGCGGACGGCCGCGTGGGACTCACGCTCCATTGCGACCGCACCCACGCCACCCTGCGCGTGGTCGACACCGGCATCGGCATCCCGCCGGAATTCCTGCCGCACGTCTTCGAACGCTTCCGCCAGGCCGATGGCACGATGGCGCGCCGCCACGGCGGCCTGGGGCTGGGGCTGTCGATCGCGCGCCATGTCGTGGAAATGCATGGCGGCACCATCGAGGCGTCGAGCCCGGGCCAGGACCTGGGCGCCACGTTCACCATCCGCCTGCCGCTCGCGGCCGCGGCACCGTCGCGCGAACGCACGCGCGCGGAATGGCCGGAGGACTTCCGCGTCGCGGACCTTTCGGGATTGCACGTGCTCGTGGTCGACGATGATGACGACGGCCGCGAGCTGGTGCGCCGGCTCATCGCGGAATGCGGCGCCGAGGTGCAGATGGCAAGCTCCGGCGCCGAGGCGCTGCAGTCGGTGCGCGCGCGGCGTCCCGCGGTGATCGTGAGCGACATCGGCATGCCCGGGATGGACGGCTACGAGATGATGCGGCGGCTGCGCGAAACGTCTTCTTCCAGCGCGCCGCTGCCGGCCATCGCGCTCACCGCGTTTGCGCGGCCCGAGGACCGCGAGCGCGCCCTCGCCTGCGGCTTTACCGCGCACGTCGCCAAGCCCGTGGAACCCGCGGAGCTGATCGCGACCGTGGCGCGCCTCACGGGCCGCGAGGTCCGCCTGCCGCCCCGCGCCCCAACGCGCGAGGACTAAGCCCTTTCAGTTCACCGCGGCGCCGGAGTCGATCACGACCTTGCGCCATTTCTCGTGCTCGCGGCGCACGAACGCCCCGAACGCTTCCGGCGTGCCCGGCACCGGATCGGCGCCCTCCTCCACCATGCGCGCCTGCGTCGCGGGCTCGGCCACGAACTCGTTGGTCGCGCGGTTGAGCTCCAGCACGATCTCGCGCGGCAAGCCCTTGGGCCCGAAGAGACCGAACCACGAGCCCGCCTCGAAGCCGGGAAAGCCGCGCTCGGCGACGGTCGGCACATCGGGCATCGAACGCGAACGGTGCGCGCTGGTGACCGCCAGCGCCACCAGCGTGCCCGCCTTGATGTGCGCGATCACCGAAGGGATGGTCGCGAACATGAAGTGCACGCGGCCGGCAAGGAGGTCCTTCACCGCCTCCGCACCCTTGTACGGGATGTGTGTCGCCTCGAACCCCGCCCGTGAAGCGAGCATCACCCCGGAGAGGTGCGACGAGGTGCCGATGCCCGTGGAAGCGTAGTCGAGCTTGCCTGCATTCGCGCGCCCGAAGGCGACCAGCTCCTCCAGCGACTTGAGCTTCAGCGCCGGATTCACCACCAGCACATTGGGCACGTCCGAGATCTGCGCGATGGGGACCAGGTCCGTGAGCGTGTCGTACGGCAGCGACTTGTAGAGCGTGGGGTTGACCGCGACGGGCCCCACCGAGTCCACGATGAGCGTATAGCCGTCCGGCGCCGCCCGGATCGCGTACTCGGTGCCGAGGTTGCCGCCGGCGCCGGGCTTGTTGTCGATCACGAACGGTTGGCCGAAACGCTCCGACAGGCGTTGCGCAAGCCCGCGCGCCATGATGTCGGTGGTGCCGCCGGCGGTGAATGCGACCACGATCTTCACGGGCCTCGCGGGCCACGACTGCGCGTTGGCGAAAGCGGCGGCAAGAAGAAGGAGTGTCGCGGCGGCTCGGGCAATGGTGCTCATTTGCGTAGGATAACAAGACGCTTTTGACGAGAGCCTGCAAGCCGCGGCCGGCCTCGCCGCCGTACAAATTTCCGGCGTTCGGAAAGTTATTCAGGCGCGTCGTCCGCTCGAGCGTGCCAATGACGCACCAAGGGCATGGCACGACTTGTGCGTTTATGGGGCTGACCAGTCCCGTTGTGGACGAGACAAATATGGAGTCGCCATGAAACGCCTGTTGCCTCTTGCAGCCGCGCTTGCCGCCGCCACGATCGCCGTCACCGGCTGCGATCGCCCGCGCACCAATACGTCGATGAACAACTCCGGCACGGACGCGACACCCGCGCAGCCCGCCGGCAGCATCGCGATGAGCTCGTCGCAGACGCCGCCCGCGGCCAACGCGAACCCGTCGGATACGACGACCACCACCACCACCACGACCTCGGCCAACACCACGCCGGACACCGCCTCGGCGAATGTCGCGAGCCCCGCGCCGCCTGCGGATAACACCGGCAATACGAATGCCACGGGCGCGGTCAACGAGACCGTCACGACCGGCAAGATCAAGGCCGCGATCGCTGCCGATTCGGCGATGAAGGACAGCGACATCTCGGTCAGCACGAACAACGGCGTGGTGACGCTCACGGGCACCGTGAAGTCGCAGGACCAGGTCTCGATCGCCACCAACCTCGCGCAGCGCCAGGAGGGCGTGCAACGCGTCGAGTCGAACATCTCGGTGCGCTGATGGCGCACGACCGCGACCACGACCGTCCGCCGCCGCAGCCGGCATCGATCGGGCCGCGCGAGGCGCCGCTCGCGAGCGCCCCCTGCCCGGACCGCAAGCGCCACGAGCATCCCACCGTCGTGCCGCGCGAGCCGGTCGATCCGAAGTCACACCCGAGCCGGCGGCTCGAAGCGCGCCTGCGGGCGCGGGCCGCCTGAAAGTGAAACGGCGGCCGCCTTGCCGGCGACCGCCGCCTCATTTCCTGC
Source organism: Usitatibacter sp. (assembly GCA_035553995.1). Lineage (GTDB taxonomy): Bacteria > Pseudomonadota > Gammaproteobacteria > Burkholderiales > Usitatibacteraceae > Usitatibacter. The sequence goes on along the minus strand of DATMJE010000418.1, from coordinate 8,678 downwards.
GCCTGCTGTGCCGGCGTATCAGCGCGAGCTGCGTGCGCCCTGGCGACCGCCCTCGCGTCCACCGCGCGCGCTGAGCTGCGCGGCATCGGCCTGGTCGAGGCCGAGCTCTTCCATCAGCTCCGCCTTGCGCGCCGCCATTTCCTGGCCGAGCTCGTCGAGCTCTTCCTTCATGCCGCGCACTTCGGGGAAGACCTCTTTCTCTTCCTCGCCGACATGGTGCTTGATGTACTCGGACAGCACCTTCACCTTCGCGTCGAAAGCCTCGTCCATGCCGCTCGCGCCCTGGATCTGCGCGATCAGGTCCTTCGCCGAGGCGTGCTCGACGTAGGCTTCCTCGAGCTTGTCCATCTCGTCCATGTTCTCGCGCAGCCACGGATAGAACAGCTCTTCCTCGAGCCTGGCGTGCGCGGTGAGCTCGCCGCAGATGGTTTGCGCCAGCGCGCGCTTCGTTGCCTCGTCGCCGTCCTTCTCGTCCTCGAACTGCTGGAACAGGTCCTCGACCTTGCGATGATCCGCAGCGAGCAGCTCCAGTGCGAGGGGCATCGTGCCCGTCGCCGACCCGCTTCTCGTCCTTGCCATGGTGGGCTCCTTACGTTGGTGGTTGCGTGAATAGCGAAATCCCGCTCGCAAGACATGTGCCACGGCTTTCGCCCCCGCAGCGAGAGGCGGCGGCATTGCCGAAGGGAAACGTTTTCGCCCGGGCGGAAAAAAACGCCGGTAAGGACGCGGCGGTCCCGCCAAAATCGCGGCGCATCACCATGGCACATGCATTGCAACTGCTCCTGAATCGTGGCGTGTGTAGGCGCCCGCGCGTGGCACGCGTCGTGCGTGTCATCGACGATTCGCTACCTTCGAAAGGCCCGCTTCATGTCGCAGCCGCAAAAGGCGCCCAACCTGGCGCTGCTCGTACCGCTTTCGCTCGCCGCCTTCGCGATCTCCGTTGCGATCGTCGCCTGCGACCACGAAGGGACGCGCGCTGCCGCGCCCGCTCCGGAATCCTTCGCCCAGGCCGGCGCCACGCGCAATGTGCAGGTGGCGCGTACCGAGGAGTTCAGCAACACGACGGGCGGTGCCACGACGGCGCCGCGATACGCGTCGTACGAAGCGATTTCCGATACCGTCATCACGGGCAAGATCAAGGCAGGCATCCTTGGAGATCCCGGGATGTCGGGCGCGGATGTGTCGGTCAACACCGACCATGGTGTCGTCACGCTCACCGGCAACGTGAAGTCGCAGGAGCAGACCGCGATCGCGTCCGCGCATGCGCAGCGGCAGGACGGCGTCATGCGCGTGGACAACCACCTCACGACCACTCCCGAGTAAGCCATGGCCCGCCCGTTCGAGCACGATGGCGCCATCTCCACGCTCGAGCCGGGCGCGCCCGAATCCGCCTCCGCACCCGACGTGATGTCGTGCGACGCGTTCGTGGGCGATCCCGTCGTCAATCGCGCCGGCGAGGAGCTGGGCATGCTCGCGCACGTGATGCTCGATCTCGCGAGCGGCCGCGTGGCTTACGCGGTGCTCGCGCACGGCGGTGTCATGGGCCTCGGCGCCAAGCTCTTCGCGCTGCCCTGGTCCGCCTTGCGCCGCGACGCCAAGCGCGGCTGCTTCGTCCTCGACGTGACCCGCGAAGCGCTGCGCGCGAGTCCCGGTTTCGATCCGGACCACTGGCCCTCCAAGGCGGATCCTCGCTGGGCCGCTCCCGAAGCCGAACGTCGCCGCTAGGCGTCAAAAGACGGCGACGAGAAGCGTGTAGGACTTGGCCGACAGTTTTCGGCCGCGCTCCAGTTCAACATGGAAAAAACTTCGCGCGGGCGTGGATGAATTTGCCGTGCGCGCGGGCCAACAGTTCGAACCACGGAGCAAAGTACCTATGTCCCACGTTCTCATCGTCGACGACGACTCGAACACGCGCGATGCGCTCGCGGCGATCGCCACGGCCGAAGGCTTTACCACGGCATGCGCCGGCAGCATCGCGGAGGCGCGCATCCAGCTCGTGCGCCAGCGGCCCGATGTCGTGCTGATGGACCTGCGCCTGCCCGATGGCAGCGGCATGGACCTCTTCGAGGACCTCGAGGACCGCTCGTCGATCGAAACCATCCTCATCACCGGTCATGCCAGCGTCGAAAGCGCGGTGGAAGCGCTGCGGCTGGGTGCCTCCGACTACCTCACCAAGCCCGTCAACCTGCAGCGGCTCAAGGCCGTGCTGCAACGCGTGCCCAAGAGCGGAGAGCTGCGCGCGGAGATCGGCGCCTTGCGCGAGGAGCTGCGTCGCCTGGGCCGCTTCGGCCGGCTCGTGGGCCGCTCGCCTGCCATGCAGGAGGTCTACGACAAGATCGCGCGCGTGGCTCCCACGGAAGCCACCGTGCTGCTGCTCGGCGAAAGCGGCACCGGCAAGGAGATCGTCGCGCGCACCATCCACGAGCTGTCGCGCCGGCGCAAGCGCCCCTTCCTCGCCATCAACTGCGGCGCCATCTCGCCGAACCTCATCGAGAACGAGATGTTCGGCCACGAGCGCGGCAGTTATACCGGCGCGGACCGCATGCACAAGGGCTACTTCGAGCAGGCCGACGGCGGCACCCTCTTCCTCGACGAGATCACCGAGATGCCCCTCGAGCTGCAGGTGCGCCTGCTGCGCGTGCTCGAGACCGGTACCTTCATGCGCATCGGCACCACGCGCACCATCGAGACCGACGTGCGCATCATCGCCGCCACCAACCGCGATCCGCGCGAGGCCGTGCGCCAGGGGAAGCTCCGCGAGGACCTCTACCACCGCCTGAACGTCTTCCCGCTGGAGATCGCACCGCTGCGCGAGCGCGGCGACGATCTGGAGCTCATCGCCCTGCATTTCCTCGAGGAGATGAACGAGGCCTGCGGCACGCGCAAGACCTTCGCGCCCGGCGCCATCGCCCGCATCCGCGCGCACCCGTGGCAGGGCAACGTGCGGGAGCTGAAGAATTTCGTGCATCGCGCGTACATCATGGCCGGGGAAGACGGGCTCGAGGGCCCCTCGCCGGAGCCGGAACATTCGCAACTGCGCACCGCCACGACATCCGTGAGCGGCCCCGCGATCACCGTTCCGCTGGGTACGCCGCTCTCGGTCGCGGCGCGCGAGCTCATCCTCTCGACCCTCCAGCATTGCAACGGGGAGCGCAAGCGCACGGCCGAGATGCTCGGCATCTGCACCAAGACGCTCTACAACCGCCTGCGCGAATACGGCATCCGTGAGGAGCACGCCCGCGCACCGGTGACGGAGGTCGCGCGCAGCACTGCCGTAGGAGACGTTTCGCGCGCACCATGAGCGCGGACGTGGCGCCCGGCGCTTCCGGCCTGGGCGCAGGCCGCCGGCGGCGGGAGGCGGCAGACAACTTCCGCCTGATGGCGGACAGCGCGCCGGTCATGATCTGGGTCGCGGATCCCGAGGGCCAGGCGGTCTACTTCAACCGTCCGTGGCTCGAGTTCAGCGGCCGCCCGCTCGCTTCCGAGGTGGGCCTCGGATGGACCGACTCGCTGCATCCCGACGAGCTCGATTCGACCCTCGGCGCGTATCGCGCCGCGTTCGCCGCGTGCGAGCCGTTCGAGCTCGAGCACCGGCTGCGCCGCCGCGAGGGCGACTATCGCTGGCTGCTGGTGAAGGGCGTGCCGCTCAGCACGGATGGCCGGCTGCAGGGCTTCGTCGGCTCCTGCCTCGACATCACCGACCGCATGGCTGCGGAGCAGGCGGCACGCAAGGGCGAGCACGATTTCAAGACCCTCGCCGAGAACATCCCCGACGTCATCGCGCGCCTCGACCGGCAGCTTCGCTGCCTCTACGTGAACCGCGCGATCGAGCAGGTCTTCGGCATCCCGGCGGTGCAGCTCATCGGGCGGCGCGGGGTGGAAGTGCCCCTGCCCTCCTCGCTTTCGATCCCGCTCGCCAACGCCGTGCGCCGCGCCTTCGCCACCGGCGCGCAGCAGCAGTTCGACTTCACCGCCATCGCGCAGTCCGAGCGCCGGCACTTCTCGGGGCGGGTGATCGCGGAGGCCGCGGCCAGCGGCAGCGTCGATGCGGTGCTCGTCATCGTCCACGACGTGACCGCCCGCGCGCGCGAGGACCAGAAGCGTACCGAGGCGCTCGCTCGCGAGCGCAGCGCCCGCGAGGATGCGGAGTCCGCGACACTCGCGCGCGATCATTTCCTCTCGATCGTCTCGCACGAGCTGCGCACGCCGCTGAATGGCATCAAGACGTGGGCGCATTTCCTCGAGAACCAGCTCCAGGATGGAGACGCCACCATCCGGCGCGCGATCGCCGGCGTGATGATCGGCGTGGACCAGCAGGTCCGCCTCATCGACGACCTGCTCGACCTCACGCGCGCCCTGAGCGGCACGCTCGCGATTACCCGGCATCCGGTCGCATTGCAGGCGCTCCTCGCACGCGTGGTGGACGAGGTGCAACCGCAGGCGGCGGAACGCGCGCTGGAGATCGCGACCGCCTTCGAGCTGGGCGAGGCCGAAGTGGAGGGCGACGAGCAGCGCCTGCGCCAGGTGTTCGCGAGCCTGCTCGGCAACGCGCTCAAGTTCAGCGCGGCGGGCGGCGCGATCCGCGTCTCTGCGAGCGTCGACGAAGGCACGGCCTGCGTCGAGGTGCGCGACGACGGGGCCGGCATCGCGCCCGAATTCCTGCCCTTCGTCTTCGATCCCTTCCGCCAGGCCGACCAGCGTTCCAGCCGGCGCGTGCAGCACGGCATGGGACTGGGCCTGCCCCTCGTGCAGCGGCTGGTGCAACTGCACGGCGGGCATGCGACCTGCGAAAGCACGGGACCGGGCGAGGGATCGACGTTTCGCGTCTATCTTCCGCTGCGCAACGAGCCCGGCGAGCACGCGGGGCTCATTGCCGCGGCCGCCGAAGCGGAGGCAAACCTGCCCTCCCTTGCCGGCGTGCGCGTGCTGCTCATCGAGGACGAGCGCGAAGCGCGCGAATCGCTCACGGCGCTCCTTGCGCAGGCGGGCGCGCAGGTCGCGGCGGCGGAGTCCGGCTCCGAGGCGATGCGCATCCTGGAATCGGCGGCCGAGGCGGATTTGCCGGAGGTCATCGTGTGCGACATCGCGATGCCCGGCGAGGATGGCTACGCCACGCTGCGCCGCATCCGCGCCTGGGAAGGCCGCCGCAAGGGCGCTGCGTGGCGCATGCGCCCGGCCGTGGCGCTTTCGGCGCATGCCGGGCACGAGGACCGCCTGCGCGCGCTGCGCGAGGGCTTCCAGATGCACCTCACGAAGCCCGTCGCGCCCACGGAGCTGATGCTCGTCATCTCGAACGCGGCACGCACGCTGCGCGAGTAGGGACGACGGCGCCCGTCAGTCGGCCGAGCCGCGCGAGGCTTGCATCAGTGGCGCCGCCGTCGAGTGCAGCAGCGTCACCGCATCGTCGGGCAGCGCCAGGGCCGAATCGGTCGACACCGCGTAGTCGTGCCGGAAGGGCTCGACGATGCCGTTGGCGGCGTCGCCTTCCGCGCGGATCGAGATCATCGGCATCGTCCATTGCACCGTGCCGAAGATGGTGGCGAACGCCACCTCGCTCGCGTCGCGCCCGGTTCCGATGCGCAGCAACCCCATGCGCGGCGAGATTCCCGAGGGATCGAACAGGTACCAGCGATCGCCCAGGTACGCCTCGACATAACAGTGGAAATCGGTCGGGCCGAGCGAGGGATCGGCGCCGTAGTCGATGCCGGTGGCGAGCCGCGCCGGGATGTTCAGCGCGCGGCACATCGTGATCATGAGGTGCGCGAAATCGCGGCAGACGCCCGTCCTGCAGTTGAACGTCTCCAGCGCGGACGTGCCGACGTGGCTCGAGCCGATCTGGAACTGCGTGCGCGATTGCACCCACTGCCGGATCGCTTCCACGCGATCGTAGCCGGGCGTCATGGTGCCGAATTCCGCGCGTGCGACCTCGAGCAGGCGGTCGGACTGGCAATAGCGGCTCGGATAGACGTACTGCAGCACCGAAGCCGGCAGCTCGGCGACCGGCACCTCGCGAATGTCCGCGGGCAGCGCGAAATGGTGCACGACATCCACGATGGCGTCGTAGCGCACCTTGAGCGGGCCCGGCTCCGAATGCAGGCGCAGGTGGCGGTTGCGCGGCTCGCCGTGCACCTCCTCCCGCGTCTCGATGGCGGGCTCGGTGACGAGCCGCTCCCAGGTCACGCGCTGGTAGGGCGTGTTGGTGGGCTGCATCACGAAGATGAAATCGCTCGGCGACTGCACGTTGTAGTCGAGCGTGATGGACAGGTCGAAACGGATCATGCGTCGGGGCCCTTTATTCATGGAACAAATTACCGGATGCGCGAACGAAACGAAGCGCTGGCACGTTTGAGTGCAAATTGGCGCGGTTGTTGCAAATTGTCGGCCCCGATCGAGAAACATGCGGGCCGCCGCGCAATCCAATGCTGACCGCCGCGGGAAAAAGAGGAGAGCTTCGAACATGCCACGCGAACTCTGGAAGGGGGCCATCCACTTCGGCCTGGTCCACATTCCCGTCTCGCTGTACCCCGCCGAACAGCGCGAGGAGCTCTCCTTCTCGATGCTGGATCGCCGCGACCTGGCTCCCGTGGGCTACAAGCGCTTCAACAAGAACACCGGCGACGAGGTGCCGTACGAGCAGATCGTCAAGGGCTACGAGTACGAGGAAGGCCGCTACGTGACGCTGGAGAAGGAGGACTTCAAGCGCGCCAACGTCGAGGCCTCGCAGACGGTCGACATCGTGGGGTTCGTCGACGCCGCCGACATCCCGGTCTACTACTACGAAACGCCGTATTACCTCGGCGTCGGCAAGCACGGCGAGAAGGGCTATGCGCTCCTGCGCGAAACGCTGCAGCGCACCGGCCGCGTGGGGATCGCGAACGTGGTCATCCGCACGCGCCAGCATCTGGCGGCGCTCTATCCGCAGGGCAAGCTCCTCATGCTCAACATCCTGCGCTACCAGGACGAGATCCGTCCGTCGGACGAGCTGAAGGTCCCCGAGGACCTCAAGGACGCGAAGGTGCAGCCGCGCGAGCTCACGATGGCGGAGCGCCTGGTCGAGGACATGGTGATGAAGTGGGACCCGGCCGAGTACCACGACACCTATCGCGACGACCTCCTCAAGCTGATCGAGGAGAAGGCGCAGGGAAACCTGAAGCCCGTGCCCAGGGCGCGGGCACCCCGCGAAGCGCAGGTGATCGACTTCGCGAGCCTGCTGGAGAAGAGCCTCGCCGCGCGCAAGAAGGGCGCCCGCGCCGAGCCCGGGGAGCAGGAAGAGTCCGGGGAGGAAACGCCGCGCCGCGGCGCTGCCAAGCGCAAGGCGCCGGCCACGAAGACGCGCCGCAAGGCCACGGCGCGCACCGGCACACACCATCGTCGCGCCGCGTAAGCACCATCCACACGACAACGAAGGAGACAACATGAAACTCTTGCTTTCGCTCGCCGCCGGATTCCTCGGCTACTGCTACTACTGCGGCGTCAACGCCAAGAATCGCAAGGGCGCGGTGAAGGAGGACCTGAACCGCTGGGAAGGCGAAGGCGGCAACGTGCCCGCGGTCGCCACACCCTCGCCCGCCCCCCTGCCGCGCACTTCGTACCCGCAAGGCGACGACGTCGTGCGTCACTGAGCCCGCCAATGTCCGCGCGCCCGCAAATCAGCACCCGCCCCGATGGAGTGGTGGTCGCGGGTGTGCGCATCTCGCACCCCGAGCGCGTGCTCTTCGACGAGCTCGGCCTCACCAAGGAAGCGCTCGCGCGCTATTACGAAAGCGTGGGCGCCTGGATGCTGCCGGAGATCCGGGATCGGCCGCTGTCGCTGGTGCGCTGTCCGCAGGGACCCGGCGAAGGCTGCTTCTTCCAGAAGAACATCGACGAGCGCTTCTCGGACGAGATCGAGCGCGTGCCCGTGGAGCTTGGCGGCGGCGGGGTCTATGCGGCGGCCAGCTCGGAAGCCGCCGTGGTGGGCCTGGTGCAGATGGGTGTCATCGAGCTGCACACGTGGGGCTCGACCACGCAGGATCTCGGCAAGCCCGACCGCATGGTGTTCGACCTCGATCCGGACCCCCTCGTGCCGTGGCGCGAGGTGATGGCGGCGGCGCACACGCTGCGCGAGCGGCTGGAGGCGCTGGGCCTCGGCCCCTTCGTGAAGACCTCCGGCGGCAAGGGCGTGCACGTGGTGGTGCCCCTCACGCGCCGCCACGAATGGGACGAGGTGAAGGAATTCTCGCGCGCCGTGGCACAGGCGCTCGCCGACGAGGCGCCGCGGCTTTTCACCACCAACATGGCGAAGAAGGAGCGCACGCGGCGCATCTTCATCGACTACCTGCGCAACGCCGAGGGCGCGACGACGGTCGCCGCGTATTCGGTGCGCGCACGCAGGGGCGCACCGGTTTCCACGCCGCTGCACTGGGACGAGCTGGGCGGCCGCCTCAAGCCGGACGGCTTCAACGTCACGAACGTGGTGCGGCGCCTGCAGGGGCTGCGTCCGGACCCGTGGAAGTCGTTCCGGCGCAATGCGCACACCCTCACCGCGGCCATGAAACGGTCGCTGAAGATCGACTCATGACAGAAAAGCACGCACACATCCCCACGCCCGAGCCGCCACAGAACCCGCCGCCGCATCCGGGCCCGGATGAGCCGCCGGAAATCCAGCCCCCGATCGACGATCCGGGACGCGAGAAGCC
>DATMJE010000417.1:0-9722 GCA_035553995.1 Usitatibacter sp. | reverse complement strand
CGTGGAGCTCGCGATCGTGCGCGAGCCTTCATAGGTCCCCGTGGCATCGTTCGTGGCCCAGGTCTGCCGCACGATCTGCCTGGTGACGGTCGTGCCGTTCACGGTGTACGTGAGGGTGCCTGCCGATGGCAGCGTGAACTGCAGGGTGGCGGTCCCGACCGTGTTCCGAACGACGGCGCCGGGGTTGAACGGCGCGCCGAAAAACGGGCCGGTCGTTTCCAGCAGCGCGCCCTGGAACGTGATGCTCGACGCCGTCGCCTGCGCCGCCGTAAGGTCCGACGCCACGTACCAATGCGCCTTGTTCGCGCTGTCGTAGACGAAGAAGGTGGCGAAGACGATGTTGCCCTGCTGGATCACGTTGACGCCCCAGCCGGATTCGTCCGGATTCCACCAGAGGTCCGTCACGTCGGTCGAGAAGAATGTCCCGGCGGCCGCGGGTCCGGCGAGCACCACGGACGCGACCAGGGCGAAGGCGCGCGGGGGGAGGGCGTGCATGCCCTTATTCTACCGGCCCACCCGCGATCCCTTCCGGCCACGGGCAGGTTAAGCTTCGCGAAGGGTTGTGCTTAGGCGATCGGCGTTGACGCCACGGCTGCGCAATGGCATACATCGCCGATACGCGCACAACAGGCCTGACTTCCCCGGAGGACAACACGATGAATAAATCGCTCAAGCGCTTCTCGGCAACTGCCGGACTACTCGCCCTTTCGCTGTTCCCGCTCGCCTCCGCGAGTGCGGCCGCCGCGGAGGGACAGGAACAGGCACAGCTCGCCAAGTCGGTTTCCGGCGCCAAGGCCACGCTGCAGAAGGGCCTGCAGAGTGGCGCCTCGCACGGCAAGCCCATTTCGGCCAAGTTCGAGGTGGAGGACGGCAAGCTGCAGCTTTCGGTGTACACGCTGAAGGGCGCCGCCTACTCCGAGGTGGTGATCGACCCCAACAGCGGCAAGGTCCTCAAGACCGAGACCATCACCGACAAGGAGGACCTCGAGAACGCCGCGGCGCAGAAGGCCGCGATGGCGAAGGCGAAGAAGACGCTGCTCGCCGCGGTCGACCACGCGCTCAAGGCCAACAGCGGCTATCGCGCCATCAGCGTGATCCCGGAAGTGAAGGCGGACCATCCGGTCGCCGCCGTCACGCTCATGCACGGAGAATCGGTCAAGACCGTGACCGAGCCGCTGGACCACTGAGGCGGGCGCGCGCGGGCTAGGCGCGCTTGCGCATGATGCGTTGCTGCTCGCGGGCTAGGCGCGCTTGCGCATGATGCGTTGCTGCTCGCGCTGCCAGTCGCGCTCCTTCTCGGTCTCGCGCTTGTCGTACTGCTTCTTGCCCTTGGCGAGGCCGATGGCGATCTTCACCCGCCCCTTGTTGTAGTGCAGGTCGAGCGGCACGAGCGTGTAGCCGCGCTGCTCGACCTTGCCGATCAGCTTGCGGATCTCCTCCGCGTTCAGCAGCAGCTTGCGGGAGCGCGTGGGATCGGGCCTGATGTGCGTGGAGGCCGTGGGCAGCGCGCTGATGTGCATGCCGATCACGAACGGCTCCTCGGCCTTCAGCACCACGTACGCTTCCTTGATCTGCACCCGGCCCGCGCGGATGGATTTCACCTCCCACCCCTCGAGCACCAGCCCCGCCTCGTAGCGCTCCTCGATAAAGTAGTCGTGGAACGCCTTCTTGTTTTCTACAATCGACATCCTTCCATTCTACCGGCCCGCCCCATGCCCACCGTTCGCAGGTCCGTCCTGGTGCCGCACCCCTGCGCGATGATGTTCGCGCTGGTGGAGGATTGCGAGCGCTACCCGCAGTTCCTGCCGTGGTGCTCGGGCGCGCAGGTCTTCGAGCGCACCGGGGAGCTCACCCGGGCGCGCCTGGACATCGACTACCACGGGCTCAAGACGCACATCGCGACGCTCAACCGCAAGGAGCCGCCCGGGCACATCACGCTCGAGCTCGTGGAGGGGCCCTTCGAGCACTTCAAGGGCGACTGGCATTTCACCGCGCTGGGGGAGGCGGGCTGCCGCGTCGAGCTGGCACTGGACTACACGTTCAAGTACAGGACCATCGAGGCGGTCCTGAAGCCCGTGTTCGGCCACATCGCCGAGACGCTCGTCGATCGCTTCGTCGAGCGGGCGGAGCGCACGGCCCAGGCGTGACATGCGCGTGAGCATCGCAGTGGCGTTGCCGGGGCGCCAGGAAGTGATCGCGCTCGACCTGCCCGAAGGCAGCGACGTCGCAGCCGCCCTTGCCGCGGCCGGCATCGCGGCGCGATTTCCGGCGCTCGAGCTGGAGCGCTGCGAGGTGGGCATCTGGTCGCGAATCTGCGCGCGGGATACTCCGCTGCGCGAGGGCGACCGCGTCGAGATCTACCGGCCGCTCGCCGCGGATGCCAAGGCGATGCGGCGGCAGCGCGCGCGCCTCAAGCCTTCGACTCGATCTCGAAGCGGGCCCTGATCCAGTCCGGGCCGCGCGAGACGATGCGGCTCATGGCCACGCGCCACACGGCGCCGCCCGCATGGATGAGGAAGGGCCCGCCCGCGGCGAAGTCGCGCGCGTGCGCGAGGATCGTGTCCTGCTTGCCGGCGGGCTCCTGGCCCGGCAGGTAGAGCGCAGGCGAGGTCTCGCCACCGCCCGTCGCGGGGACCAGGTCCACGGGAAGGGGCGTGTACGAGAGCACCTCCAGCCCCACCAGCATCTCGCCGCGGGCGCGGTTCGCGAGCTTGCGGACGACCGTGCACGCGATCCACCTCCCGGTCGCCTGGTTGCGCACGCCCACGACGCCATGGAGCATCACCGCGTCGGCGGCGGCGCGCTCGACGACCAGCCCGTAGCCGTTGCTGCTCAAGTCCTGCACGCGCCAGCGTTCGACGCCCGCATCCGCATCCTGCCCCTGCAGCTTCGCGAGCAGGCGCGCGAAGCCCACGACCACGTCGACCTCGCGCTCGTCGAGCGCCGTACGCGCTTCCTGCCGGTTCTCGCTGCCGGCCACCATCGAGTGGTAGAGCTTTTCGAGCACGGCGAGGAGCGCCACCTGCTCGCCCATCGGCAGGGCACTGGCCACGGTACCCGGCTGCAGATTGCCCTGGCGCAGTGCCGCCTGCACTTCGTCGATCTGCGCCTTGAGGTTGTCCGCCCGCACGTAGCGCAGCGAGGCGCCGTGCCGGTCCCGACGCACGAGGTGCAGGCCCGAGTCCGAGGCCACATCGACGCAGAAGAGGTGATGGCGCGACGAGTATTCGGTGTCGAGCGCGTATTCGTTGCACCACGCGGCGAGCCAGTGATCGGCGATCTCGATCTGCGCGCGCGAAAGGTTGCCGGTGTGGAGCATGTCGAGCAGCAGCGTGCGCAGGTAGAGCGCCTGCACCGAGGCCGTCCACTGCGGGCGCGAGGCGAAGACCGCGAACGGAACCTGGGAGTAGCCCTCGGTTTCCGCGAGCGCGTGCAGCGCGTGCACCTGCTTCCACGGCACGCTGCGGCCCGCCTCGTCGCCGAAGTAGCCCCATTTCACGAAGGCGTGGATCGCGTTCAGCGCGAGGCCGGTCACGCGGAACATGACGTCCAGCGTCTCGCGGCTGGTGGCCCACGCCGCGCGCTGCCGCAGGAAGCGCTGGTAGCCGTTCGCGGCCTCCAGGCAGATGCGCTGCACGCTCACGATGAAGTCGCGGTCGGCATCCGTGGGCGCCGCGCTTGCCGCGAGGAATTCGGCCTGGTCGCGCGCGAGCAGCGTGTGGAAATGGTCGTCGACGGCGATGAGCCGCTGCAGGCGCGGCATCGAGTAATCGCCGCCTTCGCGCCCCAGCTCGCGCATCGCCGCGAGGAAGTGCGCGCGCGGCCCGGGTTCCCGGACGCTCTTGACCTGCAGCGCGCGTTCGGCCTCGGCAGACGCGGCCGCCACGGACGCCATCCTCTCAGGCTACCGTGAAGGTTTCGGCGTCCCGCAGGGCCGGAAGCGGATCGGGCGCGAGATCCTGCTCGCCCAGGTTCGCGCGCGCCAGCAATGCCTGGCGCAGCTCGGCGGCGAGCGCCTCGTTGGCAGGGTGGGCGGGCTCCGGCCAGTCGTCGTTGGCGGGCCCGCCCGCTTCGTCGCCCTGGTACAGCAGGTTGGCCGGATCGATCTCGCGGCCGAGCTGCTGCACCTTGCGCCAGTCGCCGCCGTCGCCGTGCTCGTCGTAGAAGCGGCGTGCGAGCTGCGCGAATTCGACCGTGAGGTTCTCGTGGCGGTAGATCTCGAAGAGCGCGAGCCAGGGCGCGGTCTCCTGCGGCTGGTCCTCGATCGCGAGGTGCAGCAGCTCGATCGCACGCGTGAGGGCGCCATCCTGGTGGAAGAGGCGCGCCATGCGCACGACGGAGGCGGCGTCGTCGAGCCGCAGCGTTCCGTTCAGCACCTCGGGGAAGCGCTCCTCGAGGTAGCGGCGGCGCATCTCGTCGCTCACGGTGGTGGCGGGAATGGCGGCGAGCGGTGCGGCGATCTCGATCGGATCCGGGATGGGCTCGATGCGCGTGCCTGCCGCGTCGGGCCACGGTTGCTCGGTGCCGTGGTCGTGGCTGCGGCGCGCGACCAGGCGCCACACGATCATGAGCAGCACGCCGAGGACCAGCACGAAAGCGGCCCACAACGCGAAGGTTTCCCAGCCGCGCGGCGAGAAGCTCGGCGCCGCACGCGGCGGGCGAGGTGCGGCACGCGCGCCTTCGACGGCGGGCGCGACGGCCGTGGAGGCGACATCCGGTGGCGTTGCCGCTTTGTCGGGTGCGGTTGCGGCCTTTTCGGGTGTGGTTGCGGCATTGCCGGGTGCCGCCGCGACGCCGGCTGCGGGCATCGTCGCGTTCATCCCGGTGCGTTCGGGAAACGACGCGGGCATCTGCGCGAGCTTGAGCTGCAGCTCGTTCACGCGAGCTTCGAGCTGCCGCACGCTGTTGCGCAGCGCCAGCACTTGCGCCACCTGGTCGTCGGCATCCAGCATGAGCTGGCGCTCGCGAAGCTGCGCGCGAGCCTCGTCGTCCAGGTTGCGCAGCGCCGACACGTCGATCTGCGGATTCGAGAGCTTGAGCACGAAAGTGTCGCGCGCGGGTCCCGCGCGGCGTGCGGCGGCGCGCGTGGGCGCGTTGCGCTCGCGCGAGGCGTTGCGCGTCGAAGCGCGCGCGGCGGACTTCGACGGGCGCTGCGCTTCGGCCGGGGCGCTCCCCGCCGCAGATCGCTCGAGCGCGTGCGTCGGCGCCGCGAAATCGCGCAGGTCCGGCAATGCGACGCTGGCGCCTTCGGGGATGGCATCGCCATCGCCCAGCGAGGCGAGGGCGGGGTTCGCTTCCCGCAGCTCCGCGAGGTAGCGCTGGCGCGCGCCGTGGACGCGCGGGAAAACCCGTGCGGCGAGGCCATCGAGCGTATCGCCCGCCTGCGCCTCGATGCGTACGAGGTTGCGTGCCTGGGGGGCGGGCCGCACGCTTGCGACCGGCGCGGCCACCGGCGCGGGTGGCGTTGCGAGTGGCGCGGCCACGGTCACCGGCTCGCGGCGCGGATCCAGCAGCACGGAGTACTGGCGTAGCGACACACCGGGCTGCCCCGAGCAGCCCGCGCGCACGCGCAGCCGCAACGCCGGCTCGGAGACGTTGTTCGGGGTGCGGATGCGCAGCACACTGCCGCCTGCGGGATTGGGCTCGACCGTAAGCTGCGCCTGCGAGACGACCGGCACGCCCGGCTCCTCATCGCGCGCGAGCGCGAAGCAGGATGCGTCGGGCTCCTCGCCGGGCGAAAGGGACAACGGGATGCGGGCATCGAGCGCCTCGCCGAGCGCGGAGCGCACGTCGAGGTCGCCGAGCGAGAGGGCGAACGCTGCCGGGGCCGCCGCCAGGCAGGCCGCCATGAGGCACGTCCGCAATGAAAGCCGGATCAGCTTTTCGTGCACGCCTCTTCCATCTCGTGCCGGGCCCGCTCGCGTTCGGCTTCGATCTCCGCGTCGCCGAGATAGACCCGCTCACCTTTTTCGTTGTACTTCGATAACCTGCCGCCATCCGAAAACTGCTTGTAGGCGGTGCGCGCCTGCGTGCAACGTTCCTCGGCCAACTGTGCCTTGTGCGCGGCCTCGTCGGCCTTCTTCTGCTTTTCCAGCGCCAGCTGCCGGCCCTTCTCCAGCTCTTTGTCCCGTTCCACCGCCGACTTGTTCCCGCCCGCGACACCGGTTGCCGGCGGGGGAAACGTCTTCGGCACGTTCACCGTCTCCGCTTTCGTGTTCGCCGGCGGCGGCTGGTCGGTGTAGACCGTCTTGCCATCCTTGTCCACGTACTTGTAGAGCTGGGCCGAGGCCAACGGCACCACCGCCAGAAGGAGAACCATCCACAGCGTCCGCTTCGTCACATCATCCTCCACGATCTTCGTTGCCGGGTTTCATTTCGGTTGGGGCGGCCGCCCATCGGCCACCGCCGGGTACGCGAGCTGCTCGAGGCCGAGGCGGGCGAAGTCGCTCGCGCGCTGGGCCTGGCGGATCGCGGGGGTGTAGTTGCGGGCGGCAATCGAGTCCCGCGCCGCGAGCAGGTTCTCCCACGCGGGCAGCCACAGGGCGCGCTTCGCGCGCGCACGCTGGATGTCGGTCTCGGCCTGCGCGAGCAGCGCACGCGCTTCCTCGGCAGCCTTGGCCTCGGCCACGCGCGGGTCGACGGCCGGCTGCGGCGGCGGTTCGGGCGGCGCGCTCACGACCGGTGCGGCGGGCTGCTCGACCACGGGCGGCTCGGGCGCCGCGCAGGCCGCGAGCAGCACGCATGCCGCCAGCCAAAATCGCCCCGTTTCAGCCATTTGAACGGACCATATAGGCAAAGGGGGGAGGCGTCAATGCGCGCCGCGGGAGGCGCCACCTCGCGGTTGCATCCGATGGCGGCGCAATGACGGGTCTCTTTGCGATCGGTATAATTTCGTTTTGCGACGAGGGTTTCCATGCGCGTCATCCAAAAGGCGCTCACGTTCGACGACGTCCTGCTCGTTCCAGCCCACTCCACCGTCCTGCCCCGCGAAGTCCAGCTCGCCACCCACCTCACGCGCACCATCCAGCTCAACATCCCGCTGCTGTCCGCCGCCATGGACACGGTGACGGAATCGCGGCTCGCCATCGCCCTCGCCCAGGAAGGCGGCATCGGCATCATCCACAAGAACATGACGCCCGAGGCGCAGGGGGGCGAGGTCGCCAAGGTCAAGCGCTTCGAAAGCGGCGTGGTCAAGGAGCCGATCACCGTCTCCCCCGAAATGACCGTGCGCGAAGTGTTCGAGATCACGCGGCGCCACCGCATTTCCGGCCTGCCGGTCCTGGAGGGGACCAGCGTGGTCGGGATCGTCACCAACCGGGACCTGCGTTTCGAGACGAACCTCGACCAGCCGGTGAAGAACATCATGACCCCGCGCGAGAAGCTGGTCACCGTGAAGGAAGGGGCGAGCCTGGAGGAAGCCAAGGCCCTCATGCACCGCCATCGCCTCGAGCGCGTGCTGGTCATCAACGGCGACTGGGAGCTGCGCGGCCTCATGACCGTGAAGGACATCCTCAAGTCGTCCGAGCACCCGAATGCGTGCAAGGACCAGCTCGGGCGCCTGCGCGTCGGTGCCGCGGTGGGCGTGGGCGAAGGCACCGAGGAACGCGTCGCGGCGCTGGTGGAGGCCGGTGCGGACGTGATCGTCGTCGATACCGCGCATGGACACGCGCAGGGCGTGCTCGATCGCATCAAGTGGGTGAAGACGACGTTTCCGAACGTGCAGGTCATCGGCGGCAACATCGCCACCAAGGATGCCGCGCACGCGCTCCTGGACCACGGCGCGGACGGCGTGAAGGTGGGCATCGGCCCGGGATCGATCTGCACCACGCGCATCGTGGCCGGCGTGGGCGTGCCGCAGATCACCGCGATCCAGAACGTGGCCGATGCGCTCAGGGGCACGGGCGTGCCGTGCATCGCCGACGGCGGCATCCGCTACTCGGGCGACATCGCCAAGGCGATCGCGGCCGGAGCCGGCTGCGTGATGCTGGGCAGCCTCTTCGCGGGCAGCGAGGAAGCGCCGGGCGAGATCGAGCTCTTCCAGGGCCGGTCGTACAAGTCGTACCGCGGCATGGGATCGCTGGGCGCGATGCAGAAGGGCTCGAGCGACCGCTACTTCCAGGATGCGGAGATGAACGCCGACAAGCTCGTTCCCGAAGGCGTCGAGGGCCGCATCCCCTACAAGGGCCCCGCCACGGCGATCGTGCTGCAGCTCATGGGCGGGCTGCGCGCGAGCATGGGCTACACCGGCTGCCGCACGGTGGAAGAGATGCGCACGCGCGCCGAGTTCGTCGAGATCACCTCCGCGGGCATGCGCGAGTCGCACGTGCACGACGTGCAGATCACGAAGGAAGCGCCGAATTACCACATCGATTGAGGCGGGGGTCATGGAAAGGATCCTCATCCTCGACTTCGGCTCCCAGGTCACGCAGCTCATCGCACGGCGCATCCGCGAGGCGGGCGTCTATTGCGAGCTGCATCCGCACGACGTGGACGCGGAGTTCATCCGCGAATTCGCCCCGCGCGGCATCATCCTCTCGGGCAGCCATGCCTCCGCCACCGAGGAAGAGACGGCGCGTGCGCCGCAGGCGGTGTTCGAGCAGGGCGTGCCGGTGCTCGGCATCTGCTACGGCATGCAGACGATGGCGGCACAGCTTGGCGGCTCGGTCGAGGGCGGGCGCGTGCGCGAGTTCGGCTATGCGGAGGTGCGCGCGCGCGGGCACTCGCGGCTGCTCGAAGGCATCCAGGACCGCGTGAACGAGAAGGGAGAAGCGTTCCTCGACGTGTGGATGAGCCACGGCGACAAGGTCACGGCGCTGCCGCCCGGCTTCAAGCTGATCGCATCGAATCCCGTGTGTCCCATCGCCGGCATGGCCGACGAGGAACGCCGCTTCTATGCGGTGCAGTTCCATCCGGAAGTGACGCACACGAAGCAGGGCAAGGCCATCTACACCCGCTTCGTGCACGAGATCTGCGGCTGCGCGGGCGAATGGGACATGCCGCGCTTCGTGCCGCAGGCGCTGGAGCGCATCCGGCAGCAGGTGGGCGGCGAGGAAGTGATCCTCGGGCTCTCGGGCGGCGTCGATTCCGCGGTCGCGGCGGCGCTCATCCACAAGGCCATCGGCGACCAGCTCACCTGCATCTTCGTGG
The DNA here is from genome assembly GCA_035553995.1 of Usitatibacter sp. Lineage (GTDB taxonomy): Bacteria > Pseudomonadota > Gammaproteobacteria > Burkholderiales > Usitatibacteraceae > Usitatibacter. Next base: position 575 of record DATMJE010000417.1, on the reverse strand, counting down.
ACACCGGACTGCTGCGCCTGGACGAGGGCGACCAGGTGATGGAGACCTTCGCGAAGCACCTCGGCGTGAAGGTCGATCGCGTGAATGCGGCCGACGAGTTCTATGCCGCGCTCGCCGGGGCCGCGGATCCGGAGCAGAAGCGCAAGATCATCGGCCGCCTCTTCGTGGAAGTGTTCCAGCGCGAGGCGCAGAAGATGCCGCGCGCGAAGTGGCTCGCGCAGGGCACGATCTATCCCGACGTGATCGAGAGCGCGGGCGCGAAGACCGGCAAGGCCGTCACCATCAAGTCGCACCACAACGTGGGCGGGCTGCCGGAAACGCTGCATCTCAAGCTCCTCGAGCCGCTGCGCGAGCTCTTCAAGGACGAGGTGCGCGAGCTGGGCCTCGCGCTGCAGCTGCCGCGCGAGATGGTGTACCGCCACCCGTTCCCTGGCCCCGGCCTTGGCGTGCGGATCCTGGGCGAGGTGAAGCGCGAGCACGCCGACCTGCTGCGCCGCGCCGATGCGATCTTCATCGAAGAATTGCGGCTGGCGCGCACCGCCGACGAGCGCAGCTGGTACGACGCCACCGCGCAG
>DATMJE010000416.1:0-2840 GCA_035553995.1 Usitatibacter sp. | reverse complement strand
CGTCCGCACGAGCTCCGGCTTCGCGTCCAGCTCCTCGTCGGTGATCCACTGCGTGCGCACGGCATGGGCCGCCGTGACCAGCCGGGCCAGCTCGCGGTCGAGATGCTCGCGGTCGAGGGGTTCCACCATGTCGAAATCGAGGCGCGCGTAGCCGGCCGTGATCGAGCAGCCGTTGGTCTGGTGCGGCACGATCGCGCACAGCAGGTGCGTGGCGGTGTGGAAGCGCATGTGGCGATGGCGCCGGTCCCAGTCGATGCGCGCCACCACCGGCATGCCGGCTGCGAGCCTTTCGATCAGCGCCTCCTGCCCGGGCACCGGCACGTGCACGATCCCCGCGCCCTCGCCCTTCACCGTGTCCGCGATCGCGATCGCCGCACCATCCTCGAGCAGGAGCGCACCGGCATCGCCCGCCTGGCCGCCGCCGCGCGCATAGAAGACGGTGCGGTCGAGCTCGATGCCGCTGGCTGCCGCGCGCAGCACCGTGGACAGCGTCTCGCGACGGTAGGGTTCTTCCCGGAACAATGCCTCGGTCATGCGGCCCTCCATGGGGAATTTCCGATTATGATCGACCGAAATCCCGGGGAGAACGATAGCCATGATTGCCGCCCGCTTGCGCCTCGCCGCGCTCGCCGCCTGCCTGATCGCCCTCGCACTGCCGCTCGCCGCGAAGACGCTGCGCTTCTCGAGCCAGGGCGACATCACCACCATGGACCCGCACGCCAACAACGAGGGCTTCACCAACGCCTACCTCGACAACATCTACGAGCCGCTGGTCACGCGCGGCAAGGAGCTCAAGGTCGAGCCTTGCCTCGCCACCTCCTGGCAATCGGTGAGCCCGACGGTCACGCGCTTCAAGCTGCGCCCGAACGTGAAGTTCCACGACGGCACGCCGCTCACGGCGGACGACGTGGTCTTCTCCATCCAGCGCGCCCTTTCGGACACGTCCAACTTCAAGCCCTACCTCGCCGGCGTGAAGGAGGCGAAGAAGGTCGACGACCTCACCGTGGACATCATCACCGAGGGCCCCGCCCCGGTGCTGATCGGCCAGCTCACCGAGGTCCGCATCATGAGCCGCGACTGGTCCACGAAGCACGGCGTGCAGAAGCCCCAGGACTACAAGAACAAGGAAGAGACCTTCGCCTCGCGCAACTCGAACGGCACGGGTCCGTACGTGCTGCGCACCCGCGAGGCGGACGTGCGCACGGTCGCGGTGAAGAACCCCGCCTGGTGGGGCCAGATCGAGGGCAACGTGGACGAGATGGTGTACCTGCCGATCAAGTCGGACGCCACGCGGCTGGCCGCCCTCTTCTCCGGCGAGATCGACTTCATGCTCGATCCCGCGCCGCAGGACATCCCGCGCATGAAGTCGGATCCGAAGCTCAAAATCGTCGAGGGCAACGAGAACCGCACCATCTTCCTCGGCATGGACCAGTGGCGCGACGAGCTGCAGTACTCGAACGTGAAGGGCAGGAATCCGTTCAAGGACAAGCGCGTGCGCGAGGCATTCCAGCTCGCCATCGACGTGAACGCCCTCAAGACGCAGGTGATGCGCGGGCTGTCCATCCCCACGGCGGTCATGTTCGCGCCCCAGGTCGATGGCTACCAGAAGGATCTCGACAAGCCGAAGCCCGCGGATCGCGATCGCGCCCGCAAGCTGCTGGCCGAGGCCGGCTATCCGCAGGGCTTCGAGGTCACGCTCGACTGCCCCAACAATCGCTATATCAACGACGAGAAGATCTGCGTCGCGATCGCCGCGATGCTGGCGCAGGTGAAGGTGAATGTCCGCGTGAACGCGATGCCGCGTGCGCAGTACTTCCCCAAGATCCAGAACTACGACACCAGCTTCTACATGCTGGGCTGGGGCGTGCCCACCTTCGACTCGCAGTACGCCCTGCAGAGCCTCATGCGCACGGTCGTGCCGAAGACCGCGGATGGCGACTACAACCTGGGCAAGTACTCGAACCCGAAGGTCGACGAGGCGATCGACAAGCTGAAGACCGAGGTCGATCCGGCGAAGCGCGCCGCCCTCGCACGCGTGGCGCTCATCGAGCACATGAAGGACGTGGGACACATCCCCCTGCACCACCAGGTCATCCCGTGGGCGATGCGCTCGAACGTGACAGTCGTCCACCGCGCGGACAACCGGCTCACGGTGAAATGGGTGAAGATCCAGTGAAGCATGGCGCGCACACGGCCGGCGTGAAGGGCAGCGCATGATCGCGTTCGTGCTGCGGCGCCTGCTGCAGGCCGTGATGGTGATGCTGGTCGTGGGCGCGATCGCCTTCGCGCTCTTCAACTTCGTGGGCGACCCGGTGGCCCTCATGCTGCCGCCCGAGGCCACGCAGGCGGACCGCGATGCCATGCGCCAGTCGCTCGGGCTCGACCGGCCGTTCTACTTGCAGTTCGTGACCTTCCTCGGCAACGCGCTGCAGGGCAACTTCGGCATCTCGCTCAGGCTCGGCCGTCCCGTCTCCGCGCTCATCGCCGAGCGCCTGCCCGCGACTCTCGAGCTCGCGTTCACCGCGTCGCTCATCGCGCTCATCGTCGGCATCCCGGTGGGTGTGTACACGGCGCTGCGGCGCGATTCGTTCCTGTCGCGCGCGATGCTCACGACGTCGCTGGTGGGCGTGTCGCTGCCGAACTTCCTCATCGGCATCTTCCTCATCCTCATCTTCGCCGTCTGGCTGGGCCTGCTGCCCTCGTTCGGGCGCGGCGACACGGTGCAGCTCGGCTTCTGGTCCACGGGATTGCTCACGACGAGCGGGTTGAAGGCGCTCGTGCTGCCGGCGATCACGCTGGGCTTCTATCCGCTGACGCTCGTCATGCGGCTGGTGCGCTCG
>DATMJE010000415.1:0-12385 GCA_035553995.1 Usitatibacter sp. | reverse complement strand
GTCGAGCACGAGCTTCGGCATGAACGCGACGCTCGGCAACAATGCCTGCCGCTACAGCGGCACCTATTCGCAGGACGGCCATTTCGGCACGTCGACGGGCACCTTCACGTGCGCGAGCGGGCTGCAGGGCACCTACCGGCTCACCGAGCTGGAAACGAGCCCCTTCGGCTTCCTCGCGCACTACGGCGGCACCGAGCGCGGCTGCACGCTCGACGGGCGCATCGGCGGCACGCGCACGACCATCCTGCCGGTGTCGCGATGAAGCCGGCCTGGCGGTTGGCTCGCATCATCGTGGCCGCATGGGCGGTGTGCGCCGCGGCCGGCGCGCAGGCGGCCAACCCCGTGATGAACGACGTGACCGACCTCTGGTTCAACCCCGACGAATCGGGCTGGGGCGTGAACCTCATCCAGGAGGGCAACGTCGCCTTCGCGACGTTGTTCGTGTACGACCAGGCCGGCAGGGCACACTGGTTCGTGGGCTCGGAGCTCGACGCGGCGCCTGCGCCGGCGGGCCAGTCCGTGATCTACCTCGGCAAGCTCTACGAGACCACCGGGCCGGTCTTCAGCGCGCCGGCATTCGACCCGGCGAAGGTGACGGTCCGCGAGGTGGGCCGCATGACCTTCGAGTTCCCCTTCAGGACCACGCCTGCGTCTGCGGTCACCATCGGGAGGCTCACCTACACCGTCGATGGCGTGACCGTCGTGAAGCAGGTGCAGCGCCAGACCTGGGCATTCAACGATCTCTCCGGCCAGTATTACGGCGTGCGCGTCACGCAAATCCCGACGCCCGGGTGCCCGGCGCGCGTCGGCACGCAGGTGTTCGACTCGATCGACGTCGCGCAGCTCGGCGGCTCGGTCGCGATGACGGCCACGCACGGCTCGCCGGTCGACGAGTCGTGCCGCTATAGCGGCGCGTACGTGCAGGAGGGTCACATGGGCACCCTGGGCGGCACCTACTCGTGCAGCAGCGGGGCGAGCGGCACGTTCACGCTGAGCCAGGTCGAGGGCGGACGCAACGGGTTCTTCGCCGCGTATGCCGCAACGGATCGCAACTGCCCCGTCGTCGGCAATTTCTCGGCGGTGCGGAAGAACTGAGCAGCTGCACCGCTCAGGCGAGCGGCACCTGCAATTGCCGGCGCTCGCCGTCGAGCCGGTCGAGCTCGCCCGCGACCGCCTCGCCGCGCTCCATCCGCCAGCACAGCGATAGCGTGTCGTAGGCGAGCCGCTGGATCGACGCCACGTCGGGCCAGATCACGTCGGCCTCGCGCCGCTCCGGCACGGTCCCCGCCGCGCCGGCGTCGAACGCCTCACCCAGGAGGAAGAGCCGATGCTGCAGCGCGCGCCGGTCCACGTAGCCCTCCGGCGTCGTGGCGCTGCCATCGCGCAAGCGGCGCAGCACGGCATCGAGCGCACTCGACGTTCGCGCGAGCTCGTCGCGTAGCCGCACGCCTGCATGCGGCCGCACCATCGTGAAGACCACGATGGCGACCGCGCATCCGAGCGCCGTATCGATGCCGCGCGCGAGCAGCTCCTGCATGACGTCTACCGAGGGATGCGCGGCAGTCGCCATGAGGAGCGCGATCGCGGTGATGAAGACGACACCGACGGCGTAGTTGCGCACCACCAGCATCTCGATCACGAACTGCAGCACCATGACGGCGGCCGCGAGCCACAGCCCCTGCGGATGCCAATAAAGAACCGGGGCCGCGAGTACGAGGCCGATCCACGTGCCCACCAGCCGTTGCACGGCGCGCTCCAGCGTGCGCCGGCGATCGTGGCCGTAATGCAGCACGAGCACCGCGGCGGCGATCGACCAGTACACGTGCTCGAGCCCCATCGTCGTCGCGACGCTGCCGGCAATGACGGCCGCGATGCCCACGCGCACCACGACGACCAGGATGCTCGAGCCGGCACGCAGCGATTCGCGCAGCGCCTCCGCCGCGCGCAGCCGCCCCAGTGGATACGGCCCGTGCGTGGGTTGCGGCTCGTTGCGCAGGTCGCGGACACGCCGCGCGACATCGCGCACGTCCTCGAGGGATGCGGCCGGCATCGTCTCGCCGCGGCTCGCCCGCCCCGCGGCCTCGGCAAAGACGTGGTGCAGATCGCGGTTGACCGCGCGAAGACGGCCGACCGCGTCCGTGTCGCGCGCGAGCCACGGCTGCCACGTGACCAGTGCCGACCATGCCTCGTGCAGCGACATCGCAGCCGCGTGCCGCGCGCGATCCTGCGCCGGGGTGCCCACCGCGCGCACGAAGGCGCCCGTGGCCTTCGCCGCGCGCAGCACCGCAAGCTTCTCCGGGCCGCGCGGATTGAAGAGCGCCCCTGCCATGTGCGCGGCCCACGAGAACGCGCCGCCCGCGAACACGAGTGCTGCGACGGCGAGCGGATGCATGCCCGCGGGCATCGCGGTGCCCACCGCGCACGCGAGCACGAAGAGATAGGCGCCCGGAGGCCCCGTCTCCAGCACCAGGCAGAGATACGTGGCCGCCATCGCGATCGCGCTCACGGCCAGGATGGCCGTCACGTGGGAGCGGGAAGCCGCGACGCCGATGCCGACCGCAAGCGCGAATCCCGCCGCGACGAGCGCCAGCATGATGGCGCGGTACGCATAAGGCCGCCCGCCGCCATAGAGCGCGGTGAAGGCACCCAGCATCGCCATCAGGCCTTCGTCGACGCGTCCGCCGAGGACACCGGCCGCCACCGGCATGCCCATGCAGAGCGAGGCGCGCAAGGCGAACGACAAGCGGCCGGGCGCGGGGCGCAGCGCGAAGAACGAAAGCGCTCGGGCCACCGGTTGTGCGAGCGACATCATTGCCCCCCTGCGTACGCTGGAGCACAGACGGTCGGGGCCCCCTGGCCTATCTTGAAGGCAGTGTCGCGTCGAGGCTTCCCAACGTCTCTCGACGCCCGTTCAGGAGAGGCATGCATGTTACGCAGCATCAAGGACCTGGAGAAGCTCGCCATCCGCGCGACCGACGGCACGATCGGGCACGCGCTCGACTTCTTCTTCGATGACGAGAGATGGACCATCCGCTACCTCGTCGTGGACACCGGCACCTGGCTTCCGAGCAGGAAGGTGCTGATCTCGCCGATCGCGATCGGCCGTCCCGACTGGGCGCAAAACGTCCTGCCCGTCGCGGTCACGAAGGAGCAGGTGAAAGCCAGCCCCGACATCGACACCGAGAAGCCGGTTTCGCGCCAGCACGAGATGAGCTACATGGCGTATTACGGCTACCAGGACTACTGGAGCGGCAACGCACTCTGGGGGGCCGTGCCATACCCCTCGTTGATGACGCCGGTCGCCGCCCAAGGTCCGACGAATGCCCGGCGGGCCCCGGCGATGCAGCCGAAGGAAGCGGATCCGCACCTGCGCAGCTGCAACGTCGTCATGACGTACAACGTCGAGGCGAGCGACGGCGGCATCGGCCACGTCGACGGGATGCTGGTGGACGAGGAGACCTGGGCCGTTCGGTACCTCATCGTGAACACCAGCAACTGGTGGCTCGGCCACCACGCCCTCATCGCCCCGCAATGGATCGACGACGTGAGATGGTCCGACGCCACGGTGTCGGTCAACCTGACCCGTCAGGCCGTGAAAGACGCCCCCCGATACGATCCCGCGAACCCATTCGATCGGGACCAGGAACTGGGTATCCACGAGCACTACGGGCGTCCCGCCTATTGGGCGAACGACAAGCAATCCGCAGCCGGCACGCGGACTTGAACCTCCCTTCCCGATACGACGACTTCCTGTTTGCGGGGATGTGGGATGAGCCACGGGGAATGCGGCTCAGCGTCCTTTCGGCATTGGCGCGCATGAACCTCGATCCCTGGGAGGAAGCGGCCCGCCTGGCGGCGTTGCCCACGTCGGACGCCGAAGGGGCCCTCGTCGCGACACTCAATCTTCTTCCCGGCCATCCCCAGAAGTCGTCGGAGACCGAGATTCTTGCTGCTCGATTGGTGGCGCTCCTGCCGAAGGCGGGGACGACCGCAAAGGTGGCGATTATCGTGGAGGGTCGCCAGCCGCCGATCGCTTACTGGCTCGTGTTGTTGTGCATCTCGATCGCAGTGTCGCTTCTTTCGGCGCACCAGCGTGCAACGACGAGAAGCGCCGGAGATTCCGGGTCCGCGTCGAACGCCGCTCCAGGGGCAAGCGTGGGCGCGAAGCCCGCGCCTTATGATGTGAACAGGCGGGCAGATCCGGTGCCGGCGGCCCTCCCGCAGGATTGATGGGACAAGCGGCAGCGGCACCTCTGGCGCTCCTGGCACGTGGTGCCGGCGGACGACAGGCTCAACGCGCGTCTCATCGTCTCGCGCGCCGTCATCGACGTGGTGGAATCGAACCGGTGTGACGGCAGGTTGTCTACATGCCCGGGAGCCGCGGGGAGCGATTCATGATCAACCGGCCGGCCAGGACACCGGGACTGCCCGAATGAGCGCGCAACTCGTTGCCGAAGATCGCGCCGGGGACATGGACCGGCTGTGCGTCGACACCCTGCGCTTCCTTGCCGTCGATGCCGTGCAGAACGCCGCCAGCGGCCATCCGGGCTTGCCGCTGGATGCCGCGCCGATGGCTTATGTGCTCTGGACGCGTTTCCTCGAGCACAATCCCGCGAATCCCGCCTGGTTCGATCGCGATCGCTTCGTCCTTTCCGCGGGGCACGGATCGATGCTGCTGTACGGCCTGCTGCACCTCACCGGATACGACGTTCCGATCGAGCAGATCCGGCAATTCCGGCAGTGGGGCAGCATCACGCCCGGTCATCCCGAGCGCGGCCTCACCCCCGGCGTCGAGATGACGACTGGGCCGCTCGGCCAGGGCTTCGCGAACGCCGTCGGCCTTGCGATCGCGGAAGCGCACCTGGCCGCTCGCTACAACCGCGCCGGCTTCGAGATCGTCGACCACTACACTTACGTGCTTGCGAGCGACGGCGACGTCATGGAAGGCGTGGCGTCGGAAGCCGCCTCCCTGGCCGGTCATTTGCAGCTCGGCAAGCTCGTCTGCCTGTACGACGACAATCGCGTCACGCTTTCCGCGGGCACCGGCATCACGTTCACCGAAGACCGGGCGCGGCGCTTCGAGGCGTACGGCTGGCACGTCGAGGCGATCGGCGACGGCAACGATCTCGCGGCCATCGAACAAGCGCTCGCGAACGCTCGCGCCGAGACGCTTCGGCCGTCGCTGATCCTGGTGCGTACGCACCTGGGCTATGGCTCGCCCAACAAGCAAGACAGCTACAAGGCGCACGGCTCGCCGCTGGGTGAAGACGAAGTGCGCCTCACCAAGCAGAACCTCGGCTGGCCCACGGAGCCCGCGTTCCTCATCCCCGAAACAGCGCGCGCCCATTACCGCGCAGCCATCGCCAGGGGCCAACGCGCGGAAGCCGATTGGAACGCCCGGTTCTGCGCATACGCGCGTTCGCATGCGGAGCTTGCCGAAGAGCTGCAACAGATGATCCGCGGCGAATTGCCGCCCGGCTGGGACGGGGACATTCCGGTCTTTCCGGCCGACGCCAAGGGCATGGCCACGCGCGTCGCATCGGGCAAGGTGATGAACGCCATCGCGCCGCGCGTGAAAGCGCTGATCGGCGGTTCGGCGGACCTGGATCCTTCGACCAGCACCGCACTGCAGGGACTGGGCGATTTCGAGCCGCCCGGCCTCGATGCGAGCGATCGCCAGGGCTCCGACGCCGGCGGCTGGAGTCGCGCCGGACGCAACCTCCACTTCGGCGTGCGCGAGCACGCGATGGGCGCGATCCTGAACGGGCTGGCCGCGCACGGCGGCATGATCCCGTTCGGCGCCACGTTCCTCGTGTTCTCCGATTACATGCGCCCCCCAATGCGTCTTGCCGCACTAATGGAACTGCACGTGATCTACGTGTTCACCCACGACAACATCGCGCTGGGCGAGGACGGCTCGACGCATCAGCCGGTCGAGCAACTGGCCGGCTTGCGTTCGGTTCCCGGCCTCGACGTCATTCGTCCCGCCGACGCCAACGAAACCGCCGTCGCCTGGCGGGTCGCGCTGGAAACTCGCGATCGCCCGGTCGCGTTGATACTGACGCGCCAGGACTTGCCCACGCTCGATCGCACGCAATTGGCGTCCGCCGACGGGTTGCGGCGCGGCGCCTACGTCCTGGCCGATGCGCACGCCGGCGAACCGAAGCTGATCCTCATCGCCTCCGGCTCCGAAGTGGCACTGCTGGTCGCCGCCGCCGCGAAATTGCGCCAACGGAGTATCGCGGTGCGCATCGTCTCGATGCCGAGCTGGAAGCGCTTCGATGCGCAGCCACGCGAGTACCGCGAATCGGTATTGCCCACGTCGGTCCGCGCGCGCCTCGCGGTCGAGGCCGGCGTGCCGCAAGGCTGGCACCGCTACGTCGGGGATCGCGGCGACATCCTCGGCGTGGAGCGCTTCGGCGCTTCCGCTCCGGGCAACGTGGTGTTGCGCGAGTACGGGTTCACGGTCGACAACGTTTGCGCGCGCGCTCTGGCGCTGCTGCAGTGACGCTCGAGGAGAGGGCGAGGACGCATGGCGGATGTCACGTGCCGATGGCATGGCCTTTCCGATTCGCGCGAGCTTGAGAAGGCAGCGGTCGAGATCATGCTTTCAAGCGCGCGGCGTGCGATCGGCGAGCGCGGCCGCTTCCTTGTCGTGCTCGCCGGCGGAGACACGCCCCGCGAGACCTATCGCGCGTTGCGCGCAGCCGATGCCGACTGGACAGCGTGGCAGATCTATTTCGGCGACGAGCGCTGCTTGCCTGCCGACGACCCGGCGCGCAACTCGCGCATGGCGGCGCAGGCGTGGCTCGACTGGGTGCCCATTCCTGCGCATCACGTCCATGCGATTCCCGCAGAGCTCGGCGCCCCCGGCGCGGCACGGGCGTACGCCGAGACGCTGCGGGCCGTGGGCGAATTCGACCTCGTCCTCCTCGGCCTGGGCGAGGATGGCCATACGGCAAGCCTGTTCCCCGGCCGTCCGTGGGGCACGGAGCCCGGCGCACCCGACACGCTGGCGGTGCTCGATGCGCCGAAGCCTCCGCCGCAGCGCGTGTCGCTGAGCGCAGCGCGCCTGAGCCGTGCACGGCAAGCCGTCTTCCTCGTCGCGGGCGAATCGAAGCGCCGGGCATTGGGCGAGTGGCGTGCCGGCAATGGGATTCCGGCGCGAGCGATCATGCCCGCGGCAGGCGTCGACATCCTGGTGGAGTCCGCGCTGCTTGCGCCGCCGGGAAAAGGCGGGGGCTGAATGGAGGGGCGTCGCCGGGACACGACAGCATCGGACGCGCTGGTCGTCTTCGGTGTCACCGGAGACCTCGCGCACAAGCAGATCTTTCCGGCGCTCTATGCCATGGCGAAGCGCGGGACGCTCACGGTTCCCGTAGTCGGCGTGGCTTCCTCGCCGCTCACGATGCCGCAATTGCGCAAGCGTGCCGAGGAAGCCATCCGGGAAGCGGGACCCGTCGACGACCGCCCGGCCCTGCGCGAGCTGCTCTCGCGGCTGCGATATGTCGCCGGGAACTACAACGATGCGGCGACCTTCGTGGCGCTCAAGCAAGCGCTGGGCGATGCGCGCCGCCCCGCGTACTACCTCGCCATCCCGCCCGTCCTCTTCCCGGCGGTGATCCGGGCGCTCGCCGCTGCGAATCTCGCCGATCGCGCACGCGTCATCGTCGAAAAGCCGTTCGGCCGCGACCTCGCGTCGGCACGCGCGCTCAACGCGGTTGCCCGCTCGGTGTTCGCCGAGGACTCGATCTTCCGCATCGATCACTTCCTCGCGAAGGAAGCGATCATGAACATCCTGTATTTCCGCTTCGCCAACACGTTCCTCGAACCGATCTGGAACCGCAACTACGTGGCGAGCGTCCAGGTCACCCTGTCCGAGGACTTCGGCATCGGGGGGCGCGGCGCCTTCTACGAGACCGCGGGGTGCCTTCGCGACGTGATCCAGAACCACCTCTTCCAGATCGTGGCGCTTCTCGCCATGGAGCCGCCGTCCTATCGCGGCTTCGGTGCCGTCCATGCCGAAACGGCGGAAGTCTTCCAGGCGATGCGAGCGCTCGAGCCGGACGACTTGGTGCGCGGCCAATATGCCGGCTATCGCAAGGAGCCCGGCGTCGCGAAGAATTCCGACGTGGAGACCTTCTGCGCGCTGCGCCTCTTCATCGACTCGTGGCGCTGGGCGGGCGTGCCGTGGTACCTGCGCTCGGGGAAATACCTCGCCGGGACAGCGTCCGAGGTGGTGGTGCAGCTCAAGGCACCGCCACAGCGGCTGTTCGCCGATTCGGACCCCGGCCCGTGCGACACCAACTATGTCCGTTTCCGCCTCGCGCCCCACTCCGCCGTCGCGCTCGCCGCACGCGTGAAGCGCGCGGGCAAGGCGTTCGTCGGCGACCAGCGCGAGCTCTACCTGGTCGATGAGCAGCCGCGAGAGGAAGCGCCTTACGAGCGCCTGCTCGCGGATGCCATGGCCGGCAACGGCGCGCTCTTCACGCGCGAGGATGCGGTGGAGGCCGCCTGGGCAGCGGTCGATCCGGTCCTCGAGAAGCACAAGCCGGCGATCCGCTACCGGCGCGGCAGCTGGGGTCCCCGTGAAGCGGATGCGCTCATCGCGCCCTGCGGCTGCTGGCACGAACCGGATCTCGCGCGATGAAGCCGGCGGCGCGCGAAAAACCCAGGATCCTCGTCGTCGACGTCGGGGGCACCCACGTGAGGTGCGCCGCGACCAACCACCGCAACCCGGTCGAATTCCGGTCCGGACCGAAGATGACGCCCGCGGTCATGGCGCGAAAGGTCCTGGAGATGACGCGCGCATGGCGCTTCGACCTGGTGTCGATCGGCTACCCCGGCGTGGTGAGCCGCGGCGTGATCGTGCGCGAGCCGCACAACCTGGGCCCGGGCTGGGTCGGGTTCGACTTCCGCGCGGCTTTCGGGCGCCCGGTCAGGATCATCAACGATGCGGCCATGCAGGCGCTCGGCAGCTACCAGGGCGGCAAGATGCTCTTCCTCGGACTGGGAACCGGGCTGGGATCGGCGCTCATCGTCGACGGCGTCGTGGCGCCGATGGAGCTTGGACACCTGCATTGCGGGAAGGGGCGAACCTACGAAGACCATGTCGGCGAAGCGGCCCGAAAGCGGCTGGGAAACGAGAGGTGGCGCCGCAAGGTGCACGACGTGGTGGAGGGATTTCGCAACGCACTGTTGCCGGACGTGATCGTCCTGGGAGGCGGAAACGCCGCCCGCCTGAAGCGGCTGCCGCCGCAGACCCGCCGCGGCGACAATGCCCATGCCATCGTGGGCGGATTGCGCCTGTGGGACGAGGCCGCCGCGTGAAGCGCGACGAGATCGCGTTCCTGTTGGACTGCGACAACACGCTGCTCGACAACGATCGCGTGGCAGCCGACCTGAGCGCCCACCTCGAAGTCGAATTCGGGTCCGCGAACCGCGATCGGTACTGGGAGATCTTCGAGGCGTTGCGCGCCGAGCTCGGCTACACCGACTATCTCGGCGCGCTGCAACGCTACCGGGAAGGCGCGATGAACGATCCGCGCCTGCTGCGGATGTCCGGGTTTCTCGTGGACTATCCGTTCGCAGACCGGCTATATCCCGGGGCGCTCGCCGCGATCGCACATCTGCGCCGCTGGGGGCCGGCCGTCATCGTCTCCGATGGCGACGTGGTCTTCCAGCCGCTCAAGATCCAGCGGTCGGGGTTGTGGCAGGCGGTCGAGGGCCGTGTCCTCATCTATATCCACAAGGAGCTTATGCTCGACGACGTCGAGCACCGCTACCCGGCCCGCCATTACGTCATGGTGGACGACAAGCTGCGCATCCTGGCGGCGATGAAGGCGATCCTCGCAGGGCGGCTCACGACCGTCTTCCCGCGCCAGGGCCATTACGCGCTCGATCCGCGCATCGCCGGCGCCTACCCGCCGGCCGACCTCGCGATCGACCGCATCGGCGATCTCGTCGATTACCCGCTTTCCGCATTCCTCGACGCGGTACATCCCGTCGAACGCAGCAAGGAGCCCCCATGAACGCAACGCAGCGACTTCACGATCTCGGGCAAAGCCTGTGGCTCGACAACATCACCCGCGGGCTCATCGTGGATGGCACCCTCGCCCGCTACATCCGCGAGCTGGCGGTGACGGGGCTCACGTCCAACCCCACGATCTTCGAACAAGCCATCGGCAACAGCGACTTCTACGACGGCGCGATTCGCGAGAAGGCGCGTTCGGGCGGTGCCGGCGAAGCACTGTTCTTCGCGCTCGCGCTCGAGGACCTGGTCGCCGCGGCCGACCTGCTGCGACCCATCCATGACGCGAGCCACGGCGCCGACGGATGGGTCTCGCTCGAGGTCTCGCCGCTGCTCGCCGACGACACCGCGGCCACGATCGCTGCGGCGGCGCAATTGAGCGCGCGTGCGCAACGCGCGAACCTCTTCATCAAGATCCCCGGCACGAGCGCCGGCATCCCGGCGATCGAGGCGTCGATCCATGCCGGCGTGCCGGTGAACGTGACGCTGCTCTTCTCGCCGGAGCACTATGTCGCCGCGGCCGAAGCGTACATGCGCGGCATCGAGCGGCGCATCGCCGCCGGGCGCGGTCCCGCGATTGCCAGCGTGGCCTCCCTCTTCGTCAGCCGCTGGGACGTGGCGATCAAGGACAAGGTTGCGGCGCCGTTGCGCAACCGCCTCGGCATCGCCATCGCGATGCGCACGTACAAGGCCTACCGTGAGCTGCTCGCTTCGACAAGGTGGCGAAAGCTCGCTGCCGCCGGCGCCCGGCCGCAACGCCTGCTGTGGGCCAGCACGGGGACCAAGGATCCCGCCGCGCCCGACCTGCTCTATGTCGAGGCGCTCGCAGCGCCGGACACGATCGACACGATGCCCGAAAAGACGCTGCTCGCATTGGCCGACCACGGCAAGGTGAAGGACGCGATGCCCGTCGATGGGGGCGACGCCGAATCGGTGCTCGCCGAATTCGCCCGCGCCGGCGTCGACACTTCCGCGCTCGCGAGCCAGCTCCAGCGCGAAGGCACGGCGGCCTTCGCAAGCTCGTGGCGGGAGCTCATGGCCCGCATCGCCTCGAAAAGCGCGGCGCTCGCGAAGGCGCCGTCGGCATGAACGGCGCCCCGCCGGCAGGCGCCGCGCAACGCCTCACGCAACGCCCCGCGCGGCGCGCGTCCATGAACAGGACTATTACAGAGTGTTGGGGTGGCTGATGGGATTCGAACCCACGACAACCGGAATCACAATCCGGGACTCTACCACTGAGCTACAGCCACCATAGGGTACTGGCGCGCCCGACAGGATTCGAACCTGTTACCCCCGGCTTAGAAGGCCGGTGCTCTATCCGGATGAGCTACGGGCGCAAATCCGGACGCAGGTGCGCGTCGCGACGCAGAACCGATTTTACCGGTTTTATCCTGCTGCCGGTTTTACCCGCGAAAGCCGCCGGTCACGTCCACCGCCGGCAGTCCGTGCAGCGCGCAGTGCGCGAGATAGCGCCCGTGCAGCGTCTCCGCGTTTTCGATGCAGATCGTCTTGCCCGATTCGTCGCGGAACTCGAGCGCGCCGGCCAGGTGCACGAAAGCCTCCGCCGGGCCGTCGCCCACCACCTCGAGCGCATGCGTGGCACCCGCGGGCTCGACCACCACGTCTCCCGGACCCGCGATCCATCCCGAGTCCAGGTAGCGCCAGCGGCCCGTCACGGTATACGCGACGAAGACGCCATGGTGGTAGTGCGTCGTGAGGCCTGCACCGGGAGCGGCACGCACCAGCAGCGTGATCTCGCCGGTGGTGAGGCTCACGTGGCACAGCTTCACGTGCACGCCCTCGGAGACGAAGGGAAACCACGGCAGGTCGACGCTGCGCACCAGGTTGCGGGTGAAGTTGCGCGCGAGGGCGAGCGACGCGCCCTCGCGCGCCCCCCGGCGAGGTGCACGGCGCGGCGCGCGGCTGGGAGCGCGGCGGGTGCTCACGGCTCGAGCAGCCGCGTGGATTGCGGCGCCGCCGCGGGCATGCGTGCGGGCTTGCGCAGCAGGAACGCCGCGAGCGCGGGTGCCAGCAACAGCGCACCCAGCACGTTCACCAGGAACATGAAGCCGAGGAGGATGCCCATGTCCGACTGGAAGCGCAGGTCCGAGAACATCCACGTCGCTACACCGACCGTCATCGTGGCGGCGGTGAAGAGGGACGCGGTGCCGCGCTGGCGCAGCGCCTCGACCAGGGCGGCCTGCAGGGTCGCGTTGCGGCTGCGCATCTCGTGGCGAATGACTTCGAAGAGATAGATCCCGTAGTCGATGCCTACGCCCACACCGAGGGCCACGACCGGCAGGGTATTCACCTTCATGCCGATGCCGAGCATCGCCATCAGCGCATAGCAGAGCA
>DATMJE010000414.1:0-4290 GCA_035553995.1 Usitatibacter sp. | reverse complement strand
CGCACCCAGGGCCGGCCCTTCCTGAGCCCGGCCTATGGATTGCCGTCGCCCTTCGAGAAGGATGTCGTGCGCGTTCTTCCGAACCCGCCCGCAGCCTTTCCGACGGGCACGCGCACGCCGCTGCAGGAGCTCAAGGGATCGATCACGCCGAACGGCCTCTTCTTCGAGCGCCACCACGCCAACGTGCCGATGATCGATCCGCGCGAGCACCGCCTGATGGTCCATGGCCTGGTCGAGCGGCCGCTCATCTTCTCGATGAGCGAGCTGATGAGGCTTCCCGCGGTGAACCGGATCCATTTCATCGAATGTGCCGGCAACTCCTCCGCGGAATTCACCAGGCCCACAGGCAAGACTGCGCAGGAGGTCCATGGCCTGTTGAGCAACGCAGAGTGGACCGGCGTGATGCTCTCCGTGCTCCTGCGTGAAGCGGGCGCCCGGCCGGAGGCCAGGTGGCTGCTGTGCGAAGGCGCCGATGCCGCATCCATGACTCGCAGCGTCCCGATGGAAAAGGCGATGGACGACGCGATGGTGGTCTACGCGCAGAACGGCGAGAGGCTCCGGCCGGAACAAGGCTATCCGCTACGCCTCCTGCTGCCGGGCTTCGAAGGCAACATGAACATCAAGTGGCTGCGCCGCATCAAGCTGGGCACGCAGCCGTGGCATACGCGCGAAGAAACCTCCACGTATACGGACCTGATGCCCGATGGCACGGCGCGGCAGTTCACCTTCGCCATGGAAGCGAAGTCATGCATCCTCTCGCCTTCGGGCGGGCAGAAGCTGGACGTGCATGGCTACCATGAGATCTACGGCGTCGCGTGGTCGGGGCGCGGCCGGATCACCGCGGTCGAGATTTCCACGGACGCGGGGAAGACCTGGCAGCGGGCGCGCCTGCAGGAGCCGGTGCTGCCCCGGGCCCTCACCGCATTCCGCGCCGATTGGCACTGGGACGGCAAGCCGTGCGTCCTGCAGAGCCGCGCCATCGACGAGACCGGCTTTGTGCAGCCGACGCGTGCGCGATTGATCGCCGCGCGCGGCACCGCATCTTCCTACCACTACAACGCGATACAGAGCTGGAACATCGATGCCAATGGCGGGGTGACCCATGTCCACGCCTGAACGCTGGACTCTGGCTGCCGTGGCTGCGTTGTTGGCGGCGTGCGCGAGCGCGCCTGGCTCGAGCACGACTGCGCGTTATGGCGTGGGTGCGCCGCTCGGAGACCGGGAGCTCGCCGGCTGGAACATCGATGTCGGCATCGACGGCGAAGGTCTGCCGCCCGGTCGCGGAAGTGTCGCCGAGGGCAAGAAGGTCTACGACGCGAAGTGCGCCGCCTGCCATGGCGCGAAGGGACAGGGCAACCCGGCCACGCGGCTGGTGGGCGGATCGGTCAAGCCTCCGAGCGTCGTGAAGACGGTCGGAAGTTTCTGGCCCTACGCCACCACCCTCTACGACTACGTGAACCGCGCCATGCCATGGGACAAGCCGCAGTCGCTGAGGCCGGACGAGGTGTATGCGGTCTCGGCGTACGTGCTGTACCTGAACGGCATCGTGCCGGAGTCGTCGGTGATGGATGCCGCGACCTTACCCAGGGTGCGCATGCCGAATCGCGATGGGTTCACGTCGCCCGATCCGCGGCCGGATACGCAGTGACGTCGCCGGCTCGCTACCCGAGCTGGCGCGACGCGCTTGCGGCGCAGCCGCAGGGATTCGCAGGCTAAGCTGACGGCAAGCGCACATTCGCTTTCAGATGCTCGATGAACGCTCGCAGCTTCGGCAGGACCTGGCGAGAGCCCGTGTGGTACAGAAACACCCCGGCGGTTTCCGGCGCGAAGGTGCCGAGCACTTCCTCGAGGCGTCCATTGCGCAAATCCTCCCACGCGACGGGGGCAGGAACTTGCGCGATGCCGGCCGAGCCCAATGCCGCTTCCAGCATGGTCGGATAGTCATTCACCACGACCGAGCCGCTCACGTCGATTTCGACCTGCCGGCCTTGCACCTTCATCTGCCAATGGCCGATGTTTCCGTTCGACCGACGAATCCGCACGCATGAATGATTTCGGAGATCTTCCAATGTTTGGGGCCGTCCGCGGCGGTCCAGGTACGCGGGGCTCGCGACAGCTGCGTACCGCAAAGGCGGAGTGAGGCGAATGGCAACCATGTCCGGAGCGACGAATTCGCCCAGGCGAATTCCGGCGTCGAACCCTCCCTGCGCCAGGTCGACGAGCTCCTCGCTCGCCGCGATTTCGACGACGACCTCCGGATACGCTTGTGCAAACGACGCCAGGATGGGCTGCAGCAGCAAGGAGACGACCGAACGTGGCGCCGCGATACGCAACAGTCCGGAGGGACGTTCCGCAAGCTCGCGAGCCGCATCACGAGCGGCGATCATTTCCTCGAATGCAGGCCGTGCGCGCTCCAGGAATCGCTCGCCGGCTTGCGTCAGTCCGACGGAACGCGTCGTCCGAACGAAGAGAGCTACGCCGACGCGCGCCTCCAGGGCACGTATCGCCTGGCTGATCGCCGATGCAGACACGCCAAGGTCATCGCCGGCTTCCCGAAAGCTGCGCCGATCGGCGACTCGCAGGAATGCTTCGATGCCGTCCAGGCTGCCCGAGGGCACTGTGTAGTTCCGCTTCACGACGCGTGAAGGCCTGGGTCGTTTATCGCGAGCGCTGTCGGGCATAGATTTACCGCACTGGTGCGCGCACGCGAATTCGGCATGCGGCGCATTCAAAGCCTACAGGAGATTTCGATGACCCCGGGAATCCTCTTCCAGACGCAACTCGTCCTTGGCTATGTGGCGTGGCTGGCGTGTTTCCGCATCTACATGCTCCCGAAGCTCTCCTCCATGCCAGGATTCGAGGCGCACCGTGCCATCGCGGCATTGCACAGCTTCCGCATCTTCGGACTGGCGTTCATCATGCCCGGCGTCGTAGGGCCGGCATTGCCAGGCGCCTTTGCACAATCTGCAGCATACGGCGATCTTGCGACAGGACTGCTCGCGATCTCTGCGTTGGTCACGTCAGGTGTGCGTCCGCTGTTTTGGCTGTTCGTCGTGGCTTTCAACGTCGTGGGGCTTGGTGATCTCCTGCTCGCCTATTACCACGCGGTCCATGCCGGGCTGCCGGAAGTCGCCGGCCAGCTGGGCGCCACATATGCCGTGCCGATCGTCTATGTTCCGTTGCTGATGATCACCCACATCTGCGCGATCTATTGGTTGTGGCCCGCAAGCGCACGGCATTCGATTCGCTCTGGCCCGCCTGCGCGGTGCGTGGGATGATCTGCGCATGGAGAGTCCCCGCCGCCGCGCCTTCCTCGCGTCGGCCGCCGCGCTCGGCGTGTCGGCCGCGATCGCGGGCCCCATCCCCGCCTCGTCGCGCCAGCGCTGGAGCGAGCGGCGCGACCTCTATCCCGAAGGCGTCGCGTCGGGCGATCCGCTGCCCGACAGCGTGATCCTCTGGACGCGACGGCCGTTCGGCGAAGGCGCCCGCGCAGAGCTCACCGTCGAGGTCTCGACCGATCGCACGTTCCGGCGGGTCGTCGCGACGACGCACGCGACGATCCTCGCCGAGTCCGACTGGACGTGCCGCGTGCTCGTGGGCGGGCTCGCGCCACGTACGGTGTATTGGTATCGGTTCATGGACGAGGAGGGTAACGGCAGCCGCATAGGCCGCACGATCACGGCGCCGCGCGTGGACGATCCGCGCAGCGTGCGATTCGCGTTCGTCTCGTGCCAGAGCGTCAACGAAGGCGCCCAGAACGCCTGGCGCAGGATGATCTGGGAGGACCAGCGCGCCCCCGCCAGCGCCCGGCTGGATTTCGTCCTGCACCTCGGCGATTTCATCTACGAGGTGGTGGAGTATCCGGATGAAGTCGCGCACCGCTACGACCGTACCATTCGCGACATCGGCCGCATCCCCGACGCGCGCAAGGTCGGCAACTTCCACGTGCCGACGACGCTCGACGGCTATCGCGCGGTCTATCGTGGACATATCGCGGACCCCGACATACAGGACGCGCGCGCATGGTTCCCGTTCGTCTGCATCGGGGACAACCACGAATTCTCGTGGCAGGGTTGGCAGAGCACGATCAAGTTCAACGGCAAGTCCGAGCCGGCGCAACCGCTGCGGGTGGCCGCCAACCAGGCGTGGTGGGAATACATCCCTTCGCGGGTAGCGAAGTCCTCCGGCGCTGGGCTCGAGCGCTTCGACCCTCCGAAAATCGTCGCGGCCCCGATCGAGCGCATCGACGCGGACGGCCTCGGCGACGAGCCCAACAATCTCGCCGCCCTC
>DATMJE010000413.1:0-10572 GCA_035553995.1 Usitatibacter sp. | reverse complement strand
CGTGCTCGCCCAGGCCCCGGCCTTCCTTGATCTCGGTGGCCATCGCGCGCGAGACGACGTCGCGCGAGGCCAGGTCCTTCATCGTCGGCGCGTAGCGCTCCATGAAGCGCTCGCCGTTCTTGTTGAGGAGGTAGCCGCCCTCCCCGCGCACGCCCTCGGTGATGAGCACGCCCGCGCCCGCGACACCCGTCGGATGGAACTGCCAGAACTCCATGTCCTCGAGCGGCAGTCCGGCTCGCGCGGCCATGCCGAGGCCGTCGCCGGTATTGATGAACGCGTTGGTGGAGGAAGCGTAGATGCGCCCTGCTCCACCGGTCGCGAAGAGCACCGCCTTCGCGTGGAAGAGGGTCATCTCGCCCGTTTCCATCTCCAGCGCCGTCACGCCGAGCACGTGGCCCTCGGCATCGCGCACGAGATCCAGCGCCATCCACTCGACGAAGAACTGGGTCTTCGCCATCACGTTGCGCTGGTAGAGCGTGTGCAGCATCGCGTGCCCGGTGCGGTCCGCGGCGCAACAGCTGCGCTGCACCGGGCGCTCGCCGAAATTCTGCGAATGGCCGCCGAAGGGACGCTGGTAGATCGTGCCGTTCTCGTTGCGGTCGAACGGCATGCCGAAGTGCTCGAGCTCGATCACCACCTCGGGCGCCATGCGGCACATGAACTCGATGGCATCCTGGTCGCCGAGGTAGTCGGAGCCCTTGATGGTGTCGTACATGTGCCAGAGCCAGCTATCCTCGCCCATGTTGCCGAGCGCGGCGCCCACGCCGCCCTGTGCCGCGACGGTATGCGACCGGGTCGGGAACACCTTCGAGAGCACGGCCACCCGCAGCCCCGCCTGTGCGAGCTCGAGCGACGCGCGCATGCCGGAGCCGCCCGCGCCCACGATCACTGCATCGAACTTCCGTACCGGAATCGTCATCGCGTTAGCGCGCCCAGAGGATGGCTGCTGCCCAGATCAGGTAGAAGAGGAGCGCCACCACCACCGCGAACTGCAATGCGAGGCGGATGCCGGTGGGCTTGACGTAGTCCATGAAGATATCGCGCATCCCGATCCACGCGTGGTAGAGCAGCGCCATCACGAAAAGCATGGTCGCGAGGCGCATGAAGGGCCCGGCGAAAAGCGCCCTCCAGTCGGCGTACGTGGCGGGCGCGTCCCACAGGAGGCACACGAGCAGGCCCAGCGTGTACACGGCCATGATGACGGCGGTGAGGCGCTGCAGCAGCCATCCGGTGCTGCCGTAGTGCGCACCGACGGGCATCTTGGTATAGGCCTTCACCATGTGCGCACTCCCACCAGGAGTGTCGCGAGCGCGCCGCACACGAGCACGGCGATGGCCGAGGCGCGCGCCCGCTGCTTCGTGATCCCCCAGTGGAGATCGAGCAGCAGGTAGCGGATGCCGGCGAAGAAGTGATGCGCGTACGCCCAGAAGAACGCCAGCGCGATGAGCTTGACCGCCGGGCGCGTGAAGAAGTCGTGCCAGCGCGTGTAGCCGGCCTCCGAGCCCAGCGTGGCGTACATCGCGTAGAGCAGCAGCGGCAGCACGGGGAAGAACAGCAGCAGGCCGCTCACGCGGTGGAAAATCGAGACAAGCCCGGGAAGGGGCAGGTGGGCGAGGTTGAGGTCGTAGTACTTGGGGCGGGACTGCTGCGCGGGTCGCGGCGTGGGCGCGGAGCTCATTTTCGGGTCCAGTCGGCAGACTTCGAGTTTAGAACTTTTGCTGCAACCGCACAAACGGGCGCTTCGGTTCGAGTGCGAATTTTCAAGTACCTGCGATGCCCGGCCTTGTTCCAGCGCAAGGAAAGCGGGCGTTGCGGCATCAGCTGAGCTCGTTGAAATACGAATAGCCGTCGGTCACGCAGAGCCCGCGGCGCCATTCCACCGGCTTGTCACCATACGTGTATGCGATCCGGTCGACGCAGAGCAGCGGCGTGCCGGGCGCCACCTGCAACTGCGCCGCGGCGAACTCGCTCGCGGCCACGGCGCGCAGGCGCTCCTCGGCGCGGATCATGCGCACGCCGAAGACGTTCTCGTAGAACTGGTATATCGACACGCGATGCTCCTCCAGCCGCGCGGCGGTGATGCCGGGGAAGCGGGTGGCGGAAAGGATCATCTCGTCGAGGACCACGGGACGGCCGGCGAAGATGAGGAGCCGCTTGATGCAGTGCACCGGGGTGCCCACGCGGATGCCCAGCGCCTTCGCCGGTTCCGCGCCCGCCTTCGCGCGCTTCAGCTGCACCAGCACGCTGTGCGGCGGCGTGAGGTCGCCGGAATCCGGCAGCACGCGCAGGAAGCGGAAATGGTGCGACGGCTCGTTGTGCGAGGCGACGAAGGTGCCCTTGCCCTGCCGGCGCACGAGGATGTGCTCGGCGGCGAGCGCGTCGATGGCCTTCCTCACCGTGCCCTGGCTCACCTGGTAGCGCTGCGCGAGGTCGATCTCGGACGGGATCGCCTCGCCCGGCTTCCATTCGCCGGCGACCAGGCCCTGCGTGAGCAGGATCTTGATCTGCTCGTACAGGGGACGGAACGAGGGTCTGGGCTCCGGCGCGTGGCGCACCTCGGCGGCATTCTTGCTCATCGCGGCCGATGCTACCACTTCCATCGCCTGATGTCTTATATAAGATATAAGTCATATTGACAGCCCCCGGGGTCGCGGGTAGCATGCTGCACAGCAGCAATCCTCCTCCCGCGCCGAATGAACCCCTACTACCGCCCGCGCCGCTCGATGCTGTACGTGCCCGGCTGCGCCACGCGCTTCCTCAACAAGGCGCGCACCCTGCGGGTGGATTCCGTGATCCTCGACCTGGGCGATCCGATCCTCGTGGAAGCGAAGGAGGATTCGCGCCGCAACGTCTGCGAAGCCGTGCTCGCCGGGGGCTACGGCCGCCGCGAGGTGGTGGTGCGCGTGAACGACCTCGATTCGCCCTGGGGACGCGACGACGTGAAGGCGGTCGCCACGTCCGGCGTGGAGGCCATCCTCTTCCCGAACATCGAGTCGAAGGCGGATGTGGAGGAAGCGTTGACGCTCCTCGATGCCGCCGGCGGCAGCCACCTGCCGATCATGGTGATGATCGAAAGCCCGATGGCGGTGCTGCACGCCGAGGAGATCGCGCGCGCCTCCGATCGCATCGCCTGCATGGTGGTGGCGACTTCGGACCTCTTGAACCAGCTCCATGCACGCCGCACGCCGGACCGCCTGCCGCTGGTGCACAGCCTCTCGCAGGTGCTGCTCGCCGCACGTGCCTACGATCGCGCCTGCGTGGACGGCATCTCCACGGACCTGAAGGACATGCAGTCCTTCGAGTACGCCTGCCGGCTCGCCCGCGACCTCGGCTTCGACGGCAAGAGCCTCGTGCACCCGTTCCAGCTTCCCTACTGCAACGACGCATTCACCCCCAAGCCCTACGATCTTGCCGCCGCCCACGAGGTGATCGAGGCGCTCGAGAAGGCGCACCACGAGGGACGCGGCACCGTGGTCGTCAACGGGCGCCTGGTCGAAGGACACCACGTCAAGGCATCGAAGCGACTCCTCGCCCTCGCCGACATGATCGAGAAGCTGGAAGCCTGCCAGTGAACGACCGCGCGGCGAGCGGCTCGCGTCCCGCCGAAGGCTTCTTCTTCGAGGATTACGCGGTCGGACGGCGTTTCAGCCACGCCACGCCGCGCACGCTGGGCGCCGCGGACCAGTCGCTCTACATCGCGCTGACCGGCGCGCGCAATCCGGTGCATTGCTCCGTGCCGCTCGCCCGCACGCTGGGCCACCGGGATGCGCCGCTCGACGACCTCCTCGTCTTCAACGTCGCGTTCGGCAAGACCGTGCCCGACATCTCGTACAACGCGGTGGCGAATCTCGGCTACGCCGGCGTGCGCTTCGCCGCACCGGTCCATCCCGGCGATACCCTCACCTGCAGCTCGGAAGTGATCGGCACGAAGGCGAATTCGAGCGGCCGCAATGGCGTCGTGTACGTGCGCTCGAGCGCGCACAACCAGGACGGTACGGAAGTGCTCACGTGGGTGCGCTGGGTGATGGTCGCGGCGCGCGGCACGGCGACGGGACAGCCGGCCGTGCCCGAATTGCCTGCGCGAGTGCCGGTCGCGGCATTCGCCCTCCCCGCGCAGCCCGTTGCACGCACGCTTTTCGCGGCCACGGGCAGCGAGCGCTGCTGGGAAGATTACGAGACCGGCATGGTGCTGGACCATCCCGGCGGGACGACCGTCGAGGAGGCCGAGCACATGATGGCCACCCGCCTCTACCAGAATACCGCCCGCGTGCACTTCGACGCCTTCGCCGCGCGCGACACGGCCTTCGGCAAGCGCCTCGTGTACGGCGGCCACGTGATTTCCCTCTGCCGTGCGCTCTCGTACGAAGGGCTCGAGAATGCGTTCGCCATCGCGGCGATCCACGGCGGCACCCATGCGCAACCCACTTTCGCCGGCGACACGATCTATTGCCGTCACGTGGTGCTCGGCCGCGAGGAGATCGCCGGCCGTGGCGATATCGGCGCGCTGCGGCTGCGCATGCTCGGCGTGAAGAACGCGGCGCTCGCGACGATACCCGTGCCGGCGCCCGGCGAGAAGCATTCCGCCGTGGTGCTGGACCTCGATTACTCCGTCCTCGTGGCACGCCGCCAATGGTCCTAGAATATTCGGTTCCCTTCCGGAGTTCCCATGGCCACCGTTAGCCAGACCGATCGCCGTGCGCCGCATCCGAGCCAGGCGCTCTTCGCCGGGGAGAAGGCGTTTCCCGTCATTCCCGCGTGCGAGCACTTTGCCGGCAGCGAGAAGCTCATCACGAAGGCGCTCGAGCTGCAGGCGAAAGTGGGCCGCATCTTCGACATCACCTGCGATTGCGAGGATGGGGCCGCCGCCGGGCAGGAAGAGCAGCACGCGCAGATGATCGTGGACGTGCTCACCTCGTCGGCCAACACCGCCGGCATGGCCGGCGCGCGCATCCACGATTACACGCATCCTTCCTGGCGGCGCGACATCGAGATCCTCGTGGGTGGCGCGGGCAAGGTGCTCGCCTACCTCACCATTCCCAAGTGCACCACGGTCGAGCAGGCCGCGACGATGATCCTGTACATCCAGGAATGTGCGCACGGTGCGAACCTGCAGCGCGACATCCCGGTGCACATCCTCGTGGAGACGCATGGCGCGCTGCACGATGCCTGGAACATCGCGGGCCTCACGGGCGTGCAGGTGCTCGACTTCGGGCTGATGGACTTCGTGAGCGGCCACCACGGCGCGGTCGCCGCCTCGAACATGCGCTCGCCGGGCCAGTTCGAGCACCCGCTCATCGTGCGGGCCAAGACCGAGATCGTGGCGGCGGCGCTCGCGCACGGCGTGGTACCCGCCCATAACGTGTCCCTCGACCTCCGCAACCCCGAGAACGTGTTTCGCGACGCCTTCCGCGCGCGCAGCGAGTTCGGGTTCCTGCGCATGTGGAGCATCCATCCGTCGCAGATCCAGCCGATCGTCGATGCGATGAAGCCCGATCTCGGCGAGGTTGCCGATGCGTCCAACATCCTGCTCGCCGCGCAGCGCGCCAACTGGGGCCCGATCCAGTACCAGGGCGAGCTGCACGACCGCGCCACGTACCGCTATTTCTGGAACCTGCTGCAGAAGGCGAAGATCACCGGCGTGGCGTTGCCGGCCGAAGCCGCGCATGAATTTTTCGAAGCGCGCGAACTATGAGCAGGGGAATTCACCACAGAGTACACAGAGGGCACAGAGGGTGGCACAGAGGAAACCCGTTGTTAGTCGTTCGTGGCTGCGTCGAGCGTAGCCCGGCAATTCAATCAATTGCTTTCCTCTGTGCCACCCTCTGTGTCCTCTGTGTCCTCCGTGGTGAATTCCCAAGTCCCTAAAGGCACCCTGTCGCTATGTCCACGTCCGCATCCCCTGGCTCCAAGTTCCGGCAAGCGCTGAAAGAAGAAAAGCCCCTGCAGATCCCCGGCGCGATCAACGCGTATCACGCGATCCTCGCCAAATCGAGCGGCTTCAAGGCGATCTACCTCTCCGGCGGCGGTGTCGCGGCCGGCTCGCTCGGGGTGCCCGACCTCGGCATCTCCGGCCTCGACGACGTGCTGACGGACGTGCGCCGCATCACCGACGTGTGCGACCTGCCGCTGCTGGTGGATGTCGACACGGGCTTCGGCGCGAGCGCCTTCAACGTGGCGCGCACGGTGAGGTCGCTCGAGAAATTCGGCGCCGCAGCGATGCACATCGAGGACCAGGTGGGCGCCAAGCGCTGCGGCCACCGCCCCGGCAAGGAGCTCGTCTCGCGGCAGGAGATGGTCGACCGCATCAAGGCCGCCGTCGACGCGCGAACCGACGCCGGTTTCTTCATCATGGCGCGCACCGATGCGCTCGCGAACGAGGGGCTCGAGGCCGCCATCGAGCGCGCGGTCGCTTGCGTGGAAGCCGGCGCCGACGGCATCTTCCCGGAGGCGATCACCGATCTGGACATGTACCGCAAGTTCAAGGCCGCGGTGAAGGTGCCGATCCTCGCCAACATCACCGAGTTCGGCAAGACGCCGCTCTTCTCGGTCGAGGAGCTGCGCAGCGCCAACGTGGACATCGCGCTCTATCCGCTGTCCGCCTTCCGCGCGATGAACCAGGCCGCCCTGGGCGTCTACGGCGCGCTGCGCAAGGAAGGCACCCAGAAAAGCGTGGTCGGCACGATGCAGACCCGCGACGACCTCTACAAATACCTCGGATACCACGCCTACGAGCAGAAGCTCGACGCATTATTCGAAAAATCGAAGTAAGGGAGAAACGCATGACCGAAGCCACCACCACCGCCCACGCCGTCGCGCCGAAGCCGAAGAAATCCGTGGCGCTCTCCGGCGTCACGGCAGGCAACACCGCGCTGTGCACCGTCGGCCGCACCGGCAACGACCTGCACTACCGCGGCTACGACATCCTCGACATCTCGACCACGTGCGAATTCGAGGAGATCGCCTACCTGCTCGTGCACGGCAAGCTGCCGAACGTGGCCGAGCTCACCGCGTACAAGGGGAAGCTCCAGGCGCTGCGCGGCATCCCGCTCGCGGTGAAGCGTGTGCTGGAAGCGATTCCCGCCGATGCGCACCCGATGGACGTGATGCGCACCGGTTGCTCCGCGCTCGGCGTCGTGCTGCCCGAGGGCGAAGACCACAAGCTGGCACCGTCGCGCGACATCGCCGACCGGCTGATGGCCTCGTTCGGCTCGATGCTGCTCTACTGGTATCACTACTCGCATTCCGGCAAGCGCATCGAGGTCGAGACCGACGACGACTCCATCGGCGGCCACTTCCTGCACCTGCTGCATGGCCGCAAGCCCTCGGACCTGTGGGTGCGCGCGATGCATACCTCGCTCATCCTCTACGCCGAGCACGAGTTCAACGCCTCGACCTTCACCGCGCGCGTCGTGGCGGGCACCGGCTCCGACATGTATTCCGCGATCACCGCGGCGATCGGCGCCCTCAAGGGCCCGAAGCACGGCGGCGCCAACGAGTTCGCCTTCGACACGATCGGCCGCTACGACACGCCCGACGAGGCCGAGCAGGACATCGTGAGGCGCATCGGCGAGAAGCAGATCGTGATCGGCTTCGGCCACCCGGTCTATACCATCGCCGACCCGCGCAACCAGGTCATCAAGGAAGTGGCGCGCGAGCTTTCCGCCGACGCGAAGAACATGAAGCTCTTCGACATCTCCGCGCGCGTCGAGGAGGTGATGTGGCGCGAGAAGAAGATGTTCCCGAACCTCGACTGGTACAGCGCCACCTCGTACCACATGATGGGCGTGCCGACGGCGATGTTCACGCCGCTCTTCGTGATCTCGCGCACCTCCGGGTGGTGCGCGCACGTGATCGAGCAACGCATCGACGGGAAGATCATCCGGCCTAGCGCGAACTACACCGGGCCTGAAAACCTCGAGTTCGTTCCTCTCGCCAAGCGCAAATAAATAATCAAAAGCGAAACACGGAGAGCACGGAGAAGGCACGGAGAAACACGGAGAAAGCTATTCAAGTTCGAAAGCGCCCGCCATTGCAACAATCGCCGAAATCTGTTGCCTTTCTCCGTGTGCTCCGTGCCTTCTCCGTGCTCTCCGTGTTTCGCTTCAAAGAAATAACCAAAAGGTAAAAAATGTCAGCCCACATCAGCAACGTAAGGCCCAACCCCGACAAGGTCCTGGTCGACATCGCCGAGTACGTCACCAAGTACAAGATCGCCTCGAAGGAGGCCTACGAGACCGCCCGCTACTGCCTCATCGACACGCTCGGCTGCGGCTTCGAGGCACAGACCTTCCCGGCGTGCATGAAGCTGATGGGCCCGGTCGTCGACGGCACCGTCGTGCCCAATGGCGCTCGCGTCCCCGGCACCCGCTACCAGCTCGATCCGGTGCAGGCCGCGTTCAACATCGGCACGATGATCCGCTGGCTCGATTTCAACGACACCTGGCTCGCCGCCGAATGGGGCCACCCGTCGGACAACCTGGGCGGCATCCTCGCCACCGCCGACTGGATCTCGCGCAACAACGTGGCGCAGGGCAAGGCGCCCCTCACCGTGCGCGACGTGCTCACGGGCATGATCAAGGCGCACGAGATCCAGGGCTGCCTCGCGCTCGAGAACAGCTTCAACAAGGTGGGGCTGGATCACGTCGTGCTGGTGAAGGTGGCCTCCACCGCGGTGGTCTCGACGCTGCTGGGCCTCTCGTACGACGAGACCATCAACGCGATCTCGCTCGCGTGGGTGGACGGCCAGTCGCTGCGCACCTATCGCCACGCGCCCAACACCGGCTCGCGCAAGAGCTGGGCGGCGGGCGATGCAACCTCGCGTGCGGTGCGCCTGGCGCTCATCGCGAAGACCGGCGAGATGGGCTATCCGTCGGTGCTGACCGCGAAGACGTGGGGCTTCTACGACGTGCTCTTCAAGGGCAACGAGTTCAAGTTCCAGCGCCCGTACGGCTCCTACGTGATGGAGCACGTGCTCTTCAAGATCTCCTTCCCCGCCGAATTCCATTCGCAGACCGCGGTGGAAGCGGCGATGACGATCAACGAGGAGCTCCTGCGAATCGGCAAGACCGCGGAAGACATCAAGAAGATCACCATCCGCACGCACGAAGCCTGCATCCGCATCATCGACAAGAAGGGACCGCTCAACAATCCCGCCGACCGCGACCATTGCATCCAGTACATGGTGGCGGTGCCGATCCTCTTCGGCCGCCTCACCGCCGAGGATTACGAGGATGCGGTCGCGATCGACCACCGCATCGACCGCCTGCGCGACAAGATCGAGTGCGTCGAGGACAAGCAGTTCACGAAGGACTACCACGACCCGGACAAGCGCTCGATCGCCAATGCGCTCACCGTCGAATTCAACGACGGCACGAAGATGCCCGAGATCGTGGTCGAGTACCCGATCGGCCACAAGCGCCGCCGCAAGGAAGGCATGCCGGTGCTGGTGAAGAAGTTCGAGACCAACCTCGCGCGCCGCTTCCCCGAGAAGCAGCGCACGGCCATCATGGCGCTGTGCTCGGACGCGAAGGCCCTCGAGGCCACGCCGGTGCACGAGTTCGTCGACATGATGGTGATCTAGCGTCGAAGGAAATGCCATGCGCCCGTTGATCCTCGTTGCAGCCCTGGTGCTCGGGGGCTGCGCCACCACCTACCAGCTCGCGGTCATGCCGCGGGACAGCGGCAAGCTCTACGAAGGTGCCGCCACGGACACCGGCTACGGCGAGGGCCCCATCTCGATCACGATCGAGGGCCGCACCTACACCGGGACATGGGTCCAGACCGTCCCCGATCGCACTTACGGCTATGTGAGCGGCGGCTGGAGCGGGTGGCACCGCGGCGGCTGGGGAGGCGCCGGCGGCTTCATCAGCATGGACAACCCGAACGGCGGCCTCTCCAAGGCATTGCTCAGCGCTCCCGACGGCGCGGGCCTGCGATGCGACCTGCAAAGCGGCTGGGGACGCGGCGGCGGTATCTGCACGGACGATCGTGGGAAAATGTACGACGTCCAGGTTCGCACGGCGGCCACGAAGTAGAAGCCGGGCCCCCAATCACCCCCTTACCTATAGAGACACTCATGCCCCACAACTCCTTCAACACGCTCAAGACCTTCACGCCCGCCCCCGGCAAGACGGGCCAGTACTACTCGCTCCCCGCCCTCGCGCAGACGTTCCCCAACGTGAAGCGCCTGCCCGTCTCCATCCGCGTCGTGCTCGAAAGCGTGCTGCGCAACGTGGACGGCAAGAAGGTCACGGAAGAGCACGTGAAGCAGCTCGCGAGCTGGCAGGCCACGGGCGCGCGCACCGACGAGATCCCCTTCATCCTCGCGCGCATCGTGCTGCAGGACTTCACCGGCGTCCCGGTGCTGGCGGACCTCGCCGCCATGCGCAACGTGGCCGCGCGCCTCGGGCGCGACGCCAAGACGATCGAGCCGCTCGTGCCGGTCGACCTCGTGGTCGACCACTCCGTGCAGATCGACAACTACGGCGCGCCGAACGTGCTCGACCTCAACATGAAGCTGGAGATGCAGCGCAACAAGGAGCGCTACCAGTTCATGAAGTGGGGCATGCAGGC
>DATMJE010000412.1:0-3884 GCA_035553995.1 Usitatibacter sp. | reverse complement strand
TGAGACGCGTCGCGGGCATGCGCACACCCGCCATGCGCGCCATGCGGGCGTAGGCCTCCTCGAGCCGCGACTCGGTGTCGGAGAGCTTGCTCACGGCAAACTTGACCAGGCTCGGGACGTAGCCCGGGGGTATGTCGTTCGATCCGGAAATCGCGCGGGCCCCGTTCTCCGCAAGCAGCAGCAGGAGCTTGGGCCGGGCGCCCTGCGGCGAGCCTCCCGCCAGCAGCAGCTCCGGGATGATCGTGGAGCTCCGCCCTTCGCCGACGCGCTCGAGCTCCGCCTCCGCGGCCGCGAGGTTCCATTCGACCGCCGATGAGGAAGGCCCCGTTTCCGGGTGATAGCTCAAGGCGCCCATGGCGCGCGAGCCGATGATCGCCAGGCGGTCGAGCGCAGAGGCCGCCCGGGGGTCCCCGCCCTGGCGCTGGATCCAGCGATCGATGAGCATCGCTCCGAAGCCATCGGGAAGGCTGTCGTTGAAGAGGCCGTGCAAGCCGGCGAACGGTTCTGCCGCGCCGCGAATGACACCGGGTGCGGGTCTCAGCTTGATGGGGGAAAGATCCAGCCGCGCCGCGATGGCGTCCGCGGCGTACTCGAAGTAGATCCCTTCGCGCGCGGCGGCGAGCCGGCCCAGCACGCGGGGCGGTCCGGCATCCCCGTGATAGCGGACCTCGAGCGTCCTCATGCGCGTTTCCTGCGCGCCCTTTTGCGTAGCCGTACCGCTTCGCGAGCCTCGAGGTCGGCGATGCTGCGGGCCGGCTCGAGCAGGAAGAGCGACGGGAGCCGGTCCTGGATGCCGAGGGCGGCCAGCAGGCGCGAAAGCGTCGCCAATGAGCTTCGGCCGCGGGTTTCCACGAGCTTGATGGCTTCGGCGGAAACGCCGGAACGCTCCGCGAGCATCTCCCGCGTGAGGTTCGCAGCCAGCCGGTGCTCGGACAGCCGCGCGCCGACCCAGCGGCCGAGCTCGTCGGGATGCAGCAACGAAATGTCCACGGTAACAGGTATTTTCATATCCATAATTTCGATTATTACCAAATTACAGTCATTATTATACCCTTCACGTGGGCGTGCCGGCACGGGGCAGGCAGCGACGCGCGGCAGCACTTTCGTACCATTTGCCCGCTTGACGGCGGGGTGCACGCTGCGTGCATGGACACGAAGCTTGCCCTCGCGTGGGTGCTGGCGTCGCTCTTCCCCGCGGTTTCCCATGCGGAAGATCCCGTCACTCTGTACGGCCGCGTCTATGCGACCTTCGAGAACGTGGAAGCGCAAGGCACGCCCAACGTGCCGCGCTCCAACCGCGTGACGGACCAGGCTTCGTTCGTGGGCGTCCGCGGCACGGAGACCCTCGGCCGCGACGTGAAGGCGTTCTTCCAGCTCGAGACGCCCTTCCAGCCGGACCAGAACAACACCGTCTTCGCGAGCCGCAACAGCGGCGTGGGCCTCACCACGCGTGCCGGCAGCCTGCTCGTCGGCCGCTGGGATACGCCGTTCAAGTGGACCAATGGCGACGTCGATCCCTTCGACGACCTCACGCTCGGCGCCCTGAGCTCCGTGCTGCAGGGCAGCGGCATAGCGGGAGTGACAGGCCAGTTCGATCGCCGCGACCAGAACGTGGTGCAGTACTGGTCGCCGAAGCTTGCCGGCTTCGAGATGCGGCTGAGCTATTCCGCCAACGAGGCCCGCACCGCCTCGACCAATCCGAAGAGCGAGGGCGGCAGCATCACCTGGGCCAACGGGCCGTTCTACGCGGGCTACGCGTATCACGAGCTGCGCGACCAGCCCTTCGGCATCTACACCAACGCGGCGCTCGCCATCGGCAGCGTGATCGTCGAAAAGCAGGCCGCCAATTCCATCTTCGGCACCGTGAAGCTCGGTGCCTTCAAAATCGGCCTCGACTACCAGGAATTCCGCCGCTCCTCGCCCGTGCTGCCCGCGATCGTCACTCCCGGCACGGTCGTGGGATTCGACAAGCAGAAGGCCTTCATGGGCAACGTCACGTGGACCCTCGGCAGCCATCGCCTCGTCTACCAGTACATGAAGGCGAAGGACGGCGGGCAGCAGGATGCCAATGCCGCGCTCACGCCCGAGTCGCCCGAGTGCGACCTGAACGCCATCGGCTGGCAATACGATTTCTCGCGGCGCACGTTCCTGCTGGTGCAGTACGTGCGCATCCGGAACAACGCCACGGCCACCTGCACCTTCGGCCAGAACCCGCTCACCATCGCGGCGGGCCAGGACCCGCGCGGCACCTCCATCGGCCTGCGGCACATTTTCTGAGCGGCCGGCCGTGCATCCGGCGCGGGTCATTTAGAATCGCGCGGTGGACATCTTCCTGCAGCAGGTTGTCAATGGCCTGACCCTCGGTTGCGTCTATGCCGTGGTGGCGCTGGGCTACACGATGGTCTACGGCATCATCCAGCTCATCAACTTCGCGCACGGCGAGGTGGTGATGATCGGCTGCATGGTCGCCTTCTCGGTGATCGTGGCGCTGGCGAACTCCGGCATGCCGCCGCTCGCCATCGTGGGCCTCGGCATCGCGTCCGCGGTCCCCGTGTGCATGGCGGTGGGCTACGTGGTGGAGCGCATCGCCTACCGGCCGCTGCGCAAGGCGCCGCGCCTGGCGCCGCTCATCACCGCCATCGGCGTCTCGATCATCCTGCAGCACCTGGCGCTCCTCGTCTGGAGCCGCAACATCATCGCGTTCCCGCAGATCATCCAGCTGCGCCTCATCCACCTGGGCAATTCCGATTCCGCGGCCGCGATCTCCAACATCCAGGTGGCCATCATCATCACTTCGGTCGCGATGATGGCGGGGTTGCTGCTGCTGGTCTATCGCACCCGCATCGGCATCGCCATGCGTGCCACGTCGCAGAACCCGCAGGTGGCCGGCCTCATGGGCGTCGACATCGACCGCGTGATCAGCTTCACGTTCGTGATCGGCGCGGCGCTGGGCGCCGTGGCGGGCGTGATGGTCGGCAGCTACTACGGCATCGCCCACTACCAGATGGGCTTCCTGCTGGGTCTCAAGGCCTTCTCCGCGGCGGTGCTCGGCGGCATCGGCAACCTCGCCGGCGCCGTGCTGGGCGGCATCCTCATGGGCCTCATCGAGGCGCTGGGCGCGGGCTACGTGGGCGACTTCACCAACGTGTGCTTCCTCGACAGCTTCCTGCCGGGCTTCGCGGACGTGTGCGCCGCAAGTCCCGAGTCGAGCCTCTTCGGCAGCAACTACAAGGACGTTTACGCGTTCATCGTGCTGATCCTCGTGCTCGTCTTCCGGCCCCAGGGGCTGCTGGGCGAACGCGTCGGCGACCGGGCTTGATCATGCGTTGGAGAGTGATGCAAACAAAAGGCATCTCGACGCAGATGAACGCAGATGAACGCGGATATTTCCCAGGATTCGTACAACTTCCTTACAAGATCCGTCATCGGCGCGGCGATGGCGGTAAGCAATGAGATGGGCTGCGGCTTCCTTGAGAAGGTGTATGAAAATGCGTTGGCCCTGGAGTTGCGCAGTCGCGGGCACGACGTGGCGCAGCAAAAGGCAATCGCCGTGCGCTACAGGCATGAAATCGTTGGCGAATACCTCGCCGATTTGTTGGTGGATGGCCGGCTTGTGGTGGAGTTGAAAGCGGTTCAAACGCTGAATCGCATTCACTGTGCGCAATGCCTCAACTATCTGCGAGCGATCGGGCTACCACTCGCGTTGCTGTTGAATTTCGGTCGGCCGAGGCTCGAGTTTCATCGAATCGTGTGCAATTTGTGACTTATATCTGCGTTCATCTGCGTTCATCTGCGTCGAAAGGCTTTTTGCCCCCATGGACGTAGCTGCCGCCCTTCGCCGCCACCCAGCCGCCAAGTGGATCGGCCTGGCCCTCATCGTGGCC
>DATMJE010000411.1:0-4857 GCA_035553995.1 Usitatibacter sp. | reverse complement strand
TGCACATGCCGTGGTGCCTGCGCAAATGCCCGTATTGCGACTTCAACTCGCACGAGAAAGCCGGCGAGCTGCCCGAGGCGCGGTACGTCGACGCCCTCGTGGCCGACCTCGAAGCCACGCTCCCGCGGGTCTGGGGCCGGCGTGTGCACACGATATTCATCGGCGGCGGCACGCCCAGCCTCATCTCTCCGGGCGAGATCGAGCGGCTGCTGGTGGCGGTGCGCACGCGCATCCCGGTCGATCCGGATGCGGAAGTGACGATGGAGGCGAACCCCGGCACCTTCGAGGCCGCGCGTTTCGAGGGGTACCGGGCGGCGGGGATCAACCGGCTCTCGCTCGGCGTGCAGAGCTTCGACGATGCGAAGCTCGCGGCACTCGGCCGCGTGCACGGCGCGGGCGAAGCACGGCGCGCGCTGGAAGCGGCGCTGCGAATCTTCCCCACCGTCAATGCCGACCTCATGTACGCCCTGCCGCGCCAGTCCCTCGAGGAGGCCGTGCGCGACATCGAGGAGGCGGTGGCCTTCGGTCCGCCGCACATCTCCGCCTACCACCTCACGCTCGAGCCGGATACGAGCTTCCATCGCAACCCGCCGCCGCTGCCGGGAGACGATGCGAGCGCGGACATGCAGGAGGCGATCGAGGAGAGGCTCGCCGCGGCGGGCTATGGCCATTACGAGACGTCGGCGTTCGCACGGCCCGGCCATCGCGCCCGCCACAACGTGAACTACTGGAGCTTCGGCGACTACATCGGCATCGGCGCCGGCGCCCACGGCAAGCTCTCGTTCCACGACCGCATCCTGCGCGAGGTGCGCCAGCGCAAGCCCGAGACCTACATGCGCACGGCGCTCGCCACCGGTGCGGTGCACGAGTCGCGGGAGGTGGAAGCGGACGAGCTGCCGTTCGAGTTCATGCTCAACGCGCTGCGGCTGGTCGAGGGCTTTCCCGCGGACCTCTTCCAGCGGCGCACGGGGCTGCCGCTCCTCGCGATCGAGGGCGAGCTCGCGCAGGCCGAAACCGATGGCCTCCTCGAGCGCGACCTCGCCACGGTGCGACCGACGCTGAAGGGCCAGCGTTTCCTGAACGAGCTCCTCGAGCGCTTCCTGCCGGGAGCGCGGCCGAGCCGGCCGCGCCGCGTGATCAGTATTTCGACGCCGGGGCCCGGGCACCCTTCCTGAACGGCGGCACGCG
Organism: Usitatibacter sp.; assembly: GCA_035553995.1. Classification (GTDB taxonomy): domain Bacteria; phylum Pseudomonadota; class Gammaproteobacteria; order Burkholderiales; family Usitatibacteraceae; genus Usitatibacter. The sequence continues at coordinate 3,669 of DATMJE010000411.1, read as the reverse complement.
GCCGACAAGGCCTTCCAGCATCACCAGCTCGTCGTCGGTGTGGTTGCGGAAGGTGGAGGATTCGATCGAGATGATCGGTCCCTCGAGCTTGATCAGCACCGGGTTCTCGTGGTGCATCGTGTCGATGCCGCGAGGCGCCGTGAGACCCACGCCCTCGACCACCGCACCGCCATAGCAGAGGCAGAAATAGACCTCTTTCACGCCGGGCTCCGTCTCGAAGTACGCGCCGGTGTACGAGTCGGCGCCGCGGATGCCGAAGGTGGCGATCGGCGTGCGCACCGTCATCGGCTTCTTGTCGAAGACCGCGAGCAGCCGGCCGTTCTGCAGCAGCACCGTGCGGATGATGCCGGGTGCGGCCGCGAGCATCTCGATGTCGGTGTTCTCGCGCAGCAACAACGCGTCCCCACCCACGACCACGACCGCATTGCTGCCGGGCCCCGTGGAGACCTTGTCACCGGCTTCCACCGGCGCGCCCAAAGCGGCTTCCTTGCCGTTCACCGTGACCTTGCCCGTGAGCCGGCGGATGCCCGACGGCGAAGGCGTCCCGCCACCGGTGCCGGTCGCACATGAGACGAGGCCGCCCAGCGTGGACGCGCCCAGCGCGCCCGTGGCCGCCAACTTGAGAAAGTACCGCCGCCGTTCGTTGCAATCCCGCATTTGCCTACCTCCGTTGAAAGACGATGTCCCAGACGCCGTGGCCCAGCCTGAGCCCGCGCCGCTCGAACTTGGTTTCCGGGCGCGTCGCCGGGCGTTCCGCGAAGCCCGCCGCCGTGTTGCGCAGCGCTGCCGTCCCGTCGAGCACCGCGAGCACGTGATGCGCGTAGTCCTCCCAATCCGTCGCCACATGCAGCACGCCGCCCGGGGTGAGGCGGCTCGCGGCCAATGCCGCGAAACCGGGCTGGATCAGGCGCCGCTTGTGATGCCGCAGCTTCGGCCACGGGTCGGGAAAGAAGACGTGGATGGCCGCGAGCGAATCGGCGGGGACCATGTCGCGCATGACCTCGACCGCGTCGTGCTGCACGACGCGAACGTTGGTGAGTCCCAGCTCTCCGACGTGCCTCAGCAGGCTGCCGACGCCGGGCGCATGCACCTCGATCGCGAGGTAGTCGCGCTCCGGGGTTTCGGCCGCGATTCGCGCCGTGGTCTCTCCCATGCCCGACCCGACCTCGACGACCACGGGCGCTTCGCGCCCGAACAGCGCGCCGAAATCCAGCGGCTGCGCGGTGTACGCGATGCCGAAGCGTGGCATGAGCTCCGCGTGCGCCCGCTGCTGGGCCGGCGAAAAACGGCCTTGGCGCAGGACGTAGCTGCGGATCGGTCTGGGTATCACGGGGACGGGAAATGCGGAGGTGAATCGGCCGATTATAGGCGATGCCGGCGATTTGACAGGCGTCCCGGCGGCTCCTACAGTGACCGTCCATAGGCGCGGAGTCGAACAACCATGCGTGCCCGGAAGATCCTCGCTATCGCCCTTGCGGTGCTGCCAGGCGCCGTCATTGCCGACGACTACATCGGCACCCTGAAGGCGCCGCCCACGGGTCTCACGCCGCAGCAATTCCTCTACTCGTTCTCCACCTCGCCGCTCGAGGTGCCGGGCACGCCGCGGCTGGGCGACCAGCCTTATCGCCTCAAGCTGGGCTACCAGTATTCGCGCTACCTCGCGGTCGAGAGCGAGTTCCTCGATGGCGTGCGCAACTCCCCCGAGCCGTTCGCGAGCCCCGGCAATCTCACTTCCGCGTTCCGCGCGTCCGGCTACGGGGTCGATACGGTTGCGACGCTGCCCGTATGGCGGTTCTCCTTCTACGGCCGCATGGGCGCCTACCGCGGCGACGCGCGCAATGCCTTCGGCTTCTATTCGACCTCGCTGCTGGCCGATAGCGGCACGCGCGCGCGCTGGCGTTACGGCCTGGGGATGCGCTACGACATCACCAAGTCGGTCGGGGTGCGTGCGGAGATGGAGCGTTACACGCCGATGGGCGGAGCGGCATCCTTCGCGGGCGAGCCGGAGTCGGACCTGTTTTCCCTCGGCGTGAGCTGGCGCTTCTGACGTTCAGGGGGCTGCTCGGCACCTTCCGAGTGCCAGTGCATCACCACCAGGCGCGCGATCCAGCCGCAATACGCGAGCGCGAACGCGCTCAGCACCAGGAATGCCACCAGGTTGCCGGTGGGAGCAGCCACGTACGACAGGGCCGCGTAGATCAGCGCGAGCGGCACGCTGAGCGAAGCGACGATCACGAAAAGAGCGGGGTTGCTCTCTGCGAGCAGGAGAATCCTTGCGACATAGGGCAGGGCGTTCTTCATTTTGCCCTCCTTCCGCGCCACTTCCCGTCGTTTGCCTCCTTTGATTACGTTGCGACGGCCGATGGAAGTTGCAGGCGCTACTCGTGTTGCGGGTAAGTCCCCCCAATTAACAAATGCAACTGCACCGTACCCCCACCCCGCATAGGTGTCAACATATGCAAAAAGATTTCACAATTGACGCACGCGCCGAGGCGCGGGCGTCAGGCGCGAAGCGGCGTGATGGTGCCGGCCTGGGGGGAGCTCGCGCTCGCCTCGTAGGGCTTGCGCGGCATCCTGCCGGCAAGCCAGGCATCGCGCCCGGCTTCGACCGCGAGCTTCATGGCGCGCGCCATGCGCACCGGATCCTGCGCCTTGGCGATGGCGGTGTTCATGAGGACACCGTCGCAGCCCAGCTCCATCGCGATGGCCGCATCGGAAGCGGTGCCGATGCCCGCATCGACCAGCACGGGGACCTTCACGCGGTCGATGATGATCTGCAGGTTCCAGGGATTGATGATGCCCATGCCCGAGCCGATGAGAGATGCGAGCGGCATCACCGCGACGCAGCCCAGCTCCTCGAGCTGCCTCGCCATGATCGGATCGTCGCTGCAATAGGCCATCACCTCGAAGCCCTCGGCCACGAGGGTCTTGGCGGCGGCGAGCGTCTCGGGCATGTTGGGATAGAGCGACTGCGCATCTCCCAGCACCTCGAGCTTCACCAGCGCGTGGCCCTCGAGCAGCTCGCGCGCCAGGCGTAACGTGCGCACCGCATCCTGCGCGGTGTAACAGCCCGCGGTGTTGGGCAGGATGGTGTAGCGGTCGGGCGGCAGCACCTCGAGCAGGCTGGGCTCGCCCGCGTTCTGGCCGATGTTGGTGCGGCGGATGGCCACCGTCACGATCTGCGCGCCGGAAGCCTCGATGGCGCGGCGCGTCTCGTCGAAATCGCGATACTTGCCGGTGCCCACGAGCAGGCGCGAGGCATAGGGCTTTCCCGCGATGACGAGCTGGTCATTCACTCCCGTGGCGTGCGTATCCATCAACCGCCTCCCACTGCGATGACGACCTCGATGTTGTCGCCGTCGGCGATCGCGGCCTCGGCGAACCGGCTGCGCGGGACGATCTCGCCGTTGCGCTCGATGGCAAGACGCCGCCCGGCGAGGGCGAGCTCGTCGAGCAGCTGCGAGAAGGTGAGCGAGGCGGGAAACTCCCGCGGTGCCCCATTGAGAAGGATGCGGACGGGCGCGGTCATTGCTCAAAATTTTAGCAGGAAACGCGGCGCTTCCCGCCTTCACCGCATTCATGCCCGCGCCGGGGCGAGGCGAGGCCGCTGGGTTAGAATTGTCGCCAGCCGCGGGTGTAGCTCAATGGTAGAGCAGAAGCTTCCCAAGC
>DATMJE010000410.1:0-6951 GCA_035553995.1 Usitatibacter sp. | reverse complement strand
TCACGTCACCGAGCTGGCCGGTGAGGATCAGGCGGCCGCTGCCCGGCGTGCGCGCCGCTTCGATGAACAGGATGTCGCCGCCCACCGGCGTCCACGCCAGTCCGGTCGCCACGCCCGGCATCGCCGTGCGCTGCGCCAGTTCGTTCTCGAACCGGGCCGCGCCGAGGACGGCGTGCAAATCACCGACATCCAGCGTCACGGATTCCGCCTTACCTTCCGCGATTTTCATAGCGACCAAGCGCAACACCGCACCCATGGCGCGTTCGAGGTTACGAACGCCTGCCTCGCGCGTGTAGTCGCTGATGACCGCCATGAGCGCGAGGCGGGCGTTCGCAACCTCGAGCGCGAGATCGGCAACGTGTGCCGCTACGTGGCGGTGCGCATCGCGGAAGGCACGCTCGAGAGCATGCGCGTCGATGCGCCCGAGGTGGCCACGATCCTCGGCGCGCAGAAGTTCGAGGCCGAGGTCGCGATGACCGGCGGCGTGCCCGGCGTGGCCACGGGGCTCGCGTGGACGCCGGTGGGCGGCGACATCCTCTTCATCGAGGCGGCGCGCATGCCGGGCTCGGGCCGGCTCACGCTCACCGGGCAGCTCGGCGAGGTGATGAAGGAAAGCGCCCAGGCCGCGCTCACCCTGGTCAAGGCGCGCAGCGAGTCGCTCGGCATCAAGCCGGAGGTGCTGGAGAAGAACGACATCCACGTGCACGTGCCGGCGGGCGCCACGCCCAAGGACGGGCCGAGCGCCGGTGTCGCGATGTTCGTGGCGCTCTCGTCGCTCCTCACCGGCCGCACCGTGCGCAACGACGTCGCGATGACCGGCGAGATCAGCCTGCGCGGGCTCGTGCTGCCGATCGGCGGCGTGAAGGAGAAGGTGCTGGCGGCGCTGCGTGCGGGCATCACCACCGTCATGCTGCCCGAGCGCAACCGTCGCGACCTCGAGGATGTGCCGCCGGACGCACGCGAGCAGCTCACGTTCGTCTTCGTGGACGACGTGGACAAGGCGCTCGCCACCGCGCTCGAGCCGGTGATGCCTTTGGACTGAGCGTATGAAGCACACGCGCGCCGCGAGTGGAATTTCGCGGCGCGCGCGCTGTTGCACAAAATCGCGGTTGACGCGCCTGCATCGCGAGTGAAGAATCGTCCGCCTATCGTTACCCCCAACGACAGGAGGAGCCGTGAACATGAAGAAAACCCTGGTGGCCGCTTGCCTGCTGGCGAGCGCAGTCGCATTTGGTGCCTACGCGAAAGACATCCCCGGGCCACGAGTCGTCAACGTGGAGCGCTTCGCCACGCTGCCCGACGGCGTGCGCTTCCCCGAGGGCATCGCCGCGAATCCCGCGACCGGCGACATCTTCGTCGGCACGTTCGACAACGGTCCCAATCCCAACAAGCTGGTGCGCTTCGCGCACAACGGGCAGGTGAGCGCCGTGAAGGACTTCGGCGGCACGCCGCTGCTGGGCCTCGAGTTCAACGGCGGCAACGTCTACATCCTCAATTTCGGCGCCTCGGCGCTGCAGCGCATCCCGGGCGACTTCGACGCGAACACACCGGTGCAGACCATCGCGACGTTCCCGGCAATCGGCGCGCCGGCACCGCGCACGGTGCCCAACCCGGACGGCAGCGCGGACACGATCATATTCGGCTCGAACGGGTTCCCGGCGCCCAATGCGATGGTATTCACCCGCTCGGGCGACGCCTACGTATCCGATTCCTTCCAGGGCGCCATCTTCAAGATCGCGAATGCCACCACGTGCTCCGCGCCGTGCGCGGTGACCCTCGTCTCGCACGATCCGCAGCTCGCCACCGCGGGCTTCCCGCCCTTCGGCGCCAACGGGCTCGCGCTCTCCCCCGACGAGAAGACGCTCTTCATCGCCAACACCGGCGACAATCGCGTCGTGCAGATGGACCTCGCGACGACCGCGATCACCCCGTTTGCCGAGAGCGTCCACGGCGCCGATGGCCTGGTGTTCGATAACGGGCTGCTCTGGGTCTGCGCGAACCAGGGCGACGTGGTGATCGCGCTGAACGCACAGGGCCGCCCCGTCGTGCGCGCGGGATCCTTCGAGGGCGTGGACGGCAATGGGCGTCCGATCGGGCTGCTCTTCCCGGCGAGTCCCGTCCCGGTCAACGGGGTCATGTTCGTGACCAACCTTGCGCTTCCGCTCACGCCTGCCGTCGGCGACGAGCCCGAGGAGGACGTCACGCGCTGGACCATCTCCCGCTTCAACATCCCGCGCTGACCCGCCCATGGCGCCCCGGTGAAGGCCGGGGCTCCATTCTCCGCATCCCCAAAGGAACGTTCATGAGACGCGCCATCCTGCTGTCGACCTTCCTCGTGCCGGCCGCCGTCGCGGCGGCGCCCAGCATCGAAGCCGGCAAGGCGAAGGTCGAGGCCGTGTGCTCGGCGTGCCACGGCGTGAACGGCGTGAGCGTGAGCGACGCGATCCCGAACCTCGCCGGGCAGCGCACGGCTTATCTCGAGGCGCAGCTGAAGGCGCTCAAGGACGGCTCGCGCAAGAACGGCATCATGAACGCGATCGCGGGCCAGCTCTCGGCCGACGACATCGCGAACGTCGCGGCATATTTCTCGCAGCTGCCGGGTGCCGCGGGTGGTGCCAAGTCGGAGCTCGTCGCGAAGGTGTCGAAGTCGAGCGTGCCGTTCCCGGAGAATTACCAGTCCACCTTCACGCGCTATCACACGATCAATTTCCCGGCCACGAAGCAGGTGCGGTACTACTACGCCAATCCCGCGGCGGTGAAGGCGGCGAAGGAAGGCAAGGCGCTGCCCGACGGCTCGGTGCTTTTCGCGGAGGTCTATTCGGCGAAGCTCGATGCGGACAAGAATCCCGTGAAGGGCAGCGACGGCTTCTTCGAGCGCGACCAGCTCCTGTTCTACACCGCGATGGGACGCGAGGCGGGCTGGGGGCGCGACATCCCCGAGATGCTCCGCAACGAGGACTGGAACTACGCCGTCTTCACGAAGGACAAGCAGCAGCGCCCGGGCGTGAACCAGGCCGAGTGCCTTGCCTGCCACAAGCCGCTCGACAAGGCGAGCTACACCTTCACGCTGAAGGAGCTGGGCCAGGCCGGAGGTCGACAGTAGGCTCGCGGTACCATTCGCGTGCATGCAGAGCACGCAACAGTCCGTCGATGCCATCTACCGCGCCGAATCCCGGCGCGTCCTCGCCACGCTGATCCGCCTCCTCGGCGATTTCGACCTCGCCGAGGAAGCGCTTCACGAAGCGTTCGTCGCCGCCGTCGAGCAATGGCCGCGCGACGGACTGCCCGACAATCCCCGCGCCTGGCTCGTCTCCACCGGCCGCTTCAAGGCCATCGACCGCATCCGGCGGCGCTCGAAATACGACGTCTCGCTCGAGGACGTGGCCGAGCACGTCGCGGCGCTCGCGGACCCGTCCTCGGGCGAGCCGATGGAGAGCGTCGAGGACGACCGCCTGCGCCTCGTCTTCACGTGCTGCCATCCGGCGCTCGCCGCCGAGGCGCAGGTGGCGCTCACGCTGCGCGAGGTGTGCGGCCTCACGACCGAGGAGATCGCACGCGCGCACCTGGCGAATCCCTCGACCATCGCCCAGCGCATCGTCCGCGCGAAGGCGAAGATCCGCGAGGCGCGCATTCCCTACGAAGTGCCGGGCCGCACCGAGCTGCCCGAACGGCTCGCCAGCGTGCTGCGCGTGGTCTACCTCGTCTTCAACGAGGGCTACCTCGCGACCTCGGGCGACTCGCTCACGCGCCACGAGCTTTCCGCAGAGGCGCTGCGCCTCGGGCGCCTGCTGGTGGAGCTCCTTCCCGAGCCGGAGGCCGTGGGCCTTCTCGCGCTCATGCTGCTGCACGAATCGCGCCGCTCGACGCGGACCTCGGCCGACGGCGAGATCGTGCTCCTCGCCGACCAGGACCGCACGCGCTGGAATCGCGAGCAGATCGCCGACGCCTCGCGGCTCGTGCAAGCGGCGCTCGCCACGGGGCGCGGGGGACCGTACTGCATCCAGGCGGCGATCGCCGCGGTTCATGCCGAAGCGCCGAGCGCGGAGGCGACGGACTGGAACGAGATCGTCGGGCTTTACGATGTGTTGCTGGCGATGGACGCTTCGCCCGTGGTGGCGCTCAATCGTGCGGTGGCGGTCGCGATGCGCGACGGGCCGGCGGCGGGCCTGGCGCTGGTGGACGCGATCCTCGGGGGCGGCGAGCTGGGCGACTATCACCTGGCCCATGCGAGCCGTGCGGACCTCTGCCGCCGCCTCGGGCGAACCGCGGACGCGCGGGCCGCGTACGAACGTGCGCTCGCACTCACCACGCAGGCCTCCGAGCGGCGCTTTCTCGCGCGGCGCCTGGCGGAGCTGGACAAATCGCCGTAGAGGCTGTCGATTCGCGGCCGCGCCGTTCGACTACCCGGCAGGAAGCCCCGTTCTCGCGGGGCGTGCAAGGAGGAAGTCATGCGATACCTGTGCCTGCTGGTGTGGGACGAGGAAGAGCTGGCATCCCTGCCGCCGGCCGAGGAGGAGCGGCTCAATGCCGCACACCTCGACTTCAACGAGGACCTCCTTGCAAGCGGCCATTTCATCGAGGCCGAGCCGCTCGAGCCCGCCGCCAACACGACCTGCGTGCGCGTCCGCGGCGGACACACCACGGTCACCGATGGCCCTTTCGCCGAGACGAAGGAGCAGGTCGCCGGCTTCTACCTCATCGAGGCGCGCGACCTGAACGAGGCGATCCAGGTCGCCACGCGCCTGCCGAGCGCGGCCTGGTGCACGGTCGAGGTGCGGCCGTGCCGGCAGTTGAGCGTGGGCGGCCACGCGCGGCCTTCCTCGAGCAAATCCGTGCACCATCCCTTCACCCCTGCATAGGAGAGACGACGATGCGATTCCTGGTCATGGTTCGAGCCACCAAGATGTCCGAAGCCGGCGAGTTTCCCGACGATCCGAAGATCTTCGAGGACATGGGCAAGTTCAACGAGGAGCTCGTCAATGCGGGCGTCATGCTGGCGGGCGAGGGGCTGCAGCCGAGCTCGAAGGGCGCGCGCGTGAAGTTCTCCGCCGACAACAAGCGCACCGTCGTGGACGGGCCCTTTCCCGAGACCAAGGAGCTGATCGCGGGCTTCTGGCTGTGGAAGTGCAAGAGCCGGCAGGAGGCGATCGAGTGGGCGAAGCGCTCGCCCAGCCCCTTCCCCGGCATGGAGTGCGAGATCGAGGTCCGCCAGCTCTACGAGGCCGAGGATTTCGGCGACAAGTTTTCCGCGCAGCTGCGCGAGAAGGAAGAGCGGCTGCGCGAGAAGATCGCGACCCAGTAGCAAAAACCTTCGACACGGATGAACACAGATGAACACAGATGATTCAGGGCTGCAACAACAGGGACAAGAACTATCCGTGTTCATCTGTGTTCATCCGTGTCGAATTGCTTTTTGGTAGCGTCACTCCCCGGCGGGCCACTTCCGACAGCCCCACCCATCACCCAAGGAGATCCATATGCAACTCGAGCCCTACCTGTTCTTCGAAGGCCGCTGCGAGGAAGCCGTCGAGTTCTACCGCAAGGCGCTCGGCGCGAAGGTCGAGGCGATCATGCGCTACAAGGACGCACCCGGCGGCATGCCCGGCCCCGCCAACGTGAAGCCCGAAGCCGTGATGCACGCGCGCCTGCGCGTGGGCGACACCGCCTTCATGGCTTCCGATGGCGAATGCGGCGGCGCCGCGCAATTCACCGGCTTCTCGCTGTCGATCACCGCCGCGAACGATGCCGAGTCCCAACGCGTCTTCGCCGCGATCGGCGAGGGCGGCCAGGTGCAGATGCCGCTCTCGCCCACGTTCTTCGCGACGAGCTTCGGCATGGTCAAGGACAGGTTCGGCGTGCAGTGGATGGTGTATGCGCCGATCCCGCAGACGAAGGACGCCGAGCGCAGGGAGCACGCGAGCGTCTGAGATTCGCCTTGCCTCGCGGCCGGCTTCCGGCAGGCCGCGAGGCGGCCCAAGCGCGTAAACTGGGCGCCATGAACATCGAGAAGATCAAGGTGCGCACGGAGTCCGGCCAGGTGCTCGAGGTCGTGGTGATGAGCAAGCGGGCGGACCACATCCAGGTGGTATTGGGCGAGGGCACGCACAGCGTGAAGTGCGACCTCACGCCCACCCGCAACGGGCTCGCGTACGCCGGCAGCGTCATGGGCCGCGAGCTGTTGTACGAGAGAAGCCGCGAGCAGGTGCAGGCGGACATCGACCGCCTGAATCCGTACGTGCGCCAGTCCTCGCGCCGTCGATAGCAACCAGAGGGAAGACCCGCCATGCCCAAGGGCCAGCAAAAGAGCAACCGCGAGAAGAAGAAGCCGAAGAAAGAGAAGGCGCCGTCCGCTCCGCCTTCACCGTTCAGCGTTCCGCGCACCTCGTAACTCCCCGGGTCGCGCGCTGCCCCCGCCAATGAGAAAATTGGCGGACGGAATGCTCATACCTGCACGGAGCGATCGATGTCCACCATGGAAAGGGAAACGCTCGGCTTCCAGGCCGAGGTGAAGCAGCTGCTCGACCTCATGATCCACTCCTTGTACAGCAACAAGGAGATCTTCCTGCGCGAGCTGATATCCAACGCTTCCGACGCGGCCGACAAGCTGCGCTTCGAGGCGCTGTCGAACAACGCGCTGTACGAGAACGACGCGGTGCTGCAGATCCGCGTCGCATTCGACAAGGCCGCGCGCACGGTCACCGTCTCCGACAACGGCATCGGCATGTCGCGCGACGAGGTCGTGCACAACATCGGCACCATCGCACGCTCCGGGACGCGGGAGTTCTTCCGCTCCCTCACGGGCGACCAGGCGAAGGATGCCGATGTTGTGCACGACCTCGTCGCGCGACATGCCGATGCCGTTGTCGGAGACGGTGACCGTGCGCGCGGCCTTGTCGAATGCGACGCGGATCTGCAGCACCGCGTCGTTCTCGTACAGCGCGTTGTTCGACA
>DATMJE010000409.1:0-3627 GCA_035553995.1 Usitatibacter sp. | reverse complement strand
GCCGCCGCGCAGCACCGAGAAGCGCGCGCCCGAGAGCTTGGCCGCCGTGTCGAAATCGAGGCCGAGCGGGCCGCCCACGTCGACATGGTCCTTCACCGGGAAGTCGAACTTGCGCGGCTCGCCCCAGCGGCGGACCTCGACGTTGTCGTCGGCCGACTTGCCTTCGGGCACCTCCGCGCGGGGGATGTTCGGGATCGTGCGCAGGAAGCCGTTCTGCTTTTCCTGGAGCTGCGCCAGCGCCGTCTCGTTCGACTTGAGCTCGTCGCCGATGCCGCCCACTTCGGCCAGCACGGCCGAGGCGTCCTCGCCCTTGCCCTTCAGCATGCCGACCTGCTTCGAGAGCGCGTTGCGCTTCGCCTGCAGCTCCTCGGTGCGCGATTGCAGCTTCTTGCGCTCGTCCTCGAGCGCGCGGAAGGCCGACTCGTCGAAGACGACGCCGCGGCGCTTCAGGCCCGCGACAACGGCGGGAAGGTCCTTGCGAAGAAGTTGAATGTCCAGCATATCCGTCACCCCGGCGAAATATCCGTCACCCCGGCGAAGGCCGGGGCCCAATTTCGGTTCGATTGATGAGGCCCCGTCCTGCGACGGGGCGACCAGGAACGCGATCCCTTACCGGGATCGGCGCGAAGAGGACGCGAGGAATCGAGGCACGTACCGCATGTGCCTATTTTCTCACAGCTTGAATTCGCAGCGCCGGGCGGGGGCCGGCGCTGCGCGCGATGGCGTTACATTCCGCCCTTCAGCGATTGCACGGCCTGGAGCGCCTTGTCGACGTTGGCCTCGGGCGACATGCCGCCGATGGTCGCGGCGATGCGGCCGTCGGGCGTCACGATGAACGTGGTGCGCTCGGCGAAACCGTGGTCGATATCGACGCCGCGCGTGTCCTTGAGTCCGGCGCGGCCGTCCTTCACCGAGAGATCGTACGATTTCGCGATGCGGCCGTCGGCATCGGAGGCCACCGGAAACTTGCTGTTGCAATACTCCGGATCCTTCGAGAAGTCGTTCAGCCGGCCGATGCTGTCGAGCGAAACGCCGATGATGCTGGCGCCCGCGGCGGCGAATTTCTCGTGGTTGACCGCGAAGGCATGCGCCTGCACGTTGCACCCGCTGGTGTAGGCCGAGGGATAGAAGTAAACCACCACGGGCCCCTTCGCCAGGGCCTGCTTGAGCGAATAAGGGCTCGCTGCACCGGCGAACGAGGCCTGGGCTTCGAACGGCGGCGCGGTGTCGCCCGCCTTAAGGCTGGCGACGGCCGGCAATGCGATGGCGCAGGAAGCGAGGGCGGCAACCAATGTGCGATGGGTCATGGGGATCTCCGTCTCGGGATGGACTGGGGGGTGAGACGCGGTCGGCTCGACCGCGAACATGCAACATAGGTGCCTTATTCCGGTTTCTTCCTCGCGCGGGCATCGAGCTCGCGCATGTGCGCGAGCTTCTCGCGGATCTTCGACTCCAGCCCGCGATCGGTGGGCCGATACCACTCCGGCCGCGCCATGCCATCCGGAAAATAATTCTCGCCCGCGGCATAAGCCTCGTCCTCGTCGTGGGCGTAGCGGTAGTCGCGGCCGTAGCCCAGGTTCTTCATGAGCTTCGTCGGCGCATTGCGGATGTGCAGCGGAACGGGCCGCGTGCCGTCTTCCGCGATGAAGGCCTTCGCCTGGTTGTAGGCGACGTACACCGCGTTCGATTTCGCGGCCACCGCGAGATAGACCACGCATTCCGCGAGTGCGAGCTCCCCTTCAGGCGTGCCCAGGCGCTCGTAGACGTCGGCGGCGGTGATCGCGACATCGAGCGCGCGCGGATCCGCGAGCCCGATGTCCTCGCTCGCCATGCGGATCATGCGGCGCGCGAGATAGCGCGGATCCACGCCGCCATCGAGCATGCGCACCAGCCAGTAGAGCGACGCATCCGGATCGCTGCCGCGCACGCTCTTGTGCAGCGCCGAGATCTGATCGTAGAACTGCTCGCCGCCCTTGTCGAAGCGCCGGCCCGCGCGCTGTGCGACCGCGTTCACGAAGTCGACATCCACGCCACGCTTGCCCTCGACCCGTGCGGCCTGGGCAACTTGCTCCGCGAGGTTCAACGCGCGGCGTCCGTCGCCGTCGGCGAATTCGGCGATGCGCGCCCGGGCATCCGCCGTGGAGTCCACCGACTCCGCATCGAAGCCGCGCTCGATGAGCTTGTCGAGGTCGGCGGCGCTGAGGCTTTCGAGCACGTAGACCTGCGCGCGCGAGAGCAATGCGCCGATCACCTCGAACGACGGGTTCTCGGTGGTCGCGCCGATGAAGGTGAAGAGGCCCGACTCGACGTGGGGCAGGAACGCATCCTGCTGGGCCTTGTTGAAGCGATGGACCTCGTCCACGAAGACGATGGTGGCGCGCCCGTACTGGTCGCGGGCAAGGCGCGCGCGCTCGACCGCCTCGCGGATGTCCTTCACGCCCGCGAGCACGGCGGAGATGGCGATGAATTCCGCGTTGAACGCGTGCGCCATCAGCCGCGCGAGGGTGGTCTTTCCCACGCCCGGCGGGCCCCACAGGATCATCGAATGGGGCTTGCCCGCACGCAGCGCCACCCACAGCGGCTTGCCCTCGCCGAGGAGGTGCTGCTGGCCCACCATGTCCTCGACGCGCTTCGGCCGCAGGCGCTCGGCAAGCGGGACGTTGACCTCACCGTCCGCGGAAAAAAGGTCTCGGGGCTGGCTCACGCGCGAATTATGCCGCTATCCTCGCCGTTGCCCACAAGGAGATGCCGATGCGCTTCGCTGCCCTCTTCGCGACCATCCTGCTCGCAGCCCTGCCCGCCGCCTCGGCCGAGGACGACTATCCCAACCATCCGGTGAGGATCGTGGTGCCCTTCGCGCCCGGTGGATCCACCGATGTGGTCGCGCGCATCCTCGCGGACAAGCTCCAAGGCGAGCTGAAGCAGACCTTCGTCGTGGAGAACCGCGCCGGTGCCGGCGGCAACATCGGTGCCGACGTGGTCGCGAAATCGAATCCCGATGGCTACACCCTCCTCATGGGCACCACGGGCGTCCTCGCGATCAACAACTATCTCTACAAGGACATGCCGTTCGATCCGCAGCGCGATTTCGCGCCCGTGAGCTACACCTCGCTCATCACCAACATCCTCGTGGTGAATCCGAACGTGCCCGCGAAGAACGTGGCCGCGCTGGTGGCCCTTGCGAAGGCGAAGCCGGGGGAGCTCACGTTCGCCTCGTCCGGCGCGGGCAGCTCGACGCACCTTTCGGCGGAGCTCTTCAAGTCGATGGCGGGTGTGGACATCGTCCACGTCCCGTACAAGGGCAGCTCGCAGGCGATCACCGACTTGATGGCGGGACATGTGACGATGCTGGTCGACAACGCGCCCTCCTCGCTGCCTTACGTGCAGCAGGGCAAGCTGCGCGCGCTCGCCGTGACAAGCCTTAAGCGCATGCCGGGGCTGCCCGACGTGCCGACCCTCGACGAAGCCGGCGTGAAGGGCTACGAGTCGCTTTCTTGGAGCGGAATCGTCGCACCCGCGGCGACGCCCAAGCCGGTGATCGCTAAGCTGAATGCCGCGATCGAGCGCGTGCTCGCGATGCCGGATGTGAGGAAGAAATTCGCGGATCTCGGCGTGGATCCGGTGGGT